>NZ_JBKHUI010000026.1:0-45338 GCF_046569695.1 Kluyvera sp. 142486
TGTTTTAACAAATCAAAAGGGGTTTTAATAACTGGCTTAAAGCTGAAAGCTTTCCGGAACCCCCAGCCTAGCTGGGGGTTTTCTGTGCACAAAAAGACCCGCTTAATGCGGGTTTTTTTATGCCTGTCATTTGGCTCTTTGCGGCAGGTTTAATAAACGCGACCCACGGATGCCGCCCGCGTGACAATGTCTATCGACGATGAAAAAACCGCCGTTTCGCAGGAATGTGATGCGAAACAGCGGAGTAGAATTACGCCAGAGTCTTAAATCAAGCGGTGCGTGGAGTCAGCGTCAGACGGTCCAGTGGGCCAACGATAAACAGATAGGAGAACAGCCCCAGCACGCCCATCGAACCGACGTACAGGATGGCGTAATCAAAAGAGTGGGTATTGGCGAGGATCACGCCGATAACCAGCGGAGTGATAATGCTTGCCAGGTTACCGCACATGTTGAAAACACCCCCCGCAATTCCCAGCATCTCTTTCGGCGAAGTATCGCTCAGTACGCACCAGCCGAGATTGCCAAAGCCTTTGGCAAAGAACGCCAGGCTCATCGCAGCGATCACCACCACTTCCGAAGAGGTGTAGTTGGCGACGACAATCACGCAGGAGAGCAGCATCCCGCAGATCACCGGGATCTTGCGCGCGGTCGTCAGGCTATAGCCGCGCTTTAGTAGCCAGTCTGAGAATACGCCACCCAGCAGGCCACCGATAAATCCGGCAATGGCCGGGATACTAGCGACGAACCCGACTTTCAGGATCGACATCCCTTTTGCCTGGTAGAGGTAGGTTGGAAACCAGGTGAGGAAAAACCAGGTAATAGACGTGACGCAGAATTGACCAATATAAACCCCAATCATCATGCGATTAACGCAAACGCTTTTAATCTGCGCGAGGGTTAATTTTTGCTGCGATTTTTTAGTGCCTAATTCCGGCTCGCCGCCGCCCTCGCGAATATAGTCAAGTTCCTGCTGGTTAATTTTCGAATGGTGAGAAGGATCTCTCACCTTCACCAGCCAGAATATCCCCAACACCACCCCGATGGCACCAATATAATAAAAGACATAATGCCAGCTTAAATTGTGCAAAATAATCGTCATTAGCGGCGTAATAATCCCCAGGGAAATATACTGCGCGGCCTGATATACCGAGGTCACAAATCCGCGTTCTTTATTGGGGAACCATTGCACGCTAAGACGACTGTTGGCCGGAAAGGCCGGGGCTTCAATTGCGCCCATCATCAGGCGCAGAATAACCAGAACCACCAACGGACTGGCATACATATAGATAGTGCCCTGGAACATGGTCACCACCGACCAGCCTATCAGCGCGCAGCCGTATACCAGCCGTGAACCATATTTATCCAGCAGCCAACCTCCGGGTATTTGCATAATCACGTAGGAAATACCAAATACCGAAAAGGCCAGCCCCATCGCCTCCGGATCGAAACCTAACTCTTTGCTCATAATTGGTGCGACAACGGACAACGTTGCCCTATCGGCATAATTAAATACGGTGGCCAGAAATAAAAATAATAATATTCCATAACGCACGTTGCTGCGTTTTATTTGCTGTTGCATTTTGATCAACTCCTTTTACAGGGTTGCGTATTGTGGGTACAGCAGGTAAGTGATTTATCCCCGGTGGCGCGGCGCTTGCCATGGCTACGGTTCGGCGAGGTTTGCCAGCTTTGTAGCCCGGATAAAGGTTTACGCCGCCATCCGGGGAGTCGATTATGGGCGTTTACCAAACTCGCAGCTTTGCTGGGTCCAGCGACGGGCCTGTTCGCTCAGCGTGAAGCCAAGACCGTGACGCTCAGAAATCCACATCCGTCCATCGCGCAGCTCCAGTTGCTCGTTAAACAGCGGGTTCAGCCACTCGAAGTGCTCCAGCCACGGCTCCAACGGATAGGCGGCGGCAAGGTGCAGGTGGACTTCCATCGCAAAGTGCGGGGCCAGCTTGCGACCGTGCTTCGCCGCCAAATCCATAATTTTCAGGAATGGAGAGATCCCGCCAACGCGTGGGGCATCCGGCTGTACGAAGTCGCTGGCGTTGCCGAGAATCAGCTGTTCATGCTCGCGGAAGCTGGTCAGCATCTCACCGGTCGCAATCGGCGTATCCAGCGCAGCGGCCAACTGCGCGTGGCCTTCAACATCGTAAGCATCCAGTGGCTCTTCAATCCAGATAAGGTTGAACTGCTCCATTTTACGCCCCATACGAATGGCGGTTTCGCGATCCCACTGCTGATTAGCGTCCACCATCAGCGGGAAATCATCCCCCAGCACTTCGCGCACGGCCGTCAGGCGACGGATATCCTCGGCGGTATTGGGCTGGCCGACTTTCAGTTTGATGCCGCCGATCCCATTCTCACGAGAGATAGCAACGTTTTTCAGTACTTGATCCAATGGCGTATGCAGGAAACCGCCGGAGGTGTTGTAGCACTGTACGGAATCGCGATGCGAGCCGAGCAGTTTTGCCAGCGGCAGCCCGGCGCGTTTGGCTTTCATATCCCACAAGGCAATATCGAGAGGAGAGATAGCCTGTACCGCCATACCGCTACGACCTACAGAAGCGCCGGCCCACAGCAGTTTGGTGTAGATCTTGTCGATATCGTTCGGGTCTTCGCCTAACAGGTTATCGGCAATCTCTTTGGCATGAGCGTAAATCCCCTGGCCGCCCGCGCGTTTGGAATAGCTAAAACCGACCCCTTCAAAGCCGTCGCGGGAGCGAATTTCAGCGATGATAATCGCCACTTCGGTCAATGGTTTTTGTCGACCGGTGAGGACTTTTGCATCGCTGACGGGGGTCGCCAGCGGTAGAAAGGCCAGCGATAGCTTGACGTGTTCAATGCGATCGCCGGTTTCAGAGGCGGTTTTGACGCCGGAAGTTTTGGCATAGGTTACGGACTCGGAGTTAGCGCTTGAAGTCATGATGAGTTCCTTTTTGAAAATAAAATGTTTGCGCTAACATTTCTAGCTCTGATTTTATTCTCACGCTATGCCAGTGCTTTTATTTTGTACAAACGATCACAATAAGCGGTTATTAATGGCAAAATTATGCAATGCACATCACAATCCAATAAGGACTGGGGAAACTCACAACACATAATGATAGCGATAACATTTAATGCGTCAGGTTATTGATTCTATTAGGGGTGCACCGGCGGGCGCTGGCAATTGCGTGGGCCATCATCAATAATGCCCACAGGAAACGACTCAACACAGGGGCTAAGTCGTGAAAAGCATAAAACCGACGCGCGCGCCGACGCTGGATGATGTGGCCCGCAGCGCCGGGTTGTCGTCGATGACGGTTAGTCGGGCGCTGAATACGCCACAGCTGGTACGGCCGAAAACGGTAGAAAAAGTGATGCAGGCGGTGCAGGCCACGGGCTACATTCCCAACGCACTGGCCGGCGGGCTAGCGTCCAGGCGTAGCAAACTGGTGGCCGTGGTGGTACCGCAAATCAATAACAATATGTTCGTCGATACCATCCAGGCGCTGAGCGATACCCTGGCGGCGCGCGGCTACCATATGCTGCTGTGCGTAGCAGGCTATAGCCGGGAGACGGAAGCCGAGCTGGTATCCACTTTACTTTCGCGGCGTCCAGATGGCGTGGTATTAACCGGCATCCAGCATGCGCCGGCACTAAAGAAAACCATTCTTAATGCCGCCACGCCGGTGGTGGAAATTTGGGATCTGACCCCGACGCCGCTGGATATGTTGGTAGGCTTTTCTCATGAGAAAGTCGGCGAAACCATTGGTGAGTATCTGCTGGAAAAAGGCTATCGCCGCCCGGGGTTGCTATGGGCCGGAGATTCTCGCGCAACGCTGCGTAAGCAAGGGCTGCGCGCCAGGCTGGCTAAGTGCGGAATTGACGATGTGCCTCAGGCTGAAGTGCCACTCCCGGCGTCTCTGGCGCTCGGGCGCAGCGGCCTGGCCGCGTTACTCGCATCCGGCGAGTTTGACGTTATTGTCTGCAGTTCCGATACCCTGGCGCAGGGCGCGATTATGGAAGCCGAAAGCCGTGGTTTACGCGTGCCGGAGGATCTCGCGGTGATTGGTTTCGGCGATCTGGATTTCGCCGCCAGTAATCGTCCGGCGATCACCACGGTCAGCGTTGACCGTCACGCCATTGGCGAGCAGGCGGCCATCCTACTTGCCGATCGTATCGAAGGTAACGAGGAAGGAGACGTGATTGTTGATATCGGCTTTCATCTGGTAGCGCGGGAGTCAGCATAGGTTTGCTTAAGGCCTTATGCGGGCTCCCAGCCTGCGTTCCCGTAGCCCGGGCAAGGCGCATCAAGCGCCGTCCCCGGGAAACCACCGATTACTTCAACGATTCGGCAAACAGCGCCGAATAATCGCGGTGACAAATACGTTGCACCGCCGGGTGCTGAATCATCCGTTCAGCGAATATCGCGTGATACTCTTCCATCACGTTATCCATCCGGCCAATCTCGACGATATTGTCATCGGCATAGAAGTCATGCGCATACAGCGTTGGTGCGACAAAGATGGCATTATGCGCCGCGCCAAACGCCTTCATCAGCGCCGCATCGTCGAACTCGCCCAGAATCTCAACCTTCAGTCCCTGCACGTTAAACCAGTTCAACAACTTACGGCCCAGCATCGAGCGGCGGCCCGGGATCAGCAACCGACGCTCCTCCAGGCAGGCTGGAAACGGTTTTTCCGGCGCGGGATTCATGCACCAGAAGCTGACGCCGCATTCGCCAATTTTCACCGAGAACAGCCCCTCCTGCTGCGTAGAGTCGATCGGGCAATCGGAGATAATCATATCCAGCTTATGCTGGCTCAACTGCTCCAGCAGCATCTCATGCGTCGATTCAAAGCAGCGCAGATGGATCTGTTCATCCTCCACCACCGCGGCATCCAGCACCCCGCTGACCAATCGTTTGGATAGCGCATCCGCCACGCCGACGTCGAACAGCAGGTTCGACTCTTTGCGATAGTTAACGATATCCAGCATCTCCTGGCTTAGGGTGAACATTTTGTCCGCATAGCGGAAGACCAGCTCACCCAATTCGCTCGGCTCAATACCGCGCCCTTTACGTTTAAACAGTTTGCCCTGCAACCGTTCTTCCAGCGCCTTGATTTGCCCGGTAATGGTTTGTGGCGTCAGGTACAGCGCTTCCGCCGCCCCTACCACCGAGCCTTCCTTGTAGACATGCCAGAAGTAGTAAAGGTGATTGTAATTAATGTGCGACATGCCCTGTGCTCCCCTCTCCTTTGATTCTCATCGTGCGCTTACGCCGTCTGAGGCTTTAAATGCGTGCGTAATAAACCGTATCCCACCACTGCCGACATCACCGAGCCAATCAGGATGCCAAGCTTCGCCCAGTTAATCAGCGACGGGTCGATGCTGCCGAATGCCAGGCTGGCGATAAAGATAGACATGGTGAAGCCAATCCCGCACAGCAGGCCAACGGCCATAATCTGCGAAAAGTCAGCCCCTTCCGGCAGCTTCGCCAGCTTGAACTTCAGTGCCAGCCAGCAGAACAGGCTGATACCCAGCGGCTTACCGATAAACAGACCCGCGATGATGCCCAGCGGCAGCAGCGAGGTCAGCCCTGCAAGCGTAACGCCTTGTAAAGAGACGCCCGCGTTGGCAAAGGCAAACAGTGGCAGGATCATAAAGGCCACCCACGGGTGCAGCACATGTTCAAGCTGCTTCGCCGGCGACTTTCCGTTTTGCTCGCGCAGCGGGATAAAGAAACCAACGATCACCCCGGCGAGAGTAGCGTGTACGCCGGACTTCAGCACCGCCGTCCACAAAATCACGCCCACCAGAATATAAATACCGGTACGGCGTACGCCGCTCATATTCAGAATCGCAAGCACCACAATGGCGGCCGCCGCAACAGCCAGCGACAGCAGCGACAAATCATTAGTGTAAAACAGCGCGATAATGACGATGGCACCCAAATCGTCGATGATGGCTAATGCCATCAGGAAGATCTTGAGTGAGGCCGGTACACGGCTGCCCAGCAGTGCCAGCACGCCAAGCGCAAAGGCGATATCCGTTGCCGCAGGAATGGCCCAGCCGCTGCTCGCAATCGGATCCTGAGCGTTAAACGCCAGGTAGACCAGCGCAGGCACAACCATACCGCCCAGCGCGGCAATCACCGGGAAAATGGCCTGGCGACGCGTGGCAAGCGAGCCCTGCATCATCTCGCGTTTGACCTCAAGACCAATCAGCAGGAAAAACACCGCCATCAGGGCGTCGTTAATCCACAGCAGCATGTTCTTGTTAATTTCTAATGCGCCTACGCGCAGCTGCACCGGCGTTTCCAGGAAGGCATGATACAGGCCGCTGGTCGCCCCCATGTTGGCCATCAGCATGGCCAGGACCGCTGCAATAATCAGGATGATGCCACCAGAGGCATCGTTGCTAAAAAAGCGCTGAAGATGCTTCACTTTTACTCTCTCTATAAGCACGTATTCATCGATAAAACCATGTTATCGCGTCTGACAGATCGGTAAAATCAGATTATAACTGGATGATAATTCAGTTTAGCCGAACAATAAAAAACCCGAAGCGGAAGGCTTCGGGTTTTTTGTCTGGTCCGCACTCGCCCGAGGGGCGAAGGGTTAACGGGTCAAATCGTCAAAGAACTTCTTCACACCGTCGAAAAAGCTTTTCGAACGCGGGCTGTTGTTCTCGCCGGTTGGACCGCCGAAGCTTTCCTGCAGGTCTTTCAGCAGCTGTTTCTGCTTCTCGTTGAGACCGACTGGGGTTTCTACCACCACGCGGCAAAGCAGGTCGCCCTGCACGCCGCCGCGGACGGATTTCACACCCTTGCCGCGCATGCGGAACAGTTTACCGGTTTGCGTTTCGCCCGGAATTTTCAGCTTCACACGACCATCAAGCGTCGGCACTTCAATCTCGCCGCCCAGGGCCGCCATGGAGAAGTTAATCGGCACTTCGCAGTACAGGTTGTTGCCTTCACGCTCAAAAATAGCGTGCTGCTTCACCTGAACCTGAACGTACAGGTCGCCTGCCGGTGCCCCATGCTCGCCCGCTTCGCCTTCGCCGGTCAGACGAATACGATCGCCGGTATCCACGCCTGCCGGAATTTTAACGGACAGGGTTTTGGTCTTCTCAACGCGACCATGACCATGACATTTGTTGCACGGATCTTTAATCAGCGTACCGCGGCCCTGACAATGTGGACAGGTCTGCTGTACGGCGAAGAAGCCCTGGCGCATCTGTACCTGGCCGGAGCCGTGACAGGTCGGACAGGTCTGCGGCTGCGAGCCCGCTTTAGCGCCGCTGCCGTGGCAGATGTCGCACTCTTCCAGCGTCGGGATGCGGATCTCTTTGGTCACACCACGAACCGCTTCTTCCAGCGTCAGATCCATGTTGTAGCGCAGATCCGCGCCACGGGACGCACGCTGGCGACCGCGACCACCACCGAAGATATCGCCGAATACGTCACCAAAGATATCGCTGAAGTCCGCGCCGCCGCCGAAACCACCGGCACCGCCGCCGCCCATACCGCCCTGTTCAAAGGCCGCATGGCCGTACTGATCGTAGGCCGCACGCTTCTGCGCGTCGGTCAGGATCTCGTACGCTTCTTTGATCTCTTTAAACTTGGCTTCGGCCTCTTTATCACCCTGGTTGCGGTCCGGGTGGAATTTCATGGCCAGGCGCTTGTACGCCTTTTTGATTTCACGCTCTTCCGCTGTTTTGGAAACGCCCAAAATCTCGTAATAGTCTTGCTTTGCCATTGGTTTTTTTCAGCCCCTTAACATGCGAGCACGGGCGGAGAGGAAACCCTCTTCGCCCGTGCTGATTAATTACCCTGCATCAGGGCGATTATTTTTTGTCTTTCACTTCTTCGAACTCAGCGTCAACAACGTCGTCGTCTTTCGCATTGTTCGCGGAAGCGTCAGCGCCTGCGGCACCCGCCTGCTGCTGTGCGTGCTGCTGCTGAGCGATTTCCATCAGTTTCTGAGAAACCTGTGCCAGCGCCTGCATTTTCGCTTCGATGTCCGCTTTGTCTTCGCCTTTCAGAGACGCTTCCAGCGCGGTCAGCGCAGACTCGATGGCGGTTTTGTCATCAGCTGGCAGCTGTTCGCCTGCTTCTTCAACCTGCTTACGAGTGCTGTGCAGCAGATGGTCGCCCTGGTTACGGGTCTGAACCAGCTCTTCAAACTTACGGTCAGCTTCGGCGTTAGCTTCAGCTTCACGAACCATTTTCTGAATTTCTTCTTCGTTCAGACCGGAAGAAGCCTTAATGGTGATCTTCTGCTCTTTACCGCTGTTTTTGTCTTTCGCGGAAACGTGCAGGATACCATCAGCATCGATATCGAAGGTGACTTCGATCTGCGGCATGCCGCGCGGTGCTGGGCTGATACCGTCCAGGTTGAACTGACCCAGTGATTTGTTATCGGATGCACGTTTACGCTCACCCTGAATCACGTGGATAGTTACCGCAGACTGGTTGTCTTCAGCGGTAGAGAACACCTGGCTGTGCTTAGTTGGAATGGTGGTGTTTTTGTTGATGAGCGCAGTCATCACACCGCCCATGGTTTCGATACCCAGAGACAGCGGGGTAACGTCCAGCAGCAGCACGTCTTTTACTTCACCGGTCAGAACGCCGCCCTGAACCGCTGCGCCAATCGCAACAGCTTCGTCCGGGTTAACGTCTTTACGCGGTTCTTTACCGAAGAACTCAGCAACTTTCTTCTGCACCATTGGCATACGAGTCTGACCACCGACCAGGATGACGTCCTGGATATCGGATACGGACAGGCCAGCATCCTGCAGCGCAACTTTCAGCGGCTCGATAGAACGGTTAACCAGGTCTTCTACCAGGCTTTCCAGTTTCGCACGGGTCACTTTGATGTTCATGTGTTTAGGACCGGTCGCGTCTGCGGTGATGTACGGCAGGTTCACGTCGGTCTGCTGAGCGGAAGAGAGTTCAATCTTCGCTTTCTCAGCGGCTTCTTTCAGGCGCTGCATCGCCAGCGGGTCGTTACGCAGGTCGATGCCCTGATCTTTCTTAAACTCGTCAACGAGGTAGTTGATCAGGCGGGTATCGAAGTCTTCACCACCCAGGTGGGTATCACCGTTGGTCGCCAGAACTTCAAAGGTTTTTTCGCCATCAACTTCGTCGATTTCGATAACGGAAATATCGAAGGTACCACCACCGAGGTCGTATACCGCGATAGTACGGTTGCCGACTTCTTTATCCAGACCATAAGCCAGCGCAGCTGCGGTTGGTTCGTTGATGATACGTTTGACTTCCAGACCTGCGATACGGCCAGCATCTTTAGTTGCCTGACGCTGAGCATCGTTGAAGTATGCAGGTACGGTGATAACAGCTTCAGTTACCGGCTCACCCAGGTAATCTTCAGCGGTTTTCTTCATTTTTTTCAGCACTTCAGCAGAGATCTGCGGTGGTGCCGTTTTGGTGCCTTTCACATCAAGCCACGCGTCGCCATTGTCTGCGGCAACAATTTTGTAAGGCATGATAGAAACGTCACGCTGAACTTCTTCGTCCTGGAAGCGGCGGCCAATCAGGCGTTTAATCGCAAACAGGGTGTTTTGCGGGTTTGTCACTGCCTGACGTTTAGCCGGCTGACCAACCAGAGTTTCACCATCCTGGGTATAAGCAATGATAGAAGGCGTGGTGCGGTCGCCTTCGGCGTTCTCCAGAACGCGAGCGGTAGTGCCATCCATAATCGCTACACAAGAGTTGGTAGTACCCAGGTCGATACCAATAATTTTACCCATCTAAACGTCTCCACTAAAAATTCAGTCAACATGTGGTTGTGAATCTGTAATAAGGGCGAAACCTACGGTTTCAACTGCCCTGAATCGTTTTTTTTCAGACTCACTCACTGCGGTTGACTACAAGATGGGGTCGCAACGTCATCCATCAAGGGGCAGCAGTAAAATTTTTTCATTCAGTGCGGTTTAATTGCGGTAAAAACGAGGTTAATACGGCAAGACTTATTCACATTGAATATATAAAAACATCAATATATTCAGTTAATTATTGTCATAAGTTGAAATGATTAAGCGCTGAAAGCCATATCAGAGAGGGATAAAATCCGCCCCCTGCATTTGATGTTGTTAAAGGGTCTCTCCGGTAAGGAATAAAATGAAAACAGTATTAAACGTCTCTGCAAGCCTGGCTTTCGGCCTGATGCTGGCTTCCTCCGCCTACGCGAACGATCACAAAATCCTGGGCGTTATTGCTTTACCTCGTAATGAAACCAGCGATCTGACGCTGAAGCTGCCGGTTTGTCGCGTCGTCAAACGTATCAAGTTGACCGTCGACCGCGGTGATGCTGAACTCAGCGGCGCCTCCGTCTACTTCAAAGCCGCCCGCAGCAGCAGCCAGAGCCTGAACGTGCCATCGTCGCTAAAAGAGGGCGTGACCACCGATTGGATCAATATCAACAGCGATAACGACAACAAACGCTGCGTCTCAAAAATCACCTTCTCCGGGCATACCGTGAACTCGTCTGATATGGCCTCTTTAAAAATCACCGGCGACGACTAAGCGAATCTTCGAGAAGCGATACCCCTAATGAAAGTTTCCTATCTAAATGATGAAGACCTCGTTTTTCTCCAGCACTGCAGCGAAGAGCAACTGGCCCATTTTGCCCTGCTGTTGACTCACAATGAAAAAGGCAAACGCCGTCTGTCCAGCGCCCTGCTGCATAACGAGCTCTATATGTCGATGGACGGACATCCGGAGCAGCATCGCCGTAACTGGCAGCTGATTGCTGGTGAACTCCAGCATTTTGGCGGCGACAGCATCGCCAACCAGATTCGCGGTCACGGCAAGCTGTATCGCGAAATTCTGCGCGATGTGGCAAAGCGTCTGGGGCTCAAGACCGACAAGGCGATGCCGACGCCAGCCATCGAAAAACTGCTGCTGGAGCAGTTTGTTCGCAGCGCCTGGAAGCGCATGAGTGATGAGCAGAAAGTACGTTTTCATACCGCCGTTGAGCTGAAGGTGATGGAGCTGGAAGCCCTGCTGCCGCACTTAATTGACCACCATCGTCTGGACCACGGTATTGAGCATCTGCTGGGCGATCAGCTGAGCCATATTCTGCACAAGCATGCTGCCGTTAGCGTCATTGGCCACGGTCTGATGCGCGGAGCTGGCCTGGGCGGCCCGGTGGGGGCTGCGGTAAACGGTGTGAAGGCCGTCAGCGGTAGCGCCTATCGTGTCACCATTCCGGCAGTGCTGCGCATTGCCTGTTTGCGTCGAGTTATTGCCAGAGCCGTACTGCAACGCGCCGGTTAATCGCCCTATCGGGGAGAAAATATTTCATTTTCACCCGTTCAGATCATAGACAGCGGGTTTGCCCGTGATTATGATGCCGCGCCCCCGAATTTGGGGAGAGAACTTCACCATTCAATGATGATTTGAGGAATTATGGGCAACACTAAGTTGGCTAACCCGGCACCGCTGGGCCTGATGGGCTTCGGCATGACCACCATTCTGTTGAACCTGCATAATGCGGGTTTCTTTGCTTTCGACGGTATTATTCTCGCAATGGGTATTTTTTACGGCGGTATCGCGCAGATTTTCGCGGGCCTGTTGGAATACAAAAAAGGGAATACTTTCGGTCTGACCGCATTCACCTCTTACGGTTCTTTCTGGCTGACGCTGGTTGCTATTCTGCTGCTGCCGAAGATGGGTCTGTCCGACGCACCTAACGCACAGTTCCTTGGCGCCTACCTGGGTCTGTGGGGCGTGTTCACGCTGTTCATGTTCTTCGGCACGCTAAAAGCAGCACGTATGCTGCAGTTCGTGTTCCTGAGCCTGACCGTGCTGTTCGCCCTGCTGGCGATTGGCAACATCAACGGCAACGAAGCGATTATCCACGTTGCTGGCTGGGTTGGTCTGATCTGTGGCGCGAGCGCCGTTTACCTGGCAATGGGTGAAGTGCTGAACGAGCAGTTCGGCCGCACCGTGCTGCCAATTGGTGAAAAGCACTAATCCTCGCTTCATTCTGAAAAACGCCGGCCTGTCCGGCGTTTTTTGTCTGCAAACTACCGTTCCTGGGGTTATCGCTCCCTCACTATTTGCGCTATTTTCAATAACTTTTAATGATAAAAAGGATTATTGATGATGCGCCTCGCCTCTGTTTCCCCCCTGATTCTGGCCAGTGGAGCCTTGCTGTCTGTAAGCGCCCATGCACTGTCGACACCTGAAATCAGAAGCGTTGATTGGGATAAGGCCAACACCGTGCGCGTCGGTGACAGCATCAATACCGTTTACCGCATTACAATGTCAGAGGGGTCGCAAAATAATCTTTGGCTGAACGTTGATTGCCAGACCCAAACCAAAACGCTGCTGTATATGAACCTGCACACCCTGACCGGAAGTCATATCCGCGCCTACGGCGGTAACTCGTTCGCTCTTTATATTCCCGGCGTACCTTTCGAGCCCGACGCCGATAGCCTGATGAGCACCGATGCTGCACTGGACGTCTGCAAGCAGAACGTCGTACAGCCTCGCTGGGTAGGGCTCGCCGCGGCGGATAAGAACGGCGACCAGTCGTTTATCGATCTCAGTAATAGTCATCGTCAGGGCAATATGCTGAACCTGCGCGTCGGCACGGATTACGCTCAAATCCATCGCGAAAAGAAATACGATGCCCCCTACGACTTTAAAATCAACCAGATGCAGGTTAATTGCGATAACCAACAGGCACGTATTGAGCGCACGTTCTCGCTGAATTCCGCTGTCGTTACTGACAACGCAATCCTGGCAGAGACTGCCTTCACATCGCTCCCCTCCTCGCTTATCGCACCGATGGCAAAACTGTGCGCCCTACAGGATCTCAAGCAGTTTACTGGCAGCGGCACACTGGTGGCCCGGCAGAAAACCGAGGCAGATACGCCGCTGGAAATTCCCGATTTCGAGCACAACGATCCGAGCGCCTTAGCACGCTATCCGCTGCCCGAAGCGGTGAGCAAGACCGCGAAGCAGGTATTGGATAACGGCAGTAATGCGCCGACGTTTTCCCGCCTCACCTTTACACCGGTGTGGCCAGGTGATGCCGACATCACCGGTAAGACTCGCATCGACAGGCTGGCGGACGGCAGTACCTTAATGCTCGATACGCTGGTGCTCAAAGGGGTAACCTTCTATAGCCAGTACCATCGGTTATTCAATATCGTCGACCTGAAGCAGTGGGATTCGATGAAAAACAGCCCGCTTATCGCCCAGAAGCTGGAAACCAACTTTAGCGCGACGCCGAAGGTTGGACAGCAGTACCGCTGGCATGCCGTGCTGCGAGATGAAGCCAATCCTGAGAACAGCAAATCGAAGAGCCAGGATTGTCGCGTAGAGGGCCCGTGGCACGATGCCTCAACGCTGAACGAGGCTTTCCGGGGACGTTATATTGAGCTTATTTGCACCGATGACCGGGGCGATGGCAGAGCCATGAGCAGCGATTACGCCTGGCTGGAAGATTTGCGTATCTTAATTCGTATCGGCTATCAGGAGGCGGGACAGAAAAAACGGTTCACGTTTAAAGACGTGACGATTGTTCGCTAACGCACGCGACGCCGGGGTTGGCGTCGCGTGCTCCCGGCGTCGGCTTACGCCTCGGCCGGGCTACGGCTTGCAGCGGGTATCTTTTTACGCAGCCAGACACCAAGCCCAAGGCCAATCAACGACAGCGCCAGGACATACCAGGCTGGCGCCATCGGCGAAACCCCCATCAGCATGGTGACGGCAATCGGCGTCAGGCCGCCAAAGATGGCGTAGGAGACGTTGTATGAGAAGGAGATCCCGGTAAAGCGCACTTCCGCCGGGAAAGCGCGCACCATGACGTACGGTACCGCGCCCACCACGCCAACGCACAGCCCTACCAGCCCGTAGAGCAGGAACAGTTGTTCAGGGTGCGTTCCCGCAAGATGGTAAAAGAACCAGCTTGAGCAGGCGAGCAGGATACTGCCAACGATAAAGGTTTTGCTGGCCCCTACGCGGTCGACAATCAACCCTGCCAACAGACAACCGATGCAGAGCATCACCGTCGCCACACTATTGGCCTGCAAGGTCAGCGCGGGGGCAAAGCCGTACTGTTTTTGCAGCCAGACTGGCGACATCAGGATAACCACCACTATGCCCGCCGACAGCAGCCAGGTCAGCAGCATCGAGACCACCACCGCCTGCTTGTGATTGAGGACAACGGATTTAATCGGTAACTCCTGCGCCAGCGCTTTACGCTGCTGCATTTCCAGGAAGATGGGTGTTTCCTGCAGCCAGCGGCGCAGATACATCGCCACCAGGCCGAAGATACCGCCCAGCAGGAACGGGATACGCCAGCCGCCATCATGAATCGCCTGCGCGGAGAGCTGGGTATTGATAAGCGTCGCCACCACAGAGCCCAGCAGGATTCCCACCGTCAACCCAGCCGTTAACGTACCGCAGGCAATACCGATACGGCGTGCGGGCACATGTTCAGCGACAAACACCCATGCCCCCGGCACTTCTCCGCCAATTGCCGCGCCCTGCAAAATACGCATCAACAGCAACAGCAGCGGCGCAACCAGACCTGCAGTGGCAAAGGTCGGCAGCAGGCCAATCGCCAGCGTCGGCACGGCCATCAGCAGAATGCTAAGGGTGAACATCTTTTTGCGCCCGACCAGATCGCCGAAATGCGCCATGATGATGCCGCCCAACGGGCGGGCTAGGTAGCCTGCGGCAAAGATGCCAAAGGTCTGCACCTGACGCAGCCACTCGGGGATATCTGCCGGGAAGAAGAGTTCTCCGACGACAGCGGCGAAGAAGACGAAAATAATGAAGTCATAAAACTCCAGCGCGCCGCCTAATGCCGCCAGCGTCAGAGTTTTATAATCTTGTCGATTCAGAGGTCGGGTGTAATGTGACATAACAAACCATTCGCAAAGTCGAGCTGTTGATATAAGTTTACGATTTGTGTAAAGCAAAAGTGACTATACCGTAAACCCTATCGCACTCCAGAGGAATGATAGGTTATGTCAGAAAAGCATCACATTCAGGATAAAGTCTCGCGACGTGCGCTCTTAGGGCGAAATGCTGCTACGACATCGCTGTTAGTTTCAATATATGGCCCCTCCAGCAACTGTACACAATACGGTACACTTGCAAAAATGCCGTTCACCAGCACCTTACCGTCCGCGTCTTTGACCCCTTCCAGCGTCTCCTGAATCGCCTTCGGCTGGCCCGGCAGGTTGAGGATCAGCGCCTGCTTACGGATAACGCCGACCTGACGAGACAGAATCGCCGTTGGGACAAAGTGCAGGCTCACCTGACGCATCTGCTCGCCAAAGCCTGGCATCACACGGTCGGCAATCGCTAGCGTCGCATCCGGAGTCACATCGCGCCGCGCCGGGCCAGTACCGCCGGTGGTCAGCACCAGGTGGCAGCTCATCTCATCCACCAGCTCGCACAGGGTTTGTTCAATAATGGTTTGCTCATCAGGAATCAGGCGAGTTTCCACCTTAAAAGGGGTCGTCAGTGCCGATGCCAGCCACTCTTCCAGTGCCGGGATGCCTTTGTCCTGATAAACGCCGCTGGAGGCGCGGTCAGAGATAGAAACTAAGCCAATGCGTAAAGTGTTCATGATTATTCCGTTAAAACCGTAGCGTTAAGCAGAATAATACACGCGAATGGGCGGCAATACTAAGACCCCAAACGGGTTATCTGCCGGGTTTCCCGAGGCGCGCCGCAAAATGAAAAAACCAATTAACGATTCACTATCGTACCGACGATGATGGTGGCAGACTCCGGCCAAAAGCTTCCACGGAGGGTCGGATATGCGAAAAAACAGGACACCCACACCGCACGATCTGGTGTTTAAAACGTTTCTATCAACCGCGGAGACGGCGCGGGATTTTATTGCTATTCACCTTCCTCCCGCACTGCTGCGGTTATGCTGTCTGCAAACGCTCAAGCTCGAGTCCGGCAGCTTTATCGAAGAGGATTTACACCCCTACTACAGCGATATGCTCTACTCGTTAAAAACCGCCTGTGGTGACGGTTATATCCATGTGCTGATAGAGCATCAAAGTTCGCCGGATAAGCATATGGCCTTTCGTCTGATGCGCTACGCCATTGCCGCCATGCAGCGCCATCTCGAAGCGGGTCATAACACGCTACCGCTGGTTATCCCCATCCTGTTTTACCATGGTCGGGAAAGCCCCTACCCCTACTCCATGAACTGGCTGGATAACTTTACCGACCCCATACTGGCGACCCACCTTTATAGCGAAGACTTTCCGTTGGTCGACATCACGGTCATTCCAGATAATGAAATTATGCGTCACCGCAGTATGGCCGCACTGACGTTGATTCAGAAGCATATCCGCCAACGCGATCTCACGCAGTTGCTTGATAAGCTCGCCGGGTTGTTAACTCAAAACCACATCAGCGGACAACAGGTCATTGCGCTGGTAAACTATATGCTTCAGGCGGGAGAAGCGCAGGATGCCCGCACATTGTTGTACGAAATGGCGCAGCGCGCACCACAGTATGGAGACGAACTCATGACATTAGCAGAGCAGCTAAAGCAGGAAGGACGCATCGAAGGCATACAGCAGGGAATGCAGCAAGGTATCCAAACCGGGGAACGTGAAGCGTCGCGTAAAATTGCGCGGGCGATGCTCGAAAAAGGTATTGCAACAGCCGATATCATCGAAATGACCGGCGTGAGCGCAGAAGAACTTCCCTCCCTTCAGCATTAATAAAAAAACAGCCCGCTCTCTTTAGAGAAGCGGGCTGTTGTCATGCAACCGAGCTGAATTACAGCAGGTCGCCGATCATTTTTTCCAGTTTTTCCTGGTCGATGGCAAACTTACGGATACCTTCCGCCAGCTTATCAACCGCCATTGGATCCTGGTTGTGCTGCCACAGGAACTCGGACTCGGTGATGCGGTCTGGGCGCGCTTTCACTTCACCCGTGTAGGTCAGTTTACGTTCCAGAGCGCCTTCGCTTTCTGCCAGCTCTTTGAGCAGCGCAGGGGCGATGGTCAGGCGGTCACAGCCAGCCAGTTCCAGGATCTCACCGATGTTACGGAAGCTTGCGCCCATAACGACAGTCTCATAACCGTGCTGTTTGTAGTACTGGTAGATTTCGCTAACAGAAACCACGCCTGGATCTTCCGCTGGTGCGTACTCTTTCTTATCGGTATTGGCTTTGTACCAATCCAGAATACGGCCCACAAACGGGGAGATCAGGAACACGCCAGCTTCAGCACAAGCACGCGCCTGAGCGAAGGAGAACAGCAGCGTCAGGTTACAGTTGATGCCTTCTTTTTCCAGCTGCTCCGCTGCGCGGATACCCTGCCAGGTAGAAGCCAGTTTGATCAGAATACGATCGTTGCTGATGCCAGCATCGTTGTACATTTTGATCAGACGTTTCGCTTTAGCGATAGACGCGTTGGTGTCGTAGGACAGACGTGCGTCGACTTCGGTAGAGATACGGCCAGGGACCAGTTTCAGAATTTCCAGGCCGATATTGACGGCCAGTTTGTCAGTAGCATCCACAACCTGCTGAGCACGGTCGCTGCTCTGGCTACGCGCCCACTCAATCGCATCATCAATCAGTTTGCGATATTCAGGGATCTGCGCGGCGCCCAGAATCAGGGAAGGGTTGGTTGTCGCATCCTGAGGCTGATACAGCTTCATTGCTGCGATGTCTCCGGTGTCAGCCACTACGGTTGTGTACTGACGCAGAGATGTCAATTTATCCGTCATGATAGTGTTTCTCTTTAAACAGCTGTTAGGGGGATGTAACCGGTCTGCCTCGATAATATCACGACCCGACCTCAGCGCAACCGCCGACATCACCAGACCGCAGAGTATGATAAACTGAAGCATCAAACTTTACGGGTTGAGATTCTTCGCCCAAAAATTGGTAACGCTTACATTGGCTGAATCGAATCGTGCGAAGGAACGTGTTCTTCCCGTAAACAGCCACCAATTTCGGCATAGACAAGAGGACGTTTAATGCCTGATTTCCTGTCTTTTATCAGCGAGATTCTGTGGGGTTCGGTAATGATTTACCTGCTCCTCGGGTGCGGCATTTGGTTCACCTGGAGAACCGGCTACATCCAGTTTCGCTACATTCGTCAGTTTAGCAAAAGTCTGAAAAGAAGCCTGACACCGCGCGAAGGCGGACTCACCTCTTTCCAGGTACTCTGTATCAGTCTCGCGGCTCGCGTTGGCAGCGGCAACCTGGCCGGCGTCGCGCTGGCGATAACCGTCGGCGGACCCGGCGCGGTGTTCTGGATGTGGGTAGCGGCGATTATCGGCATGGCCAGCAGCTTCGCAGAGTGCTCACTTGCCCAGCTCTACAAAGAGCGCGACGCCAAAGGGCAGTTTCGCGGCGGCCCGGCGTGGTATATGTCTCGCGGGCTGGGAATGCGCTGGATGGGCGTGCTCTTCTCACTGTTCCTGCTCGTGGCCTACGGGTTTATCTTTAATACCGTGCAGGCCAACTCCACGGCGCACGCGTTGCAATATGCCTTTAATGTCCCCGGTGGGGTGACCGGCGTGGTCATGGCCTTCATCGCTCTGCTGGTCATTATGCGCGGGCTGAAAGGGGCCGCGCGGCTTAGCCAGTGGCTGGTTCCGTGCATGGCGCTGCTGTGGGTAGTGGCGTGCTTACTGATCACGCTGTGGCACATTGTCGAACTCCCTTCCATCGTCAATCTGATTATCCGCAGCGCCTTTGGCTGGCAGGAAGCGGCGGCCGGGGCGGCGGGCTACACCGTAAGCCAGGCCATCACCAGCGGTTTTCAGCGCAGCATGTTCTCCAACGAAGCCGGTATGGGCTCGACGCCGAATGCCGCCGCTGCCGCCGCATCCTTCCCTCCGCACCCAGCAGCACAAGGGATTGTGCAGATGATTGGTGTGCTGATTGATACCATCGTTATCTGTAGCGCCAGCGCAATGGTGGTCCTACTGGCTGGCCACGGCACGAAAACCACCAGCTATGACGGTATTCAGCTCATCCAGCATGCCATGAGCGTGTTGGTTGGAGAATGGGGGGCCAGCTTTGTAGCCATCGTGATGATACTGTTCGCCTTCACCTCCATCGTGGCAAACTACATCTACGCCGAGAACAACCTGATCTTTTTACGTTGGGATAAGCCGTGGGCAATCTGGCTGCTGCGCATCGCGACACTATCGATGGTGGTGTTGGGGAGCCTGCTGAGTCTGCCGGTGGTCTGGCAAATGGCGGATGTCATTATGGCGCTGATGGCCATCACCAACCTGACGGCGATTTTGCTGCTCTCGCCGGTGGTGCGCATTATCGCGCTGGACTATCTGCGCCAGCGTAAGCTCGGCGTAACGCCGGTTTTTGACCCTGATTATTATCCGGAAATCGCCCAGCAGCTGGCGCCGGAGAGTTGGGATCAACCGCCGCGCCAATGACAGCAATCGATCGCTTTGCGCCGTTTTTTTGTTAAAATTGCGTGAAATTTTCTGCAAGGACTGGATATGCTGATTCTGATCTCCCCGGCCAAAACGCTCGATTATCAAAGCGAGCTTGCCACCACGCGCTTTACCCAGCCCGCGCTGCTGGAACACTCCCAGCAGCTGATTAGCGAGGCGCGCAAGCTCTCCGCACCGCAGATAAAAGCGCTGATGGGCATTAGCGACAAGCTGGCCGACCTCAACGCCACTCGCTTCCACGACTGGCATCCAGACTTCACGCCCGACAACGCACGTCAGGCGATTCTGGCGTTTAAAGGTGATGTCTATACCGGGTTGCAGGCGGAAACCTTCAGCGAGGCGGACTTCGATTTCGCCCAGCAGCATCTACGGATGCTCTCAGGCCTGTACGGCGTACTGCGTCCGCTGGATCTGATGCAACCTTATCGTCTGGAAATGGGTATTCGCCTTGAGAACCCACGCGGGAAAGATCTCTACCAGTTCTGGGGCGATGAGATAACCAAAACGCTGAACGCGGCGCTACAGGCACAGGGCGACGATGTGGTGATTAACCTGGCTTCGGACGAGTACTTCCGCTCGGTAAAACCGAAGACGCTTGAAGGCCGCATCATCAAGCCAGTGTTCCTCGACGAGAAAAACGGTAAGTTTAAGGTGATAAGCTTCTACGCCAAGAAAGCGCGCGGACTGATGAGCCGATACATCATTGAAAATCGTCTGAGCAAGCCGGAACAGCTGACCGGATTTGATAGCGAAGGGTATTTCTTCGATGCGGAAAGCTCGGGCGCCGAGGAGTTAGTCTTCAAGCGCCACGAGCAGTAATAAACCAGTAGGCCTGATAAGCATAGCGCCATCAGGCAGAGCGGCGACGATTGCCGGATGGCGGCGTTGCCTTATCCGGCCTACCGTTTAGTGATGGTCATTTGGCGGCGGCGGGCGATGATCGTTGCCATGACCATGATTATCACCATGTCCACGATCGTTGTGATCCCAACCGTCATGGCGATCGCCATGATGATCGTCGTGGCCACGGTTATCATAGTGCGGTGGTGGCGTATGAGCATGCCAGCGGTTGTCGCGCCATTCATAGTGATCCTTCCACCAGCTATGGTCACGCCAATGTCCACCATCCCAATAGTTGCCGTTATTGTCCTGGTCGCCAATTTGCAGCTTCACTGCCGGCAGCAGAGTAATCTCTGCAGCCTGTGTCATAACCGGAGCTGCCAATAGCATTGCCAGTGCTAACATCGCAGGTTTTAACATAGGTAACTCCTTTGTTCATCATTCGCCAATATGGCCGATAAACAAAGATTACTGCGGCGAAACTCTGCTTGTTATTGCCCGCAATCCTATATTCTGAGGCCCCGCATTTATTGGGAATTCCTCCTTTTTCCCTGCCAAATTCCTGCATAATTTCTCCCTATTTCCCCCTTCACTGAGAAAGGGGGAAACGGAGAAATTATGCCTTGCTCATCATCAGTTTACGCAGCTCGGCATAGTCAGCCGGCAGGTTGTGCGATAACAGCGGCAGGTCGGCGCGATCCGCCAGCGCTTTTGGCAGCGGCAGCGTTTCGCCCAGAATTTCTTCAACGCTCTCTTTAAACTTCGCCGGGTGCGCAGTGCCAAGGAACAGGCCGTACTCGCCTGGCTGCAGCTGATCACGCAGCGCACGGTAGGCGATCGCCGCGTGCGGCTCAGAGGTGTAGCCCAGCCCCTTCAGTTCGCGCATAGTCGCCTTAGTGGTTTCATCGTCCACCGCCGCATAGCCCAGCTCGTTCAGACGCCAGATTTTGCGACGGAAAAGCTCTTCCACACGCGGCCAGTTGTTAGGCTGGCTGACGTCCATGGCGTTCGACAACGTGGCCTGAGTAGCCTTTGGCGCCCAGTTGCCGTCCTGCAGGAAGCGCGGCACGGTGTCGTTGGCGTTGGTGGCCGCAATAAAGCGTTTCACCGGCAGGCCCAGCGACTTCGCCAGCAGACCCGCGGTCAGGTCGCCAAAGTTGCCGCTTGGTACGGAAACCACCAGCTGATTGCGCGCTTCCTGCGGCAGTTGCGCCACCGCTTCAAAGTAATAGCAAATCTGCGCCAGCAGGCGGCTGATGTTGATGGAGTTAGCGGAGTTCAGACCCAGCGCAACTTTCAGCTCTTCGTCATCGAAGGCCTGCTTAACCAGCGCCTGACAAGCATCGAAATCACCGTCAATAGCGACGGTTTCAATGTTGCCGCCCAGGGTACAGAACAGTTTTTCCTGCAGCGGGCTGATTTTGCCGCGTGGATACAAGATAACGACTTTGACGTTTGGCAGGCCGTAGAAAGCATGTGCCACGGCGGCACCGGTATCGCCCGAGGTAGCGGTAAGAATTGTCACCGGCTTGTCGCCCGCGATAAGGGTCAGCATCTGCGCCATAAAGCGGCCGCCGAAGTCTTTAAACGCCAGCGTTGGGCCGTGGAACAACTCCAGGCAGTCAACATCTTCCTGCACCTTGTTAACTGGCGCGGGGAAGGTGAACGCCTTGCCGATACGCGCGGCTAGCTCGGCCTGCGGGATTTCATCACCGATAAACGCAGAGAGGATCTTCGCGCTACGGGTGACGAAGTCCTGAGTCAACAGGTCATCAATGTCGGTCAGGTTGAATTCCGGCAGGTCGTGCGGGAAGAACAGCCCCTGGTGTTTGCCAAGCCCTTGAGTCACAGCCTGCGCAAAGCTGACCTGCTCATTGTGATCTTTTAAGTTATAGAGTTTCATCGGTTATCCCACTACTCGTGCGCCCGCTGTGTCCAGCCGGCAAATATGAACGAAGCCTTCTTGATTCTGCAGATAATGCTGGCCGAGCCAGTCCGCCACGCGCTGCGCCGTTTCCGTTTTATCACACAGGGCAAACAGCGTTGGCCCGGAACCGGAGATGCCGCAGGAAATAGCGCCGATACCGGCTACCGCCTGACGCGCTTCGTTAAAGCCCGGCAGCAGTTTGGTACGGTAAGGCTCAGCAATCACGTCTTTCATCAGTTTCGCCGCCAGCTGAGGTTGACGGGAGTAACAGGCGTGAATAAAACCTGCCAGGTGGCGACCATGAGCGATACAGTCCTGACGGCGATACTGCGCTGGCAAAATGGCCCGCGCTTCCGCCGTCGACACTTTAATGCCCGGATAGGCCAGAACCCAGAGCCACTCATCAAAGCACGGCACCTGCTGGCTGATGATATCGTTCTCTTCAATCATCAGCTGCATACCGCCCAGATAGCACGGCGCAACGTTATCGTAATGCACGCTGCCGGAAATGCGCCCTTCCAGCTCGCCCATCAGCGCCAGCATGCGGGTTTCATCCAGCGGCTTACCGCAGAATTCGTTCATCGCTACCAGCGCGGCGACCACGGAACAAGCGCTGGAACCCAGCCCTGAACCGATCGGCATATTTTTTTCCAGCGTCATCGCCACCGGCACGTTCTTGCCAATCTCCTGGCAGTAGCGCTCCCAGCATTGATAGACGATGTTTTCATGCGGGTCGCTCGGCAACTTATCCGCAAAGCGCCCCAGATTTTGCAGGCTGAAGCGGTCTGCCGCCTCAACCGATACGTTATCGCCCAGCAGACTGCCGTCAATAGGCGTCACAGCAGCACCCAGTACATCAAACCCGACGCTCATATTGGCACTGGAAGCCGGGGCATAAACCTTAACCATGTTAAACTCCTAACTTCCATGACAGCGTACGCAGAAGATCAGCAAATACCCCTGCTGCCGTCACATCGTTGCCTGCGCCATAGCCGCGCAGAACCAGCGGAAGCGGTTGATAGTAGCGGCTGTAGAACGCCAGCGCGTTCTCGCCATTTTTGATTTTATACAGCGGGTCGTTGCCGTCTACTGCGGCTACTTTCACCCGGCACACGCCGTCTTCTTCGATGTTGCCAACATAGCGCAGCACTTTGCCTTCATCACGCGCTTTCGCCACGCGAGCGGAATATTCATCGTCCAGCTGCGGCAGACGCGCCATAAAGCTCTCGGTATCACCCGTAGCGTCAAAGCTCTCTGGCAGTACAGACTCGACCACAATATCACTCAGCTCGAGGTTACGCCCGGTTTCGCGTGCCAGAATCAGCAGCTTGCGCGCCACGTCCATCCCAGACAGATCATCGCGCGGGTCCGGTTCGGTATAGCCCATTCCGCGCGCCATCGCCGTGGCTTCAGACAGGTTCATGCCTTCATCCAGCTTGCCGAAAATAAACGACAGTGAACCCGAAAGAATCCCGGAGAAGTGCTGCAGTTCGTCACCCGCGTTCAGCAGGTTTTGCAGGTTTTCAATCACCGGCAGGCCGGCGCCGACGTTGGTGTCGTAGAGGAATTTACGACGTGACAGCCCGGCAGCATGGCGCAGTTGATGGTAGTAATCCATCGACGAGGTGTTGGCCTTTTTGTTCGGCGTTACCACGTGGAAACCTTCGCGCAGGAAGTCGGCGTACTGATCGGCTACCGCCTGGCTTGAGGTACAGTCAACAATCACCGGGTTCAGCAGGTGATACTCTTTCACCAGGCGAATCAGACGGCCCAGGTTAAACGGCTCTTTGGCTTCCGCCAGCTCGGCTTCCCAGTTTTCAAGATTCAGGCCATGCACGCTGGTCAGCAGCGCGCGGGAGTTCGCCACGCCGCATACGCGCAGGTCGATATGTTTTTTCTTCAGCCATGCCTGCTGGCGCTTGATCTGCTCCAGCAGCGCGCCACCGACACCACCCACGCCCACCAGGAAGACTTCAATCACCTGGTCGGTGTTAAACAGCATCTGATGGGTCACACGCACGCCAGTCGTCGCGTCGTCGTTATTCACCACCACGGAGATAGAGCGCTCGGAAGAGCCTTGGGCAATCGCCACGATATTGATATTGGCGCGGGCCAGCGCGGCAAAGAACTTCGCCGAGATGCCGCGCAGCGTACGCATACCATCACCAACTACGGAGATGATCGCCAGACGTTCCATGATAGCCAGCGGCTCCAGCAGCTCTTCTTTCAACTCAAGATAGAACTCATCTTCCATCGCCTTCTTCGCCCGTGCGCAGTCGCTCTGCGGCACGCAGAAGCTGATGCTGTATTCGGAGGACGATTGAGTAATCAGCACGACCGAGATACCGGCACGAGACATGGTCGCAAACACGCGCGCCGCCATGCCAACCATACCCTTCATGCCTGGGCCTGAAACGTTAAACATCGCCATATTGTTGAGGTTAGAGATCCCCTTCACTGGCAATGAATCATCATCACTGCTGGCGCCGATAAGCGTGCCGGGAGCTTGAGGATTACCGGTGTTTTTAATCAGGCAAGGGATCTGGAACTGGGCGATTGGGGCAATGGTGCGAGGGTGGAGAACTTTAGCGCCGAAGTAGGAGAGTTCCATCGCTTCCTGATACGACATGCTTTTCAGCAGGCGCGCATCCGGTACCTGGCGCGGGTCACAGGTGTATACCCCATCGACGTCGGTCCATATTTCACAACAGTCGGCGCGTAAACACGCGGCCAGTACGGCAGCGGAGTAGTCAGAGCCATTACGCCCCAGCACTACCAGTTCGCCCTTCTCGTTACCGGCGGTAAAGCCCGCCATCAGCACCATGTGGTCTGATGGGATCTGGCTTGCCACAATGCGGCGGGTGGATTCAGCAATATCGACAGTAGATTCAAGGTAGTGACCAACGGCCAGCAGTTTTTCAACCGGGTTAATCACGGTGACTTTGTGGCCGCGTGCGCTTAACAGGCCAGCCATGATCGCAATCGACAGCTTCTCGCCGCGGCAGATAAGCCCTGCGTTGACGCTGTCCGGGCACTGACCCAGCAGGCTGATGCCGTGCAGGATGTGCTTAATCTGGGAGAATTCCAGCTCAACGGCGGCTTTCAGGTCGGCGAGCGGAAAACCGGGCTGGGCGTTAGCGAGTCCCTGAAGCAGTTCAGCAAAAATTCGTTCGGCATCGGCGATATTGGTCAGCGCATCCTGGCCACCAATGGTTTTTTCAATCATCGCCACGAGGTGGTTAGTGATTTTTGCCGGGGCAGAGAGCACGGTTGCTACCTGCCCCTGCCTGGCGTTACTTTCCAGAATATCGGCAACACGCAGAAACCGTTCCGCATTTGCCACTGATGTACCGCCGAACTTCAAGACTCGCATGGTTTTTACCCCTTGATCACTAGTCGAAAAAAAAGCCCGCACTGTTTAGGTGCGGGCTTTTTTTTGTGTTTCCTGTACGCGTCAGCCCGCACCGTTACCTGTGGTAATAGTGGTGGTGGTAATGGTCATAATGCTGCTGATGCGAATCATGGATGTTGTGTGCTCTGTTATTTCTCTGTCTGTATGCCTATATTGGTTAAAGTATCTGCCCATCTAAGTCAATGAATTTTTAACTTCGTCACGTTCCGCAACCAGTTCACATCAGCCCAAACAACCACCGATAAACCACCACAACAGCCATAAGTTAAGCAAAATGTTGGGGCATAACACCATACGTAAACACGATGACAGAATTTTACTCTGGCATATTTTTTTCAATATCATGCAGCAAACGATGCAACATTGCCGTATCGCGATGCGTGAGTAAGCCAATACGTTGTTGCAGCCAGTCAGCCATTTTTACATCTCCGGCGACATCCAGGCGCGCCAACAAAGCTGTGATACGTGCCCTTAACGCAATCAGCTGATTCTCGTCACCTTCCGTTGCCGTCGGGTTCGCGGTTTGTAACAGTGAGGAGAGCTGATAACAATAAACCATCACCGCCTGCCCCAGGTTTAACGAGGGATAATCCGCCACCATCGGTACGCCGGTCAGCACATCGGCCAGCGCCAGTTCATCGTTGGTTAACCCCGAGTCTTCACGGCCAAAGACCAGCGCGGCGTGCCCCATCCACTGTGACTTCTCCTCCAGTATCGGCAGCAGCTCCTGCGGCGTAGCGTAGTAGTGAAAACGAGCGCGACTGCGAGCGGTGGTGGCGACGGTGAAATCCACGTCGTGCAGCGCCTCCGCGAGCGTTGGATAGCAGGTGATGCCATCAATAATATCGGTCGAACCGTGAGCCACCCAACGAGTCGCTGGCTCAAGGTGCGCAACGCTATCCACGATACGCAAATCGTGGAATCCCATGGTCTTCATTGCTCGAGCGGCAGCACCGATATTTTCGGCTCTTGCTGGAGAAACCAGCACAATAGATAAGCGCATTTAAAGTTCTCTTAATTTCCTGTCAGCGGCAATAATGTGATGTACTTCAACATATTGCGCAGCGCGAATTTACAAAAATGCAACAAAAATCAATGAAATGATGTTTCATAACACATAAAAGAAGCTAAACTATTCAGGGCGAAATTATCAATTAGTTATGTTAACAGAAGTCATATATCTCTATGTTTATACGAACTATTTTCATTACCATAGAACAATAACAATTGGATTCACCACATTTATCAGTTAACCTGTGCAACTACTTGAGTTGTGGAAAAAATGTGATAGGCGTTATCATTCCAGAGTGATGATTTCACCAAACTGTTAACGTGCTACAATTGAACTTGATATATGTCAACGAAGCGTAGGTTTATTGGCGGTCTGGTGCCTCTTTGCCTGTTATGTTGCTGTTAAAATGGTTAGGATGACAACCGTTTTTGACACTGTCGGGTCCAGAGGGAAGAGTACCCACGACCAAGCTAATGATGTTGTTGACGTTGATGGAAAGTGCATCAAGAACGCAATTACGTACTTTAGTCATGTTACGCCGATCATGTTAATTTTCGACATGCATCAGGCAGGTCAGGGACTATTGGTACTTCCTGTTTCGATTTAGTTGGCAATTTAGGTAGCAAACATGCAGACCCCGCACATTCTTATCGTTGAAGACGAGTTGGTAACACGCAACACGTTAAAAAGTATTTTCGAAGCAGAAGGCTACGATGTGTTCGAAGCGACCGATGGCGCGGAAATGCATCAGATCCTGTCTGAAAATGACATCAACCTGGTGATCATGGATATCAACCTGCCGGGTAAAAACGGCCTTCTGCTGGCGCGCGAATTGCGTGAACAGGCGAATGTCGCTCTGATGTTCCTGACCGGCCGCGACAATGAAGTCGACAAGATCCTCGGTCTGGAAATTGGTGCAGATGATTACATCACCAAACCGTTTAACCCACGCGAACTGACTATCCGTGCGCGTAACCTGCTGTCCCGTACCATGAACCTGGGTACCGTCAGCGAAGAACGTCGTAGCGTAGAAAGCTACAAGTTCAACGGTTGGGAACTGGACATCAACAGCCGCTCTCTGGTGAGCCCGAACGGTGAGCAGTACAAGCTGCCGCGTAGCGAATTCCGCGCGATGCTGCACTTCTGCGAAAACCCAGGCAAAATTCAGTCTCGTGCTGAACTGCTGAAGAAAATGACCGGCCGTGAGCTTAAGCCACACGACCGTACGGTTGACGTGACCATTCGTCGCATCCGTAAGCATTTCGAGTCTACGCCGGATACCCCGGAAATCATCGCCACTATCCACGGCGAAGGTTACCGTTTCTGCGGCGAACTGCAGGAATAAGACAAAAAACGGCGCATTCAGCGCCGTTTTTTTATGTCTCCGTTTTACTTCCAGATGCGAAGCTCATCGTCCTTCGGTTGAGCTTTCTCGGGCGCGTCAGGTGGGGCGGGTTTAGCGACAGAAAGCGCATACCAATCCAGATGACGCGTCAGGAACATCACCGCACAGAGCGCCAGCAGTAAAATCCCCGAACCCATCAACAGCGAGCTCTCCTCGGAGCGTAAGAGCCCCCACATCACGCCATCCAGCGCCAGCAGTGCCAGGGTAAACAGCACCGCACGCCTCCAGCCTTTGAGTACCGCCTGCAAATAGACCCCGTTCATCAGCGCCCCAACCAGGCTTGCCGTAATCCAGGCTGGCGTAAAGCCAATATGCTCGGACAGCGCCAACAGCAACAGGTAAAACATCACCAGCGAAAGCCCCACCAGCAGATACTGCATGGCGTGCAGACGCAGCCCCGTCAGCGTCTCGAAGACGAAGAAGGAGACGAACGTAAGCAGAATCAGCAGAACGGCATACTTTGTTGCCCGGTCGGTCAGCTGATACTGGTCGGCCTGGGTGGCGACGGCCACGCTGAATGAAGGCAGCGTACGCCAGTCGCTCCCCTGTTCGAAGCTGTCACCCAGGTTATTAGCAAACCAGCTGCTTTGCCACTGCGCCTGGTAGCCAGTTTCACTGATTTCACGCTTGCCGGGCAGGAAGTCACCCAGGAAGTTCGGATGCGGCCAGTTGCTGGTCAGCCGCATTTCGCTGCTGCGGCCGACGGGTACCACCGAGAAGCTGCCGGTGCCGCTTAAATTGAGCGACATGTTCAGATCCAGATTCTGCCGCCAGTTATCCGGCAGCGGGATATGCAACCCCTCTTTGTTTTGTGCCAGCCCCGTTCCCGGTTCAGCAACCAGCGTCGTCCCATTCATCTGCGGCGCCTTCACTGCACCAATGCCTCGCGCATCACCAACGCCCACTACGATAAACGGCTTACCAAGCGTGACGCCGGGCTTATCCAGTTCACTCAGGCGGGATACATCAAATTTGGCATTGATGGCCGTATCGGTATGCCACACCTGACCTTGATAAATACCAATCTGCCTCGCTTCTACGTTCTGGTTACTCTCGACCATCAGCGACTCCGGCAGCCAGAAGTGGATAACGTTACGCTGGCGCGTCACCTCTTTATCATCTTCCATTCGGGTGTACAGCTCGGTGGCAGGAATCGCAATCAGCGGCCCCACCACTTTTTGCGGCCCGCTGGTACTTTGGCGGATCGAGTCCTCCACTTCACCGCGGTAATCAGCCCGTTCGACGATAACCTGTCGAACCATCATCAACGGAATTAATAACAGCATCATCGCGCCACCCAGGGTGACAATTTTCCAGAACAGGGGGGATTTCAACATAGCGTTCTCCTTTGCAATAACCGCAAAGTACGCCTGCTATGTGGGGAGAATTTGAAGCTATGTGAAGTGACGGTGAAGTCTTAAAGCGGCTTCAGTGCCCCCTTCCGGGCGGTTACGCAGGGTGATTTCACCTTTGAAGAGCCGGGCAACTTCACGGACGAACGCCAGGCCAAGACCGCTGCTTTTCAGGCCATTTTCGCGCGGCAGCGAATAGAATCGTTCAAAAATGCGCGGCAACGCGTAGTCGGGAATACCGCTACCGCTGTCGGTCACCAGAAACACCACCTGTTCCCCCTGCGGCTGTACGCTCAGGGTGATAGCGCCCTTTTCCGGGGTAAAATCGATGGCATTATCCAGTAAGTTCCCCAGCGCCTGCTCCAGCAAGCCGGCATCCGCCGCCACATGCAGCGGCGGTGCATCAATGGTCACCGTAATGCGCTTCTCCGCAAGCTGCACGCTGCGCGCCTCAACGATTTGCGCCAGCAGCACCTCAACGGCCACCGGCACCAGGACAACCTCCTGACGATTCTCCAGTCGCGCCTGGCGCAGAAGCGTTTCCACCAGAAGCTGCATACGGGCATTCTGACGCAGAATATTATCGGTAAAACGGGCCACCACGCTGGGCGGCGGGCCTTCCCGTAGAATTTCTGCCGCGCCGCGAATTGCCGCCAGCGGGCTTTTCAGTTCATGGGTCAACGCATAGACGTATTGCTCAATATAGTTCTTCCCCTCCAGCTTCAGGCGCATGCTTTCCAGCGCCTGCGCCAGCCGACGCAGCTCGCTGCTGCCAAGCGACGGCAGCGCCACCGGCTGGTCTTCGCTGATGGCGTCAGCGTAGCGGGTGAGTTTGGCAATAGATCGGTTAATCCACCAGACCATACCGGCGCCAATGACCAACGCGATCCCTAACAATACCGTGCTCGCCCACAGGATCCGCCGCTCGCTGCGTTTGATCACCGGCGCCATCGCGGCGTTCGGTTTCCCGACGCTCAGTACGCCGATAGTCTTTCCACCGTCGATAATCGGCGCGGCGACATACATCACCGAACTTTCCGGATCGCTCGGATCCTGCAGCGTACTTCGCGCGCCATATTGCCCACGCAGGGTGAGCCAGACGTCGTTCCAGCGAGAATAGTCCTGCCCCACCGCGGCTTGCCCAGCGGAGTCATACAGCACCTTCCCCTGCGCATCCGTCATATAGACACGGTATTCGTTACGAACTTTGCTAATGCCGCCGATATTGGCGCGAAAAGGATAGTTGTGCAGACGCTCAAACGCTCTGGCCAGCAGGCCATGAGCCGGATCGCCAGAGAGCAGATCGTCACGCGCTAACGACGCCAGCAGCGTAGCAGTATCAATAAGCGTCCCTTCCGTGGCGCGACGGACTCCCGGCTTAATTTCCTGGACAAAGATCGACAGCACGAACCAGGCAGCCACGGCAACAATCAGGAAGTAGCCCAGCAGTAGCCGCATGCCTATGCGCATCAGAGGATCCTCAGACTGTATCCCATGCCGCGATGGGTATTGATCGGCGAAAGATCGGGGTTCACGGCGCGTAGTTTGGCGCGCAGCGTTTTGATATGGGTATCCACCGTTCGGTCGAAGCTCTCCTGCGCGTCGGCCCAGACGATGTCCATCAGTTGCTGGCGTGAATAGACACGTCCTGGCGAGGACAGCAGCGTTTTCAGCAGCAGAAATTCGTAGCGCGTCAGCGGCAGCGGCGTATCAAACCAACTCACCAACGCCGCCGGTTCGTTAAGCTCAAAATGGCCGACGCGCACCACCGGCGAGGGGGTAGAAAACTTCGTTACGCGCCTGAGCAGCGTGCGGACTCTGGCGCACACTTCGCGGGGAGAAAACGGTTTAGCAACGTAATCGTCCGCGCCAATCTCCAGCCCCAGCAGGCGATCGACCTCGTCGCTGCGAGCGGTAAGGAACAGAACAGGCAGCGCGGGAAACCGTGCCAACAACTGTCGGCACAGTTCAAAGCCGCTGATATCTGGCAGCCCAACATCGAGGATCACCACATCAGGCTGGCAGTGATGCGCTTTTTCCAGCGCGGGCAAGCCGCGCTCAAATGCTTCAACGCTAAATCCTTCCTGCTGAAGCATGTAGATAAGCGTATCTGCAATTCCCTGTTCATCTTCAACTAACCAGACCACTGCCTGTTGCATAGAGCGTCCCTGTTACTCACGCCACGGCATAATAGGTACTGCGCTAATGGCATTTTTCGGCGAACCGTCCACCACCTTGTCGGAATAGGCAAGGTAGGCCAGCGTGTTACGTTTTGCATCGTAGAAACGAACGACCTGCAGTGACTTAAACACCAGCGACGTGCGTTTCTTAAAGACCACGTCCCCTTCCGCTTTGCCGTTCTTAATTTTATCGCTCAGCTCCACCGGCCCAACCTGCTGGCAGGAGATGGCAGCATCGGAAGTATCTTCCGCCAGCCCCAACCCACCTTTGATGCCACCGGTCTTGGCACGACTGACATAGCAGGTCACATTTTTGACCTCCGGATCGTCAAAAGCTTCCACCACGATTTTATGATCGGGACCAAACATTTTGAAAACCGTATCAACAGAACCAATCTGCTCAGCGTGAGCGCCCAGGCTAGAGAGACTTAATAACAGACCAGCCATTAATTTCTTGTATTTCATATTGTTACCATTTTCGTCGATTGCATTGAAGAATTATTCAACATCAGCCAGGAAAGTATTTAAAGATCACAGCTTTACAAAAATCAGCCTTATTTCTAATGTAAAATCGCACTTATGCACAAAAAAAACACTGAATGCTAAAACAGCAAAAGATGCTATTATCCGCTACTTTGGTAACAGGCACCTACGAAATTAAGGATGAGGGCATTTTATGGATCAGGCTGGAATTATTCGCGATCTCCTCGTTTGGCTGGAAGGGCATTTAGATCAGCCTTTATCGCTGGATAATGTGGCGGCAAAAGCGGGTTATTCCAAGTGGCACCTGCAACGTATGTTCAAGGACGTTACCGGCCATGCTATCGGCGCTTATATTCGCGCTCGCCGTCTGTCTAAATCTGCCGTTGCGCTGCGTTTAACCGCGCGCCCAATCCTGGATATTGCCCTGCAATATCGTTTTGACTCCCAGCAAACCTTTACCCGCGCGTTTAAGAAGCAGTTTGCGTTAACGCCTGCGCTGTATCGGCGTTCTCCGGACTGGAGTTCGTTCGGTATGCGTCCGCCGCTGCGCTTGGGTGAGTTTACGATGCCAAAATACGAGTTCATCACGCTGCCGACCACCCACCTGGTGGGGGTAACCCAGAGCTACACCTGCAAACTGGAAGAGATTTCCGATTTCCGCCAGCAGATGCGCGTTCAGTTCTGGACCGACTTCCTCGGCAACTCGCCGTCAATTCCACCAATGCTCTACGGCCTGCATGAGCCGCGTCCGAGCCTGGAAAAAGACGATGAGCAAGAGGTATTCTATACCACAGCGCTGACGCCAGAACTGGCAAACGGCCATATCAACAACGCGCATCCGGTGACCCTTGAGGGCGGCGAATACGTCATGTTTACCTATGAAGGGCTGGGAACAGGCCTGCAGGAGTTTATTCTGACGCTGTACGGCACCTGCATGCCGATGCTGAATCTGACGCGCCGTAAAGGCCAGGATATCGAGCGCTTCTTCCCGCAGGATGAAGCCCGGAATCAGGAACCGCCTATTCAACTGCGCTGCGAGTACCTGATCCCGATTCGTCGTTAACGCTGTAGCTCATCCAACGCAGGGGTGTCCAGATGCGAGATATCCCCTGCCGTTTCCACCACCCATCCCGGCGCCAGCCACAGGCTTTCCTGATAATCCACCCTTGAGATAGAGCAGTTACGCAGGCGTAAACGACGTTCCGCATGGGCAGGTAGCCCCAGGATGGTGCCAACCAGACAGCCAAGCGCAATGCCGTGACTCACCAGCAGCGGTCGGCTACCCGCAGGCAGATCTAGACAAGCGTTCAACGCGGCGCGCATGCGTACGCTCAGCTCCTGCATCGACTCTCCTTCAGGAATACGTCCGTCCGGCGTACCGTTGACCACCAATCGACGCCATGCCTCTTCTTCCGCGCTTAGCGAATCGAGATGACGCTGCTCCAGCACGCCCATATCAAGCTCGCGCAGACGCGCATCGAACATCACGCCACAGCCACAGGCATCCGCAATGATCTCGGCGGTACGGCGCGTACGGCCCAGATCGCTGGCAATGACGTGCGTAATGCCGTAGGTGCGTACACGGTCGCCGACCTGTACAGCTTGCTGTTCTCCTTTAGCCGTCAGGGGGCTATCGGACTGGCCTTGAATACGCCGTTCGGCGTTCCACTGCGTTTCGCCATGGCGAACAAGATATACCTGTAACATGTTTTTTATCCGTTATACTGCGATGACATTTTATTAGCTGAGTTGTGTAGATTATGCATCAAGTTGTCGCTGCTACCACCAATCCTGCCAAAATTCAGGCGATTCTTGCCGCATTTGACCAGATTTTTGGTGAAGGATCCTGCCAAATCACTCCTGTTTCCGTCGATACCGGTGTACCCGAGCAGCCGTTCGGTAGCAGTGAGACGCGCGCCGGCGCACGTAACCGCGTCGCCAACGCGCGCGAGTCCCATCCAAACGCGGATTTTTGGGTCGCCATTGAGGCTGGGATCGATGAAGGAGCCACCTTCAGCTGGGTAGTCATTGAGAGTGGCGCACAGCGCGGGGAAGCCCGCTCCGCTACCCTACCGCTGCCAGAAGCTATTCTTGAGCAGGTTCGTGCCGGGGAAGCTCTAGGGCCGGTGATGTCGAAGTACACCGGTATTGATAAGATTGGCAATAAAGAAGGCGCTATTGGCGTGTTCACCGCGGGCGTGCTCACGCGCAGCAGCGTCTATCACCAGGCGGTGGTGTTGGCGCTCAGTCCCTTCCATAACGATCTGTATCGCCGGTAACCGCAGCATTATTGCCGGGTGGCGGCTTTGCCTTATCCGGCCTACAACTGTAGGTAGGCCTGATAAGCGCTGCGCCATCAGGCAAGCCACCGCATCACCGCCGGATAGCGGTTTAGGTTTTTGGCAGGGTTTGTTCCAGCCACTGGCGCAATTCTACCGGCGCCGATTTCAGGCTGTTAGATCCGCGGGTGATCGTCGCGATCCCTGCGCCCAGTTCATTTTTCAGCTCACGCTGGCTCATCTCACCACGCAGCAACTCTTCAATAATGCGCACGCGGGTTCCCAGCGCTTCACGCTCGTCCGGGGTCATCATCAGATTGAGTAACGGCAGCGCAAGCTCATCGGTATACGCCAGACGCAGAAGCTCCACAAAGCGAAGCCACTCCTGGTTGCGCTGCTCAGCCACCGTGGCTGAATAAGGGGATTGTTGGGTCATGTCGGGCCACCATGTTATGCTTGTACTCTTAAACGAGTACAAGCATAACACAGGTCTTACGCATCAGTAACGTCGTTGCCACTCATTGCTGCTAAGCACATCCTCTTTCTGCCCCATAAAGTGACGATAGTAAGCGTCATAGGCCAGCACGTTCTTCACGTAGCCGCGAGTCTCAGAGAAAGGGATGCTTTCGATAAACGCCACCGCATCAATGCGCCCGGCGCTGTTGCCAAGCCAGGTTCGTACCCGCCCAGGCCCAGCGTTATAGGCCGCGGAGGCGAAGATACGGTTGTTTTCGAACTGCTGGTAGACGTACTGCAGATAGCTGGTACCAATATTGATGTTGGTTTCCGGGTCCAGCAGCTGCACGGGGTTGCTGTAGCCCGGCAGGTTAAACATCTTCACCGTATGGGTCGCGGTGCCTGGCATAATCTGCATCAGGCCGCTCGCCCCAACCGGTGACTTCACCTTCGGATTCCACGCGCTCTCCTGGCGAGCAATCGCCATTGCATAGCTTTGAGGTACATCTTTCCCCGTGGTATAGCGAACAAACAGGTCGTTATAAGCTAGCGGGAAGCGCTCCTGCAGGTTGTCCCACAGCTTGCCAGCAATGGTGGCCTGCACGCTGAGATCCCACCAGCGCTGGTCGAACGCATAGCGCGCCAACTGGGCCTGCTCGGTCTGGCTACGGCTGCTCACCAGGTTTGCCCATTCGCTACGGGCGGTGTTGTCCTGATTCCAGTACATCAGTTCGCGCACCCGCGCCATTTCCGCACCGCCGGTCAGCGTCGGCGAGATAGTGCCCGGCGCTTTCACAACCCGCAGCGGGTAAGGTTCACCCAGACGCTGTGCGGCAACCATCGGATAAAAACCGCGCTGCTGCATTAAGGCCAGCAGGATGGATCGCGCTTCATCATCGCGCCCGCGCTCCATCAGCAGATCGGCCTGCCAGTAGCGCCACTCATCTTTATCTTTGGCCTCCATCGGCAGCCGCGCCATCCAGGTATTAAGGCCACTGCGATCGCCCGTGCCTAACGCCATGCGCACGCGGCGTTCGACGAGAGACGTCGACTGCGAACGCATAATGGCGTCATCACGCCAGCGCGCCTGCTCATCGGTCACATCATTGCCCATCAAACGCCAGGCGACGATATCTCGCAACTCTTGGGTCTGATCGTCATTCAACTGCTGCGCCTGCACAAGCGTAGGGATCATCAGGCGTGCATTTTCAACATCCTGACGCGCCACGCTGCTAAAGGCGACCGCCGCCAGCTGGCGGGTAAAATCGGTCGCGCCGGTGGTGCGAGCAAAGGTCAGTACGTTGTTCGGGTTATTGGCGAGATCGGTAATCGCCGCAGCAATGGTCTGATACTGCGACGGCATCTGCGACGCCAGCGCTTTCACCAGACTGGTATTGCCCGCCTTCATCGCCAGTCGAATACGTTCCAGGTAAGCCAGCGGGTCCTGAGTGCCGGAAGCGCGCCAGGCGCCAAACAGCTTATCGCAGGCGTTCGGGCGGTTTTGCCCCGTCAGCCACAGCGTTTTCGCACCGTCCCAGGCTCCCTGGGTATCCCCCACGGAATATTTGGCATAGTAGTAGTTACACTGGGCCTCCACCGTTCCCGGCTTCTCCGGGCTGAACGCCAACAGCCCGCGCCAATCTTCCCGGCGGGCCAGTTCATTCACAAAGCGGTTTCTGAGCGTACGAGCAGGCGGAAGCGTAGGGTTCGCCTGCACAAAGTTGGTCACCGCCAGCGCAGGCGTATTCATCAGGTCGCCCGACAGTTGGCGATACTCCAGATAGGGGTACAGCGGGTAATCACGTAGGGTCGGCATCAGTTGCTCAACCACATCCATCTGGCGGTTGTCCCAGGCCTGTTTGATTTGCGCATAGCGACTGCGCTGTTCATCCAGCGAATCGGCGCGGGCAACGCTGCTGAAAGTCAGCAGACAGATACCGGCAGCCAGCAGACGCCACGTCAATTGTTGGGCTTTTTGCACAAGCTCTTCCTCGTTGTCACGTTACGTCAGTACAGCATCATGCCGCGTAATAAATTGATGCTAACCATTGGATGAGAAATGTTCCATGCAATGCACACTTTTTTACGTTTTATCTGCGATGTCGCGCAGCAGAATTTGCCTGCTGGGATTGGACGGGGAAAACGGCTACACTTCGCCTTTGAAAACTCTATTCATAACCTACCCTAAATAATTCGAGTTGCAGGAAGGCGGCAAGGGAGCGAATCCCCCGGAGCGTACATAAGTACGTGACTGGAGTGAGCGAGCGCAGCCAACGCATCTGCAACTTGAAGTATGACGGGTATATAAAAGAGGCGAAGTCCACGTGGCTCAATTCGTTTATACCATGCATCGTGTCGGCAAAGTGGTTCCGCCGAAACGTCATATTCTTAAAAACATCTCGCTGAGCTTCTTCCCTGGCGCAAAAATCGGTGTTCTGGGTCTGAACGGCGCGGGTAAATCTACCCTGCTGAAAATTATGGCCGGTATCGATACCGATATCGAAGGTGAAGCTCGCCCTCAGCCGGGTCTCAAGATTGGTTACCTGCCGCAGGAACCAAAGTTGAACCCTGAACATACTGTTCGTGAATCCGTTGAAGAAGCCGTTGCCGAAGTGGTTAACGCGCTGAAAGGCCTGGACGAAGTGTACGCCAAGTACGCCGAGCCAGACGCCGACTTCGACAAGCTGGCCGCCCAGCAGGGTAAGTTCGAAGAAATTATCCAGGCGCACGACGGTCACAACCTGAACGTGCAGCTGGAGCGCGCCGCTGATGCGCTGCGTTTGCCGGACTGGGACGCGAAAATCGAAAAACTCTCCGGTGGTGAACGCCGCCGCGTTGCGCTGTGCCGTCTGCTGCTCGAAAAGCCAGACATGCTGCTGCTCGACGAACCGACTAACCACCTGGATGCGGAATCCGTCGCCTGGCTGGAACGCTTCCTGCACGACTTCGAGGGCACCGTTGTGGCGATTACCCACGACCGTTACTTCCTCGATAACGTGGCCGGTTGGATCCTCGAACTTGACCGCGGTGAAGGTATTCCGTGGGAAGGTAACTACTCCTCCTGGCTGGAGCAGAAAGATCAGCGTCTGGCTCAGGAAGCGTCTCAGGAAGCGGCTCGCCGTAAATCCATTGAGAAAGAGCTGGAGTGGGTTCGTCAGGGCGCGAAAGGCCGTCAGTCTAAGGGCAAGGCCCGACTGGCTCGCTTTGAAGAGCTGAATAATACCGAATACCAGAAGCGTAACGAAACCAACGAACTGTTTATTCCACCTGGCGCACGCCTGGGCGATAAAGTCGTTGAAGTGAGCAATCTGCGTAAATCCTACGGCGATCGCGTACTGATTGACGACCTGAGCTTCTCGGTACCGAAAGGCGCTATCGTCGGTATCATCGGCCCGAACGGCGCGGGTAAATCCACCCTGTTCCGCATGATGTCCGGTCAGGAACAGCCTGATAGCGGCACCATCACCTTGGGTGAAACCGTGAAGCTGGCGTCCGTTGACCAGTTCCGTGACGCGATGGATAACAGCAAAACCGTGTGGGAAGAAGTTTCTGGCGGGCTGGATATCATGAAGGTTGGCAACATCGAAATGCCAAGCCGTGCGTACGTAGGCCGCTTTAACTTCAAAGGCGTCGACCAGGGCAAACGCGTAGGCGAACTGTCCGGCGGCGAGCGCGGTCGTCTGCACCTGGCGAAGCTGCTGCAGGTTGGCGGCAACATGCTGCTGCTCGATGAACCAACAAACGACCTGGATATCGAAACCCTGCGCGCGCTGGAAAACGCCCTGCTGGAGTTCCCAGGTTGCGCAATGGTTATCTCGCACGACCGTTGGTTCCTTGACCGTATCGCGACCCACATTCTGGACTACCAGGATGAAGGTAAGGTCGAGTTCTTCGAAGGTAACTTCACCGAATACGAAGAGTATAAGAAACGTACGCTGGGCGCTGATGCGCTGGAGCCGAAACGTATTAAGTACAAACGTATTTCGAAGTAACTCACGTTAAGTGCCGGATTAGCGGAGCGCTATCCGGCACTTCAAAACTATCCTTGCTCGCCCATCAATCCCTTCACTAACTCCACGCAACGTAGGAATCGAGTGTCATAGTCCGACTCTTCTACGTGCACGAATTCGATTTTGTTTTTCTTCAGCATGGAAACCAGCAGGTCCTGGAACGCTTTGCGATCGACCGAACTCCCCAGACTACGCAAGCCATCAGCTATCCACGGGGTGTTATTTTCCAGCAGGATGACCAGGTCGAAGCGGTATTCATCGATCAGCGCCTGCACGAACGGATGTTCACGGCCTTCATACTTCTTACAGAATGCCTGGGTGCTGACAAAATCGGTGTCGATAAACGCGACTTTGTTGGCGTACTTCACCGCGAAGTCGATGTACTGAGCGTGCCCGAGGGCGATTTTGTCGTAGTCAGAATACTGTAGCGCCATCTCATCGCCGCCCAGGTGCGAGAAAACGTAGTCCCGCCCATACTCCCAGGCACTGGTGGTATTAAAGATATTCGCCAGCTTGTTCACCAGCGTCGATTTCCCGCTGGATTCACCGCCAAGAATAGCCACCGTACGCACGAAGAACGGCTTCACTTCGGTGGGGATGTAATCCCAGTAGCGGAACGGGTTCTCACGAATCTGCGACCCGCTGATGCTCATAAAGGTCCGTTTCGGGTCAATCAGCACCGTTTCAATACCGAGATGCTCGAGGTACTGCGGCGCATCGGCCTCTTCAGAAGAGTAAATCCAGTTGGGCTCGATGCCTTTCTCTTCCATAAAGGTCTTTACGCCCGTGCTCCACACGTCCCAACCGTGCGGGTACGGTTCCATGCCCTCTTCATTAAAGGCGTGAATACGGATGTTCTTCTGGTACTTGAAGGTTTGTAGCAACCAGCGCAGTCGGTCTGATACGGTCGGCTGCTGCGACATGGCGCTATCTTCAAACAGCGCACGGTCACGCGTGTCGTCATAGCCCATGATGATATGCAGTTCGTCTACCTGGCTACAGGCGCGCTGTATCAGATAGATATGGCCGGTATGCAGCGGGTAAAACTTACCAAACACCACGCCGATATTTTTCTGCTGGCGCGGAAACTCCAGCCCGAGAAAGCGGTGTAACGCTTCGAGCTTTTGCGCGCTGGGGCTCTTAATTTTGGCGTTGAGAAGCTGGCTTAAATAGCCCTTGGTCATGCCGCTGGCGTCTGCGACCTGCTGCAACGTACAGCCTTTCTGACGGATTGCGGTTTTGAGATAGTCGAACGACGACACAAGAGCCTCCTGCTGAATTGGGGTAAACCATCTACCCATTATACAAAAAACCCGGATGTACTCACGGTACTCTCCGGGGAAAGAGACCGGCGACGCAGATGCCGCCGGGATCGGACATTATAGTTCGTCAAAAACATCCAGCGCGTCGGCGAGTTTTTTCACGCCAAAGACCTTCATCCCTTCCGGAATTTTCTTCGGTACGTTTGCCGCCGGCACAATAGCACGGCGGAAACCATGCTTAGCGGCTTCCGAAATACGCTCCTGACCACTTGGTACAGGACGAATTTCCCCTGCCAGCCCCACTTCACCAAAGACCACCAGATCCTGCGGCAGCGGCCTGTCGCGCAGGCTGGAGACCATCGCCATCAGTAGCGCCAGGTCCGCGCTGGTTTCGGTGACCTTCACGCCCCCCACCACGTTCACAAACACATCCTGGTCCGCCATCTGCAGGCCGCCGTGACGGTGCAGTACCGCCAGCAGAATCGCTAAGCGGTTCTGTTCAAGGCCAACCGCAACGCGGCGCGGGTTGCCCATCATCGAGTGATCCACCAGCGCCTGAATCTCGACCAGCAGCGGGCGCGTACCTTCCCATACCACCATGACCGAACTGCCGGAGGTGACTTCATCACCTCGACTCAGGAAAATAGCAGAAGGGTTGCTCACTTCACGCAGGCCTTGTTCGGTCATGGCGAATACGCCCAGTTCATTCACTGCGCCAAAACGGTTCTTATGGCTGCGCAGCGTACGGAAGCGCGAATCCGCGTCGCCGTCGAGCAGTACCGAGCAGTCAATACAGTGTTCGAGCACTTTCGGCCCTGCCAGCGAGCCATCTTTGGTCACGTGGCCAACCATCACAATCGCCACGCCGCGCGTTTTTGCAAAGCGCGTGAGGTAGGCTGCGGTTTCGCGCACCTGCGCCACGCTGCCGGGTGAGGACTGAATATCCGCCATGTGCATCACCTGGATAGAGTCGATAACCATCAGCTTCGGCTGCTCTTCTTCCGCAATCTGGCAAATCTGCTCGATGCTGGTTTCCGAGAGCATATTCAGGTTGGCGGTAGGAAGCCCCAGACGGTGTGCGCGCATCGCCACCTGCTGTAGCGACTCTTCCCCTGTGACGTACAAGGTTTTCATCTGCTCCGCCAGCTTGCACAGCGTTTGCAGCAGCAAGGTGGATTTCCCCGCCCCTGGGTTACCGCCAATCAGAATGGCGCTGCCGGGCACGACGCCGCCGCCCAGCACGCGGTCGAACTCTTTAAAACCGGTGGAAAAACGCGGCAGCTCTTCCAGACTGATGTCCGACAATTTCTGCACCTTCGCGACACCGGCATTACCCGCATAGCCGCTCAGGCGCTCATTACGTGCGACCGTGGGGGAAGCCGCAACACGCACTTCGGTGATGGTATTCCACGCATGGCAGGCGCTGCATTGCCCCTGCCAGCGCGGGTAATCCGCACCGCACTCATTACAAACAAATGCGCGTTTAGGAGCTTTCGCCACGTTAACCTCTTTATTTCTGATTCATGCTGCCGGAGAGAATGCAGAACACCCCCATCAAATCGGCATGACGGATAGTGACTTCCGTCTGTTCGTTCACTTTTGGTTTGGCATGATACGCAATCCCCAGCCCTGCTTTTTTGATCATCGGCAGGTCGTTGGCACCGTCGCCAATCGCCACCGTCTGCGCGTGGGGAATTTCATGTTTCTCAGCCAGTTGCAGCAGGGTTTTCGCCTTATACTGCGCATCGACGATATCGCCAACCACTTCACCGGTCAGCTTACCGTCACGAATGCCCAGCTCGTTGGCGACCGCCGCGGTTAAGCGCAGCTTGTCGCGCAGGTGGTCTGCAAAGAAGGTAAAGCCGCCGGAGGCAATCGCCACCTTCCATCCCAGCGCTTCAAGCTTGAGCACCAGTTGGGTCAGCCCCGGCATCAGCGGCAGCGTTTCGCGCACCTGACGCAGAATGTCGGCATCGGCATCTTTCAGTGTGGCGACGCGCTGGCGCAGGCTGGCGCTAAAATCAAGCTCACCGCGCATCGCGCGTTCGGTCACTTCCGACACCAGTTCACCGGTACCGGCCAGTTTGGCGATTTCGTCGATGCACTCAATCTGAATCGCCGTGGAGTCCATATCCATCACCAGCAGACCCGGCGTACGCAGATGTGGGATTTTACCCAGCGGCGCTACATCCAGGCCGGCATCGTGCGCCAGGCGTGTGGCACGTGGCGTTAATGACCCCGCCAGACGGATAACCTGGTAGTCTTCCACGCACCAGGCCGCCACAATCACCATCGCCGCCCCCAGCTTACGCTGATAGGTGGTGAGGCTCGCTTTATTCAACCCGCGGCCGTACAGCAGCCAACCGCTGCGACCGGCGTGGTAATCCAGCGGCATAACTTCATCGCCGCTCAGGGAAAGCGGCAATCCAGGCCACAAGGAGACATCTTCAGGCAGATCGCACCAGGTCAAACTATTTGGCATTGCAGCTCCACTCTTCTCTACACTTCATCCTTCAAGCTACCTCTGCGTTGGCTGCACTCGCTCACCCTAGTCGCTTACTTCAGTAAGCTCCTGGGGATTCACTCGCTTGCCGCGTTACTCGGCTTACAGCCTCGCCCCTTCGGGGCCAGCGCAAGCGCTGTTCAACATGCTAAAGCATGTTGTGATGCAACTTGAATGATTTTGTGTATCTATTAAGCCCAGGAAAATAACGCATGAGGCTACCTTGTAACCAGCGCTTCTGGCAACATTAAGCTGTAAATTTTCAAAGGTGGAATATGGTTCGCGCAAAACTGAAATTTCGACTGCATCGCACCGCGATTGTCCTGATCTGTCTCGCTCTGTTGGTGGCATTGATGCAGGGCGCCTCCTGGTTCAGTCAACAAAGCCAGAAACAACGAAATCCGCAGCTAGAAGAACTGGCCAGAACCCTGGCGTTTCAGGTCTCGCTGAACCTCGCGCCGATGATGAAAAGCGAAACGCCGGACGAGAAAAAGATCGGCCAGTTGCTGAAACAGCTAACCGACAAAAGCCGCATTCTGGATGCCGGGGTCTATGATGAGCAGGGTGACCTGATCGCCCGCGCCGGGGAACAGGTCGATCTCCGCGACCGTCTGGCGCTGGATGGCAAAAAAGCGGGTAGCTACTTCAATCAGCAAATCGTTGAGCCTATTCAGGGGAAAAATGGCCCCCTCGGTTACCTGCGTCTGACGCTGGATACCCACACCATCGCCACCGAATCCCGTCAGGTGGATAACACCACCAACATTCTTCGTCTGATGCTGCTGCTGTCGCTGGCTATAGGCGTAGTGCTCGCCCGCACGCTGCTGCGCGGTAAACGCACCCGCTGGCAGCAGTCGCCGTTCCTGCTTACCGCCAACAAACCGGTGCAGGACGAAGATAAAGATTAATCAGAAAAGGAAATCGCTATGTCAACGCTGCGCCTGCTGCTTTCAGACTCCCACGACCCGTGGTTTAACCTCGCTGTGGAGGAGTGTATTTTTCGCCAGATGCCCGCCACACAGCGGGTGCTGTTCCTGTGGCGTAACGCAGATACGGTCGTCATTGGCCGTGCGCAGAATCCGTGGAAAGAGTGCAACACCCGGCGCATGGAAGAGGACAACGTCCGTCTGGCTCGCCGCAGCAGCGGCGGCGGCGCGGTGTTCCACGATCTCGGCAACACCTGCTTTACCTTTATGGCCGGCAAGCCCGAGTATGATAAAACCATCTCTACAGCCATCGTGCTCGAAGCGCTAAATTCGCTGGGCATTACGGCAGAAGCCTCCGGGCGTAACGATCTGATCGTGAAAACCGAAGAAGGCGACCGCAAAGTCTCCGGCTCCGCCTATCGGGAAACCATCGACCGTGGCTTCCACCACGGTACGCTGCTGCTCAACGCCGATCTTAGCCGCCTGGCTAACTACCTGAATCCGGATAAAAAAAAGCTTCAGGCTAAAGGGATAACTTCGGTACGTGGGCGCGTAGCAAATCTGATTGAGCTGCTGCCCAACATCACTCATGAACAAATCTGTGAAGCCGTCACCGAGGCGTTCTTCCGCCACTACGGCGAGCGGGTTGAAGCCGAAATTATCTCTCCGGATAAAGCACCGGATCTACCGAATTTTGCCGAGACGTTTGCACGCCAAAGCAGCTGGGAGTGGAATTTCGGCCAGGCCCCGGCGTTCAGCCACCTGCTGGACGAACGCTTCACCTGGGGCGGCGTAGAGCTGCATTTTGACGTGGAAAAAGGCGTTATCACCCGTACACAGGTGTTTACCGATAGCCTGAATCCCGCGCCGTTGGAAGCGCTGGCAGCGCGCTTACAGGGCTGTCAGTATCGTGCAGACGTGCTGCAACAAACCTGCGAAGGGCTGGTTACGGAGTTTCCGGAACAGGAGAGTGAGCTGCGGGAATTAGCGAATTGGGTCGTGGGAGCGGTACGCTAAGAACATTGCCGGATGGCGGCTACGCCTTATCCGGCCTACAAATGAGTGCTTTCTGTAGGCCGGATAAGCGAAGCGCCATCCGGCATTACCGCCGCTCCCCTGCCTCAAGCTCATTCGTATCCCCCGCCCAATCAACCGGATAAATGCCGTTCCTTACATCACGATGAAAGGTCGAAAACGGCCAATCTTTCACGCGCGTCACCCAGTCGTGCTTAACGGGATTGATATAGATGTAATCAACATGTCGGCAGTAATCTTCTTCGTCGCGAATCGCGTGCTCCCAGAAACGTGGCTGCCAGACTTCATGGCACATTATCGATTTGGTAAATAACTTTTTGAGCTCCCGCCAACGGGACGAAAAATCACAATCGTTCTCGGGAAGGGTCCAGATGCAATGCAAATGTTCAGGCAGCACAACAAAAGCATCTATTTGAAACGGCTTGCTCGCTTTCACACAACGGATAGCAGAGCGTAAATCCGCAATCTGCCGGACAAGCAAATCACTTTCTCGGTTTTTTAGATTAACCGTGACAAACCAGGTTCCACCGTTGATGTAGTAACGACGATAGTTCGACATTTTGTTTATTCCTTAAACAAAATTCAAACGTAACGCGTTAATAGCAAATGGCAATGCGGAGAGGGTAATTCGGGAAGGAGGCTCGCAGTATAGGTGGCAGATTGTCGGATGGCGGCTAGCGCCTTATCCGGCCTACAACCGTTGTAGGCCCGGTAAGCAAAAGGGTATGAACCGGAAACATAGGTAACACTTTAGACCGGATACATGGGTAACAGTTATAACTGGCATAGAAGAGGAGACTCGCTATGCCCTGGAC
>NZ_JBKHUI010000027.1:0-43103 GCF_046569695.1 Kluyvera sp. 142486
AGAGACTTGGTATTCATTTATCGTCTTGCGACGTTAAGAATCCGTATCTTCGAGTGCCCACACAGATTGTCTGATAAATTGTTAAAGAGCAGTGCCGCTTCGCTTTACCAGCGGCGCGGGATGTGCATATTACGCTTTCCCGCTTGAGAGTCAAGCGTTTATTTTCGCTTTCGTCTCTCGAGATTCTCAGGAGAACCTCGCTGACCCGGCGGCTTGTTTGCCGTTGTTCCGTGTCAGTGGAGGCGCATTATAGGGAGATACTGAGAAGTCGCAAGTATAAATTATAAAAAATTTATCGTTCGCTTACTTTTTATTCAACGCTCTTATTTTTGCCTGGTTTTTAAACAAAAACGAGCCCAAAAGGGCTCGTTTTCTTCTTTTTGTGACTTACTGCACTGCCACAATCTGATCATCTTTGACTTCCAGGCGGATAACTTTGCCAGGAATCAGCTCACCGGACAGAATCTGTTGGGCCAGCGGGTTTTCGATCTGCTGCTGGATAGCACGTTTCAACGGACGTGCACCATATACCGGATCGTAACCGTTCTGGCTCAACAACTGCAGCGCTTCATCAGACATCTGCGTTTCATAACCACGCTCTTCCAGACGCTGGTACAGACGCTGCAGCTGGATCTTCGCAATTGAGGCAATATGTTTTTCACCCAACGGATGGAAGACAACCACTTCATCAATACGGTTGATGAACTCTGGGCGGAAACTGTGGCTGACCACGCCCAGCACCAGATCTTTCATATGACCGTAGTCCAGCTCGCCGAAACGTTCCTGAATCAGGTCGGAACCGAGGTTAGAGGTCATGATGACAACCGTATTACGGAAGTCGACCGTTCTCCCCTGCCCGTCGGTCAGACGACCGTCATCCAGAACCTGCAGCAGAATATTGAACACGTCCGGATGCGCTTTTTCCACTTCATCCAGCAGAATGACGGAATAAGGACGACGACGAACTGCTTCCGTCAGATAACCGCCCTCTTCATAACCGACATATCCCGGAGGCGCACCGACCAGACGAGACACGGAGTGTTTCTCCATAAACTCAGACATGTCGATACGTACCATCGCGTCATCGCTGTCGAACATAAAGTTAGCCAGCGCTTTACACAGTTCGGTTTTACCCACCCCGGTTGGCCCCAGGAACAGGAATGAACCAATCGGACGGTTCGGATCGGACAGCCCCGCACGGCTACGGCGAATCGCATTCGATACCGCTTCAACCGCTTCATTCTGCCCAATCACGCGGCTGTGCAGATCCTGCTCCATACGCAGCAGTTTCTCACGCTCACCTTCCAACATGCGGGCAACCGGAATACCAGTCCAGCGTGCCAACACCTCCGCAATCTCTGCATCCGTCACTTTATTACGTAACAGACGCATGGTTTTACCTTCAGACTGCGTTGCCGCTTCCAGCTGTTTTTCCAGCTCTGGAATTTTACCGTACTGCAGTTCGGACATCCGCGCCAGGTCACCGACGCGACGCGCCTGCTCGATGGCGATTTTCGCCTGCTCCAGTTCTGCCTTAATCGTCTGCGTGCCGGAGAGGGAGGCTTTTTCCGCTTTCCACTCTTCTTCTAACTCAGAGTACTGACGCTCTTTATCGCTCAGCTCATCGTTCAGCATGTCGAGACGTTTCTTACTCGCCTCATCAGACTCTTTCATTAGTGCCTGCTGTTCCAGCTTCAGTTGAATGATACGGCGGTCGAGTCGGTCGAGTTCTTCCGGCTTCGAGTCAATCTGCATACGAATACTGGACGCCGCTTCATCGATAAGGTCGATAGCTTTATCCGGCAACTGACGGTCGGCGATATAGCGGTGAGACAGCGTAGCTGCCGCTACGATTGCCGGGTCAGTAATCTGCACATGGTGGTGCAGTTCATAACGTTCTTTCAAACCACGAAGAATCGCGATGGTGTCTTCCACCGAAGGCTCAGCCACGAACACTTTCTGGAATCGACGTTCCAGCGCCGCATCTTTTTCGATGTACTGGCGATATTCATCCAGCGTCGTCGCGCCGACGCAGTGGAGTTCCCCACGCGCCAGCGCCGGTTTTAGCATGTTGCCAGCATCCATCGCGCCGTCGGCTTTACCCGCCCCGACCATGGTATGCAGTTCATCGATAAACAGGATGACATTGCCTTCCTGTTTCGCCAGGTCGTTCAGTACACCTTTCAGACGCTCTTCAAACTCACCGCGGTATTTCGCCCCGGCCACCAGCGCGCCCATATCCAGCGCCAGTACGCGGCGGCCTTTTAAGCCCTCCGGAACTTCGCCGTTAATAATGCGCTGCGCCAGACCTTCGACGATGGCGGTTTTACCGACGCCCGGTTCACCTATTAGCACCGGGTTGTTTTTAGTACGACGCTGCAGTACCTGGATGGTACGGCGAATTTCTTCATCACGGCCGATAACCGGGTCAAGTTTGCCCTGCTCAGCACGTTCGGTCAGATCGACCGTATATTTCTTCAATGCCTGACGTTGGTCTTCGGCACCCTGATCGTTCACGCTTTCCCCCCCGCGCATCTGTTCAATAGCCTGAGTAATATTGGCCGTTGTCGCCCCCGCTGATTTCAGCAGGTCGGTCAGAGTGCCACGTGACTCAAGCGCCGCCAGAACGAACAGTTCTGACGAAATAAAGTTGTCGTTGCGTTTTTGCGCCAGCTTGTCGCAAAGATTCAACACGCGCATCAGATCCTGAGACGGTTGCACGTCACCGCCGGTGCCTTCCACCTGAGGTAAACGGCTCAACGCCTTATCGATAGCGGTACGCAACTGGCCAGCATTAATGCCAGCAGAGGTTAATAAAGGACGTACCGAGCCCCCTTCCTGATTCAGCAAGGCGCTCATTAAATGAAGAGGTTCGATAAATTGGTTGTCGTGCCCCAGTGCGAGCGACTGGGCATCGGCAAGAGCAAGCTGGAATTTATTGGTAAGACGATCCAGACGCATGACTCCTCCCATACTAGGTCAAATTTGCTACAGGAGATTAAATGAGGTCATCCCTCAATTATTCAAGGTTAAATGACCTGGTCAATGAGAAAAAAATGTCTGCCTTCTGGATCGTCTTGATTCTATAGGTTATATCAGCCAGATGAAACTTGCCATACGACCCGTAGTACGGTCACGGCGGTAAGAGAAGAAATCATCCTTTTCGCTGAAGGTACAGCGGTCTCCGCCATAGAGTGCGGTTACGCCGATATTCCCCAAACGCTGACGCGCCAGTTGGTAGATATCAGCATAGTATTTTTCGCCGGCAGGACGGAATGCGCTAACCGCATTGGCATCTTTCGCCATAAACGCTTCACGCACTTCCGGGCCGACTTCGAAAGCCTGTGGCCCAATAGCCGGGCCAAGCCAGGCAATAATGTTCTCTGGACTATCTTTGAAGCAGGCAACGGTCTCTTCCAGCACTCCGTCGCACAGCCCACGCCATCCGGCATGCGCAGCAGCGACTTCGGTTCCGGCTTTATTACAGAAAAGCACTGGCAGACAATCGGCAGTCATCACCGCACACACGGTCCCGGGCGTATTGCTATAGGAAGCATCGGCGCGCTTAGAGGCATAAGGTTCTCCGGTCAGACGCAAAACCTCTTTACCGTGTACCTGCTCAAGCCACACGGGTTTCGACGGCAGTTTACCTGCCGCGAACATACGCTTCCGGTTCTCTTCTACGTGTTCCAGGTTGTCACCACAGTGGGCGCCGAGATTCAGAGAATCCCACGCTCCCTCGCTGACCCCACCCACGCGCGTTGAACTGCAGGCCGCTACGCTTGCTGGCAGCGGCCACTCCGGGACAATGATTTTGGTCATAGCCAGTCTACGTCATCCTTATGTTCTTCAAAGTCTTCGCGCATCACCGCAATCAGGTCAACCATATCCTGCGGGATTGGCGCATGCCATTCCATTTCAATCCCCGAAATCGGGTGATAGAGACGCAGCATAGTCGCGTGAAGCGCCTGACGGTCAAACTTACGCAGTACGGAAATGAACTCATCCGATGCGCCTTTCGGCGGACGCGGACGGCCACCATAGACCTGATCGCCCACCAGCGGATGGGTGATATGCGCCATGTGCACGCGGATCTGGTGCGTACGTCCGGTTTCCAGACGCAGTCGCAGACGCGTGTGCACACGGAAGTGCTCCATGATGCGATAGTGCGTTACCGCCGGTTTACCCATCGGGTGTACCGCCATATGCGTACGCTTGGTCGGGTGACGGCTGATCGGTTCTTCAACGCTACCGCCTGCCGTCATATGACCAATCGCTACCGCTTCGTACTCACGGGTGATCTCACGCAGCTGCAGCGATTCCACAAGACGCGTTTGCGCCGGAACGGTTTTCGCTACCACCATCAAACCGGTCGTGTCTTTATCCAGACGGTGTACGATGCCCGCACGCGGCACATCGGCAATCGGCGGGTAGTAGTGCAGCAGTGCGTTCAGCACCGTGCCGTCCGGGTTACCGGCACCAGGGTGCACCACGAGGTCGCGCGGTTTGTTGATGACCATGATGTCATCATCTTCATAAACGATATCGAGTGGGATATCCTGCGCTTCAAAGCGGATCTCTTCGTCGATTTCGGCCTCAATAGCGACGGTCTCGCCGCCCATGACTTTCTCTTTTGGCTTGTCTGAAACTTTGCCATTTACCTGTACGCGTTGGTCGAGGATCCATTCTTTTATGCGCGAACGCGAATAATCAGGGAACATTTCGGCCAAAGCCTGATCTAAGCGTTGTCCAAGTTGTGACTCGGACACCGTTGCGGTGAGTTGTACTCGTTGTGCCATATACAGCTTCTTCGTTAACGTTGGGTTTTTACGGCTTCGCCGTTTAATATAGTGTGCTATTGTAGCTGGTCTTAATCGGGAACAGGAACTATGAATATCCCGTATAAACATTTTGAGGAAAGTCAAAACGTCATGACGCGCATGAAATATCTGGTGGCAGCGGCCACGTTGAGCCTGGCTTTGGCGGGGTGCTCTGGTTCAAAGGACGAAGTTCCTGATAATCCGCCTAATGAAATCTACGCAACTGCTCAGCAAAAGCTGCAGGACGGTAACTGGAAACAGGCAATAACGCAACTGGAAGCGTTGGATAACCGCTATCCGTTCGGACCATATTCTCAGCAGGTTCAGCTGGATCTGATCTACGCATACTATAAAAATGCCGATCTGCCGCTGGCCCAGGCCGCAATTGACCGTTTCATCCGTCTGAATCCAACTCATCCAAACATCGACTACGTGATGTACATGCGTGGTCTGACGAACATGGCGCTGGATGATAGCGCGCTGCAGGGCTTCTTCGGTGTCGATCGTTCCGACCGCGATCCGCAGCACGCGCGTGACGCATTCAATGACTTCTCGAAGCTGGTGCGCGGCTACCCGAACAGTCAGTACGTCACCGATGCCAACAAGCGTCTGGTCTTCCTGAAAGATCGTCTGGCGAAATATGAACTTTCCGTTGTTGATTACTACACTGCACGTGGTGCATGGGTAGCCGTGGTTAACCGCACGGAAAACATGATGCGTAATTACCCGGACACTCAGGCCACCCGAGACGCGCTTCCTAAGATGGAAAACGCCTATCGTGAAATGCAGATGACCGCGCAGGCTGACAAAGTCGCAAAAATCATTGCGGCCAACAGCAAAAACACCCAGTCCTGATTCGGACAATCCTATCAAGCAAAACGGCAGCCCTGAGGCTGCCGTTTTTTTATTCGTTTCACGTCATTGCTGAAGCGGTTTAGCTCCAGGTCATCCTATCAAATATGGCTGCATTTTCCCGAACCGACAAGTGAAAAATCACTTCTTCCTGTCCTGACTCACAAAATGAATGCACTGACAAAAAGTGACAAAATAATGTGATCTAAATCACACATTTTAACCAAATCCGAGGTATGCTGGAATCACCAAGACGGAAAGACAAGAGGTAAAATTTATGACAATGAACATTACCAGTAAACAAATGGAAATTACTCCGGCTATTCGCCAGCATGTCGCAGACCGTCTCTCAAAATTGGAAAAATGGCAAACCCACTTAATCAATCCGCATATCATCCTGTCCAAAGAGCCACAGGGATTTGTAGCGGACGCCACGATGAATACCCCGAATGGGCATCTGGTCGCCAGCGCTAAACACGAAGATATGTACACCGCCATTAACGAATTGATCAACAAGCTGGAACGGCAGCTCAATAAGGTGCAACACAAAGGGGAAGCCCGTCGCGCCACAACATCGGTGAAAGACGCAAGCTTCGTTGAAGAAGTCGAAGAAGAGTAAACTGAACTTTGTACTTTAATGTGTATCGCCAACGCGCCTTCGGGCGCGTTTTTTATTGACAGAACGAAAACAGAGCGGGTACTGTAAAACCTCACCACACTAAGGAATTAACCTGCTGTGATACGACTACCGTTTTTCTTCGCATTCTTTTTTACCTTCCCCTGATTGGGAGGCGTTTCGTCGTGTGATAAAGAATGCGAAGACGAACAATAAGGCCTCCCACCCGGGAGGCCTTTTTTATTGATAACAAGAAAGGCAAACATGATGACTTCGGAAAACCCGTTATTAGCAATCCGCGATAAGATAAGCGCCCTCGATGAGAAGCTGGTCGGTCTACTGGCAGAACGCCGCGGCTTGGCCGTGGAAGTTGGCAAAGCCAAGCTGGCCTCCCATCGCCCGGTGCGCGACATCGACCGCGAGCGTGATCTGCTGGAGCGTCTTATCACCATCGGCAAAACCCACCAGCTTGATGCGCACTACATCACGCGTCTGTTCCAGCTCATCATTGAAGATTCTGTCCTGACCCAGCAAACCCTGCTGCAACAGCATTTGAATCAGATTAACCCACACTCAGCGCGCATCGCATTTCTGGGGCCAAAAGGGTCGTACTCCCATCTTGCGGCACGTCAGTACGCCGCCCGCCACTTTGAACAGTTCATCGAAAGCGGCTGCCTGAAGTTCGCCGATATCTTTAATCAGGTCGAGACCGGTCAGGCCGACTACGCCGTCGTGCCTATTGAAAACACCAGCTCCGGCGGGATTAACGATGTCTACGATCTGCTGCAACACACCAGCCTGTCGATTGTGGGTGAGATGACGGTGCCTATCGACCACTGCGTGCTGGTGAACGGTACAACGACGCTTGAGACCATCGAGACGGTCTATAGCCACCCGCAGCCGTTCCAGCAGTGCAGTCAGTTCCTGAGCCATTATCCGCAGTGGAAAATTGAGTACACTGAGAGCACCTCGGCGGCGATGGAGAAAGTGGCGCAGGCCAACTCCCCAACCGTTGCCGCGCTGGGTAGCGAAGCCGGTGGCAAGCTGTATGGCCTACAGGTGCTGGAGCATTGCCAGGCTAACCAGACGCAGAACATTACCCGCTTCCTGGTGCTGGCGCGTAAGTCAGTCAATGTTTCCGATCAGGTTCCCGCAAAAACGACCCTGCTTATTGCTACCGGACAGCAGGCTGGTGCGCTGGTTGAGGCGCTGCTGGTGCTGCGTAACCACAACCTGATCATGACCAAGCTCGAATCACGCCCTATTCATGGCAACCCGTGGGAAGAGATGTTTTATCTCGACATCCAGGCCAACCTGGAATCCCTGCCGATGCAAAAGGCGTTGAAAGAGCTCTCCGGGATCACCCGTTCCATGAAAGTGCTGGGCTGCTACCCAAGCGAAAACGTGGTTCCGGTCGACCCGGTTTAACGCTCAATAAACGGCAGCTTCTTCATCCCTGCTATCTCTACCGGCAGGGTGAAGATGGCGCCGGAAAGCGGATACTGCGCCACCTCCGCCGCCGACATGTTCTCACGGGTGGTGGTGATAAACAGCGTGCGCCTATCCGTGCCACCAAAGCACACCATCGTCGGGCAGCGTACCGGTAAGCGATACTCAGCAAGCTGCTCACCTGTCGGCGAGAAACGTGCCACCCGCCAGCCGTCGAACATCGCGCTCCAGTAGCATCCTTCTTCGTCGATAGCCGCCCCGTCAGGGATGCCCTCTCCAGCCTTAAACTGACGGAATACCTCGCGCTTTTGTGGCTCACCATGCTCATCCAGCGGTGTACGGTAAATCACACCGTTTGGCGTATCGGAGGTGTACATCCAGCGTTTGTCTTCGCTAAAGGCCAGCCCGTTGGCGCCATGAATATCGCACTGCACCACTTTCGGCGTCAGCTGATTATCAACCCGCACCAACAGCGCGCCGTTATAGTCACCCGGCCCCCAGAAGGTTCCGGCATAAAAACGCCCGTCGCGGTCGGTGCCGCCGTCGTTAAAGCGTGCCAGCTGCGGGTTACTCGGGTTATCGCAAACTTTATGCTGCAGCAGGCCACGGCTGTCGGCAAGCCAGATAGCACTGCGTAGGGCAACGATAAAGCCACCGTTTTCCCGCAGCGCAAAGCAGCCCACCTCCTCCGGGAACTGTAAAATCCGGTGCTCCCCGGTCTCCAACACATAGCGGTGAATTTCACACTCCATGATATCGGCCCAGTAGAGCGCCTGTTCCGCTTCGCTCCAGGTTGGGCATTCCGGCAGGTGGCCGGTGTAATCAAACAGCAGGTTTGCGTCAGCCATTCTCTTTATCCCATAAAAAAAGCCAGAGGATTTCCCCTGGCTTTCAAGTATATACAGTTTCGCTATTGTCGACTGTCATTCGCCTGTCGTAACAGGACGCGGCTCTCACTCTGGAAGCGCTGCGCATAGTCGCCAAACCAGTGTTCAACTTTACGGAAGCTGTCGATAAACGCCTGCTTGTTTCCCTGCTCCAGCAGGCCGATAGCCTCGCCGAAACGCTGGTAGTAGCGTTTAATCAGCGCCAGGTTGTTCCCGGATGACATAATGATGTCAGCATACAGCTGTGGGTCCTGAGCGAACAGTCGCCCGACCATCGCCAGCTCCAGGCGGTAAATCGGCGACGAGAGCGCCAGCAGTTGCTCCAGCTGAACGTTCTCTTCCGCCAGGTGCAGCCCGTAGGCAAAGGTCGCAAAGTGGCGTAGCGCCTGGATAAAGGCCATATTCTGGTCGTGCTCTACTGCACTGATGCGATGCAGGCGCGCGCCCCAGACCTGAATCTGTTCGAGGAACCACTGGTACGCTTCCGGTTGACGGCCGTCGCAGTACACTACCACCTGTTTTGCCAGGCTACCGCTGTCTGGACCGAACATCGGGTGCAGCCCTAAAACGGGGCCCTGATGGACGGAAAGCATGGCCTGTAACGGGCCCGCTTTCACCGATGCCAGGTCGACAAGAATACAATCCGCAGGCAACGGCGGCAGCTTCTCAATGATTTGCTCGGTCACGTGGATAGGTACGCTGACAATCACCATGCCAGCATCAGCAACCAGCTCCGGCGCACGCGCCCAGTCATCTTTCTCCAGCGTCCGCACCTGATAGCCGGACAGCGTCAGCATTTTTTCAAACAGCCGCCCCATCTGGCCACCACCGCCCACGATCACCACCGGGCGCAGCGACGGACACAGGGTTTTAAAGCCTTTGTCGTTTTCGCTAGAGTAAGATTCGCGCATTACGCGACGCAGCACATCCTCAATCAAATCGGGCGGTACACCCAGCGCGGCCGCTTCTTTACGGCGTGAAGCCAGCATAGACGCTTCACGCTCCGGTACGTAAATCGGTAAGCCATATTTACTTTTGACTTCCCCGACTTCCGCCACCAGTTCCAGGCGCTTAGCCAGCAGGCTCAGCAGCGCTTTATCGACTTCATCAATTTGATCGCGTAGCGCGGTCAGTTCAGCAACCATACAATCCTCTTACGCCAGACGAGCCGCCAGATGGCCGCGCAAATCCTTGTCGAGCTCACGCAGCAGCGCGTCCGTCGCTTCCCAACTGATACAGGCATCGGTGACCGATACGCCGTATTTCATCTCACAGCGCGGCTGCTCGGAAGACTGGTTACCTTCGTGAATATTGCTCTCAATCATCAGACCAATAATGGAACGGTTACCGTCCTTGATCTGTGCGACAACGGATTCCGCCACCGCAGGCTGACGGCGGTAGTCTTTATTGGAATTACCATGACTGCAATCTACCATCAGCGACGCGCGCAGTCCTGCTTGTTCCATCTCTTTTTCACACTGCGCCACATCTTCCGGGCCGTAGTTTGGCTTTTTACCACCGCGCAGGATCACATGACCATCCGGGTTACCCTGGGTACGCAGCAGGCAGACCTGGCCGGCCTGGTTGATACCGACAAAGCGGTGAGGCATGGCAGCAGCGCGCATGGCGTTGATAGCGGTCGCCAGTGAACCATCGGTACCATTTTTGAAACCAACCGGCATCGACAGACCAGACGCCATTTCACGGTGGGTTTGAGATTCGGTGGTACGCGCACCAATCGCGGACCAGCTAAACAGGTCGCCCAGGTACTGTGGGCTGTTCGGGTCCAGCGCTTCGGTTGCCAGCGGCAGCCCCATGCTGACCAGTTCTACCAACAGATTACGCGCAATTTTCAAACCACCTTCCACATCAAACGAGCCATCCATATGCGGATCGTTGATAAGCCCTTTCCAACCCACGGTAGTACGAGGCTTTTCAAAATAGACGCGCATAACCAGGTAGAGGCTATCGCTGACCTCTTCCGCAAGGGTTTTAAATCGACGCGCGTATTCGATGGCAGCTTCAGGATCGTGAATAGAGCAAGGCCCACACACTACCAGCAGGCGCGGATCGCGGCCGGCGATAATGTCAGAAATCGTTTTACGTGACTGGGCGATTTGCGCTTCCTGCTCAACGGTGAGCGGGAATTCAGCTTTCAGCTGATCAGGAGTGATCAAAATCTGTTCATCGGCGATATTTACGTTATTCAGCGCGTCTTTTTGCATGATGGCATTACCTGTTATGGCCCGTTTGCGATAGTGGTTTCCTCAATGAGGTGCAGCCACAATATCATAATGAGTAAAGATTTCAATCCAAAATCCGTAAATTATTATTTACACAAGCCATTTAATCGCAAAATAATCGCTTTAAATGCGTAAACATAAAATTACACCCATAAAAAAGGCGAGCACCTATGTGCCCGCCTTAAGATACACAACATCGCTTAAGCCGTTATTCTGCCGTCTGCGACACCCGATGAACCAACGTATTACGCCAGCGCAGCCAGTCAATAATCACGAACAGCAGCAGGCTCGCCCCCATAACCGGCAACGCAAGACCGAGCGCTATTGCCAGCAGCAGCGTGAGAATCCTGCCAGGGAGAGCAAGCGCCAGCCAGCTTTTCGCTAGTGTCTGGACAGGACTTACCGATGACTGCGCCGGGCGTTTGATCCACCAGAGGCGATAGCCCATCACGATCGCTATACATAGCGCAAGACCAAACGCCACCAGCAACAACTGGTTAGGTAAGCCGAACAAAACACCCATGTGGAAATCCACGCCCCAACGGGTGAGTTTTGCCATCAGCGGGAAATCGGCAAACTGGGTATAGTCGAGAATAGCCAGCGAGTTGGGATCGATAGCCACCGCATCAACCTGCGTCGGCCAGCGGCGATCGATCTCCGTCACCGTCCAGGCGCGATCCGCACTGCGCGGCGGTCGGATCTCGAGATGTGTTGCAGCAATACCGCCTCGTTGTGCCGCCTGGAGAATCGCATCAATCCGATCCACGGCGATCGGCGGCTCACTCATCACCATTCCCTGATGATGAGAATGGTGCTCCGCATGCGGGTCCATCACCATCGCCTCAGTACCGTGTAGCTGGGTATTCACCTGCGGCGTCAACCAACCAAAGGTAGCGCGCAGCTTATCAACATTGCCACCGGCCCATTGGGACCAGGTTAAGCCGGTCGCCGAAAACAGCAGCATGCCGGCAAGCAGGCACCAGCCAAGAGTGACGTGAACGCGGCGGGTATTCTGCAGGCGATTTTTGATGCGGCGTTTTAGTCGGGTAAAGGCCCACAGTGCAACCCCACCCAACGCAGCAACCCACATCCATGATGCCGCCAGCTCGCTGTATAAACGCCCTACATCACCTAACAGCAGCGAGCGATGGGCATAATCGATCCATTGGCGCAGCGGTAAGATGCCGCTGGTGCCGTAGACCGTCATATCGCCTTTCACCGCGAGAGTTATCGGGTCGATAAAGATCGCACGGTTCTCAGACGGCGCAAGCGCAGGGTCGTCGAACATCACCCGCGTCGTCTCCCCCGCCTCCAGCGCTGGCCGAACCGCGCTCAGACGCAGCGGTGTGCCCAACGCACGTTCAGCCACGGCAATTTGTTCTGTGAGCGAATGCCGTTCACCGCTCACCTCCCCCTTTAGCGCCTGGCGATAGATCAGGTTCTCCAGTTGAGGCGTGGCCACATACAGCGTACCGGTTAAGGCCGCGACGAAAATAAAGGGCCCGATAAACAGGCCAATAAAAAAGTGTAGGCGGCGCAGCAGGTGCACCCATGCCGCCCGCGAGGTGCAGGTTGTCATACTCTTCCTTTATGCAAACGAGAGCGATGAAACGCTAAAGCGTCAGTTATCGTTGTTATTAAGCAGGTAAAGCAGACGGCGCCGGTGGCGCACGGGTATCGGGGAAGAGCCAGGGGAAGTCGCGCCAGTGAAAGACCAACGGCGGGAAAGGCGCGGTCGCCACGCGAAGCATCAGCGCGCTTAGCAAAACGCACAGGGCCAGAATCAGGCCCGGGACATGGGTGAGAAGCACGCAGTAGCCGCAGGCCTCACCGTGATCGATAGGCATGCTTTCAGGGGCAGAATGGTGAGCTGGCATCGTCATCGACATGTTCATGTCATGATGCATACCCGGCATGGCGCTCATGGGTGATTGCTGCAACGAAATCGAGATGAGCGGTGCAACAATAATCAGCGCCATAGCAAACAGCGCAAGCCAGGCGGCTCGCTGTTTTAGTGCTGATAGGTTGAAGGCTTTTCTCACTCGACTCTCCTGATACGAGCGGGCATTGTAAATGATTTAGCCAATAACTGTTAACGAGAGGTGCCATTTTTTATGAGGGATTTTTAAACCGTTAGCGATACACCGTGCCATAGCTGACCACATATATAAAAAAGGGCCAGCCTTTCGGCCAGCCCTTTTTAACAGGATGTCGCTTGCGCGAATCTTAGTTAAGACGCTCTTTGATACGAGCAGACTTACCAGTGCGCTCACGCAGGTAGTACAGTTTAGCTTTACGTACAGCACCACGACGTTTAACAGCAATGCTGTCAACAACTGGAGAGTGAGTCTGGAAGACACGCTCAACGCCTTCGCCGTTGGAAATTTTACGAACAGTGAATGCAGAGTGCAGACCGCGGCTACGAATAGCGATAACCACGCCCTCAAATGCCTGCAGACGTTTTTTGGAACCTTCAACAACCCATACTTTCACTTCCACGGTATCACCCGGACGGAAGGAAGGTACGTCCTGCTTCATCTGTTCTTGTTCAAGTTGCTTAATAATGTTGCTCATAATTTAATCTCTTATCCTGGGTAAACTGATATTTGGGGGTCTCAGACCAGCCCATCATGTTTATGTTGCTGATTTGCGTGTTCCTGTTTGAACTCCGCCAGCAACCTTGCTTGCTCTTCAGTCAGAGCCAGGTTTTCCAGAAGTTCAGGTCTTCTAAGCCAGGAGCGGCCCAGCGACTGCTTCAAACGCCAGCGACGTATCTCAGCATGGTTTCCCGACAGCAGAACTGGCGGTACCTCCATCCCTTCCAACACTTCAGGGCGAGTATAGTGTGGACAGTCCAGCAATCCATCAGCAAACGAATCTTCGAATGCTGAAGCCTCATGACCCAATACACCCGGAATAAACCGGGAAACGGAGTCGATCAGCGTCATTGCCGGTAACTCACCACCGCTGAGAACGTAATCGCCGATAGACCATTCTTCGTCAATCTCGGTCTGAATCACGCGCTCATCTATGCCTTCGTAGCGACCACATACCAGAATCAGCTTTTGATTCGTGGCCAGTTCGCTGACGCCCGCTTGATCAAGCTTGCGTCCCTGAGGTGACAGATAAATCACCTTCGCGCCTTCACCTGCCGCGGCTTTTGCTGCATGAATGGCGTCCCGTAAAGGTTGCACCATCATTAACATCCCCGGTCCGCCGCCGTAAGGACGATCGTCCACGGTACGGTGCCGGTCATGCGTGAAGTCACGAGGACTCCAGCTCTGGATGTTCAGCAGGCCATTTTTAACTGCCCGACCAGTTACCCCGTAATCGGTAATTGCGCGGAACATTTCAGGAAACAGGCTAATTATGCCAATCCACATAGCGCCGTCTTTTACCGTTTATCCGGTGGTTTAAAAACCAGGATCCCAATCTACTTCGATAGTACGAGTAGTGAGATCGACTTTCTTGATAACCTGCCCATCGAGGAACGGAACCAACCGCTCCTTGATGCCAAATGCATCTTTCAGGTTTGCCTTAATGACGAGAACGTCATTCGACCCGGTTTCCATCATATCGATGACTTTACCGAGACCGTAGCCTTCAGTGGTCACTACCTGGCAGCCCATCAGGTCTTTCCAGTAATAGCTTCCATCTTCCAGCGCCGGCAGCTGCGAGGAATCCACGATAATTTCGCAGTTCGTCAGCAGATTCGCGGCATCGCGATCGTCAACGCCTTTCAGCTTAATGACGATATCCTGATTGTGGTAGCGCCAGCTTTCCAGCTCAACGGTCTGCCACTGACCCGCCTTCTGGATTAACCAGGGCTGATAGTCAAAAATGCTTTCGGCGTCTTCGGTGGAGGAAAACACTCTGAGCCAACCACGGATACCGTAGGAAGAACCCATTTTCCCCAATACGATCGGATCAACAGGTGCTTGTGCGGTGTGTTGCTTGCTCATCATGACCACCGTGACAGATTAAGCTGCTTTCTTAGCTTCTTTGATCAGCGCAGATACGCGATCAGAGATAGTTGCGCCCTGGCCAACCCAGTGTGCGATACGATCCAGGTCCAGACGGGTGCCTTCTTCAGTCGCAGAAGCGATTGGGTTGAAGAAGCCAACGCGCTCGATGAAGCGACCGTTGCGTGCGTTACGGCTGTCAGTAACAACAACCTGGTAGAACGGACGCTTTTTAGCGCCGTGACGAGCTAAACGAATAGTTACCATAACATCCTCTTGTGTGAATAGAACAACCGGGCCCCATCGAGGGAAGGGGCCCGGTGTCATATTAAAAGCCCGAAAATTTTACTCATTTCTGGGGGAAATGCAATCAACATCTGCCTTTTACCGCACGATAACCAGGGCGTTATCGTCATAGGCAGAGCAAAGTCGGCGTGTTTGTCATTGTCGAAGTGCGCTAACCGAAGCCAGCACACTTCAACTGAGGGATTAACGGCCAGGGAATCCTGGTGGCATCATCCCCTTCATTCCGCGCATCATTTTCATCATGCCGCCCTTCGACTTCATCTTCTTCATCATGCGCTGCATGTCGTCGAACTGCTTCAACAGACGGTTCACGTCCTGCACCTGCAGGCCACAGCCCTGGGCGATACGACGTTTGCGGGAACCTTTGATGATTTCCGGCTTCGCGCGCTCTTTCAGCGTCATCGAGTTGATGATCGCTTCCATACGCACCAGCACTTTGTCATCCATCTGCGATTTGACGTTGTCGGGGAGTTGACCCATGCCCGGCAGTTTGCCCATCAGGCTTGCCATACCGCCCATGTTTTTCATCTGCTTAAGCTGGTCTAAGAAGTCGTTCAGGTCGAAACCGTCACCCTTCTTAAGCTTAGTCGCCAGCTTCTCAGCCTGCGCACGGTCAACTTTGCTCTCGATGTCTTCAATAAGCGACAGCACGTCGCCCATGCCGAGGATACGGGAAGCGATACGATCCGGATGGAACGGCTCCAGCGCTTCGGTTTTCTCGCCGACGCCGAGGAACTTGATTGGCTTGCCGGTAATGTGACGAATGGAGAGCGCCGCACCGCCGCGCGCATCACCGTCGACCTTGGTCAGCACCACGCCGGTCAGCGGCAGCGCTTCGTTAAAGGCCTTGGCGGTATTCGCCGCATCCTGACCGGTCATTGCGTCGACGACAAACAGGGTTTCAACCGGCTTGATCGCCGCGTGAACCTGCTTGATTTCGTCCATCATCGCTTCATCAACGTGCAGACGACCGGCGGTATCCACCAGCAGCACATCGTAGAATTTCAGCTTCGCTTCTTTCAGCGCCGCGTTAACGATGTCGATAGGCTTCTGGCCTACGTCGGACGGGAAGAAGTCTACGGCAACCTGCTCGGCCAGAGTTTCCAGCTGTTTGATCGCCGCCGGACGATAAACGTCGGCAGAGACGACCAGCACTTTTTTCTTGTGCTTCTCGCGCAGGAATTTACCCAGCTTCGCAACGCTTGTGGTTTTACCCGCACCCTGCAGGCCCGCCATCAGCACCACGGCCGGTGGCTGCGCCGCCAGATTGAGCGTCTCGTTCTCTTCGCCCATCGCCGAAACCAGTTCGCTACGAACGATTTTGACGAACTCCTGACCCGGGGTCAGGCTCTTGTTAACTTCGTGACCAACCGCTTTTTCTTTTACGCGATTGATAAAATCACGCACTACCGGCAGCGCAACGTCAGCCTCCAGCAGCGCCATGCGCACTTCGCGCAGCGTCTCTTTTACGTTGTCTTCAGTAAGGCGCCCACGGCCACTGATATTGCGCAGCGTGCGCGACAAACGATCGGTTAAATTATCAAACATTGTCTCTCGCCTGGGGTGGAAACGTGAGTCGCTAGCGCGACCAAAAAACGGAAATTTGCCGGAGTATAACACGACAGCGGAGGAGTTGTGATGCTGCGGTTAGCGCTGCATCACGTTACACCATACGCATCATCCTTCACGCAGGCTATGCGCCTTGATACAACTCGAATGATTTTGCGTATATACTGCATCTCTTTCTTCTATCTGACGACTGCCGACACTTTATGCCTGTTTTTGCCCTGCTCGCGCTTGTTGCCTACTCCATCAGCCTGGCGCTGATCATTCCCGGTCTGCTGCAAAAAAACAGCGGCTGGCGGCGTATGGCGATTCTTTCTGCCATCGTTGCGCTGGTGTGCCACGCGTTTGCGCTGGAAGCCCGTATTCTGCCGGGCGGTGAAAGTGGGCAGAACCTCAGCCTGTTGAACGTCGGTTCGTTGGTGAGCCTGATGATCTGTACGGTGATGACTATCGTCGCCTCGCGTAATCGCGGCTGGCTGCTGTTGCCCATCGTCTACGCCTTCGCGCTGATCAACCTCGCCTTCGCCACCTTTATGCCCAACGAGTTTATTACTCACCTGGAAGCCACGCCGGGAATGATGGTGCATATCGGGCTATCGCTGTTCTCCTACGCCACGCTGATTATTGCCGCGCTGTATGCGCTGCAGCTGGCGTGGATTGACTATCAGCTTAAGAACAAGAAGCTGGCGTTCAGCCATGAAATGCCGCCGCTGATGGTCATTGAACGTAAAATGTTTCACATCACCCAGGTTGGCGTCGTGCTGCTCACGCTGACGCTCTGTACCGGCCTGTTTTACATGCATAACCTTTTTAGCATGGAAAATATCGACAAAGCCGTCCTTTCCATCATCGCCTGGTTCGTCTATATCGTCTTGTTATGGGGCCACTACCATGAAGGGTGGCGCGGTCGTCGAGTCGTCTGGTTTAACGTTGCCGGCGCTGGCATCCTGACGCTCGCCTACTTCGGTAGCCGTGTCATTCAACAATTCGTGGGCTAAGTACTAAGGAATCCACTTGGAACATATCTCAACCACCACGCTGATCGTCACGCTGATCATCATGGTGGTCATTTCTGCCTATTTCTCAGGTTCTGAAACCGGCATGATGACGCTGAACCGCTATCGGCTCCGCCATCTGGCAAAACAGGGCAATAAACCAGCGCGTCGCGTCGAAAAGCTGCTGCAAAAGCCTGACCGTCTTATCAGCCTGGTGCTGATTGGCAACAACCTCGTCAACATTCTGGCCTCCGCCCTAGGCACCATCGTCGGCATGCGCCTGTATGGCGATCTGGGCGTCGCCATTGCCACCGGGGTGCTGACCTTCGTGGTGCTGGTATTTGCAGAAGTGCTGCCAAAAACCATTGCCGCGCTCTACCCGGAAAAGGTGGCCTACCCAAGCAGCTTCCTGCTCGCACCGCTGCAAATTCTGATGATGCCGCTGGTCTGGTTCCTGAACCTGATTACCCGCATTCTGATGCGCATGATGGGCATTAAAACCGACATCACCATCAGCAGCGCGCTGAGCAAAGACGAGCTGCGCACCATCGTAAACGAATCCCGCTCGCAGATTTCCCGCCGCAACCAGGACATGCTGCTGTCGGTGCTGGATCTCGAAAAAGTCAGCGTTGATGACATCATGGTGCCGCGCAATGAAATCGTCGGCATCAACATCAACGATGACTGGAAATCTATCGTTCGTCAGCTCACGCACTCGCCGCACGGGCGCATCGTGCTGTACCGCGACTCGCTTGACGATGCCATCAGCATGCTGCGCGTACGCGAAGCATACCGGCTGATGACGGAGAAAAAGGAGTTCACCAAAGAGGTGATGCTACGCGCCGCTGACGAGATTTATTTCGTCCCGGAAGGCACGCCGCTCAGCACGCAGTTGGTGAAGTTCCAGCGCAACAAGAAGAAAGTCGGCCTGGTCGTCGACGAGTACGGTGATATTCAGGGGCTGGTGACGGTTGAAGATATTCTGGAAGAGATCGTCGGTGACTTTACGACGTCAATGTCGCCATCGCTGGCCGAAGAGGTCAACCCGCAGAACGACGGCTCGGTGATTATCGACGGCGGCGCAAACGTGCGCGAGTTGAACAAAGCCTTCAACTGGCACTTGCCGGAAGACGAAGCGCGCACCATTAACGGCATTATTGTCGAAGCGTTAGAAGAGATTCCTGCGGCCGGTACGCGCGTACGCATTGCCCAGTACGATATCGATATTCTCGACGTACAGGATAACGTGATTAAGCAGGTGCAGGTGATTCCAGTGAAGCCGCTTCGGGAAAGCGTGAAGGACTAAAGAATAGCCCCTCTCCCCGCCAGGGGAGAGGGTTAAGCGAAGATTATGCCTTCGCTTTCGCGACGGAGACCATCGCTGCGCGAATGGTACGACCGTTCAGGGTATAACCCTTCTGCATCACCATCAGCACGTTGCCAGCAGCAACCTCTTCGGACTCAACCATCGCAATGGCCTGGTGTACGTTCGGGTCCATAGGGACGTTGATGTCCGCGACAACCTGCACACCAAACTTCGCCACCACGTCAAGCATCGACTTACGGGTCAGTTCGATACCTTCGATCATCGGCGCCATCTCTTCGTTGTCTTTGTTCGCCACTTCCAGCGCACGGTCCAGGCTATCCAGCACCGGCAGCAGTTCGTTGACGAATTTTTCCAGCGCAAACTTGTGCGCCTTCTCAACGTCGATTTCAGTACGGCGACGCAGGTTTTCCATTTCAGCCTTCACGCGCAGGACGCTTTCGCGTTCGCGGGTTTCGGCTTCCGCTAACTGCGATTCGAGGTTCGCAATTTTTTCGTCGCGCGGATCCACCTGTTCAGCAGCGGCGTTTGGTTCAACCGCCTCAACTTCTTCGTGCTGATCCATGATAATTTCTTCCGGGGATTGCCCCTCAGGCGTTTTCTGTTCTTTACTACTCATGAATTTCTCCGCGTTTTTTCGCAATCATCTCGCTAACTTCGCTTATTATGGGGATCAGATTCCGGGTTTCAAGGGAAGCTCTCACATTGTCACCCATCTTCGGCACAAGGACATTCAGAAAATGAACAATCATTTCAAGTGTATCGGTATTGTAGGACACCCTCGTCACCCGACGGCGCTGACGACACATGAAATGCTCTATCGTTGGCTGTGCACCAAAGGTTACGAGGTGATTGTCGAGCGCCAGATAGCCAAAGAACTTAAGCTGGATAACGTCCAGACCGGTACGCTGGCGGAAATTGGCCAGAAAGCGGATCTGGCGGTAGTGGTCGGCGGCGACGGCAATATGCTTGGCGCGGCGCGCACCCTTGCCCGCTACGACATTAGCGTGATTGGCATTAACCGCGGCAACCTCGGCTTTCTCACCGACCTTGACCCTGACAACGCCCATCAGCAATTAGCCGATGTGCTGGACGGTAACTTTATTGCCGAAAAACGTTTCCTGCTGGAAGCGCAGGTCTGCCAGCAAAACTGCCAGAAGCGCATCAGCACCGCCATCAACGAAGTGGTGCTGCACCCGGGTAAAGTCGCTCATATGATTGAGTTTGAAGTCTATATCGACGAAACCTTCGCCTTCTCCCAGCGCTCGGACGGGTTGATTATCTCAACCCCAACTGGCTCCACGGCCTACTCGCTCTCGGCGGGCGGCCCCATTCTGACGCCATCGCTTGATGCCATCACTCTGGTGCCGATGTTCCCGCACACGCTGTCGGCGCGCCCGCTGGTGATTAACAGCAACAGCACCATTCGTCTGCGCTTCTCGCACCGCCGCAGCGACCTTGAGATCAGTTGCGACAGCCAGATAGCTCTGCCGATTCAGGAAGGGGAAGATGTGCTCATTCGCCGCAGCGATTATCACCTCAACCTGATCCATCCGAAAGACTACAGCTATTTCAACACATTAAGCACCAAGCTCGGCTGGTCAAAAAAATTGTTCTAATTTTGTCGCTGCCCCTTTACTGGATAAAAAACCAGTTTATACTGTATGAAAACACAGTTATGGGTTTTCATACAGGAAGCGGCTATGTTAGCACAACTGACCATCAGCAATTTTGCCATCGTTCGTGAACTTGAAATCGACTTCAACAGCGGCATGACGGCCATCACCGGAGAAACCGGGGCCGGTAAATCAATTGCAATCGATGCCCTCGGCTTATGCCTGGGTGGCCGCGCTGAAGCCGATATGGTTCGTGCTGGCGCCAGCCGCGCCGACCTCTGCGCCCGCTTCGCACTCAAAGACACCCCTGCCGCCCTGCGCTGGCTTGAAGAAAACCAGCTGGAAGATGGCCGCGAGTGCCTGCTGCGCCGCGTCATCAGCAGCGACGGCCGCTCACGCGGCTTTATCAACGGCACCGCCGTGCCGCTGTCGCAGCTACGTGAACTGGGTCAACTGCTTATCCAGATCCACGGTCAGCACGCCCACCAGCAGCTGGTGAAGCCTGAACATCAGAAAACCCTGCTTGATGCCTATGTCGGTGAGTCTGTGCTCGCACAACAAATGGCCGAGCATTACTGCCTGTGGAACCAAAGCTGCCGCGATCTGGCGACTCATCAGCAGCAAAGCCAGGAACGCGCCGCCCGCGCGGAGCTACTGCAATATCAGCTGAAAGAGCTTATCGAATTCCACCCGCAACCGGGCGAATACGAACAGATTGACGAAGAGTACAAACGTCTCGCCAACAGCGGTCAGTTGATCGCTACCAGCCAGCATGCGCTGGCGATCCTCGCCGACGGCGAGGACGTCAACCTGCAAAGCCAGCTCTACACTGCTCGCCAACTGGCCGGTGAACTGGCGAGTATGGACGGCAAACTCGCCGGTGTGCTGGATATGCTGGAAGAAGCGGCCATCCAGCTGAGCGAAGCCAGCGACGAGCTGCGCCACTACTGCGACCGTCTGGATCTCGACCCTAACCGCCTGTACGAGCTGGAACAGCGTCTGTCAAAACAGATCTCGCTGGCGCGTAAGCACCAGATTTCGCCGGAAGCGCTGCCGGAGTACTACCAATCCCTGCTGGATGAACAGCAGTTGCTCGACGACCAGAGTGACTCGCTGGAGACGCTGAAACACGCCGTGTCCCGCCATCACCAGATGGCAATGGAAACGGCACGTCAGTTGCACGCACAGCGTCAGGCGAGCGCTCAGGAGCTTTCACAGCTGATTACCGACAGTATGCATATGCTCTCCATGCCGCACGGTCTGTTCGATATCGATGTCCGCTTTGAAGAGCAGCACCTGACCGCCGAAGGCGCAGACCGCATTGAATTCCGTGTGACCACCAACCCCGGTCAACCGCTGCAGGCGATTGCCAAAGTGGCATCCGGCGGTGAGCTGTCGCGTATTGCGCTAGCCATCCAGGTGATTACGGCGCGTAAAATGGAAACCCCGGCGCTGATCTTCGACGAAGTCGACGTGGGCATCAGCGGCCCAACGGCTGCGGTGGTGGGTAAACTGCTGCGCCAGCTGGGTGAATCCACTCAGGTGATGTGCGTAACGCACCTGCCGCAGGTGGCAGGCTGTGGTCACCACCACTTCTACGTCAGCAAAGAGACCGACGGTGCGATGACCGAAACGCACATGCAGCCGCTGGACAAACGTGCTCGTCTGCAGGAGCTGGCGCGTCTTCTCGGCGGTAGCGAAGTCACGCGCAACACGCTGGCAAACGCGAAAGAGTTGCTGGCCGCATAAACTTTTTTGATTTCTTAGAGTCTGAGTTCACAATAAAAACGCCGTAAGACCTGATATCAAAGGTTTCCAACTCACCTCAGGTCTATTATCATCGGCACATTACATATGAGCCGCGTACTGCTCGGGCCCGAAAAGGAATCAAATCACTATGCGCTGTAAAACGCTGACTGCTGCCGCAGCGGTTCTTCTGATGATGACTGCAGGCTGTTCCACTCTGGAGCGAGTGGTTTACCGTCCTGATATTAGTCAGGGGAACTATCTGGTACCTAATGATGTTGCCAAAATCCGTGTTGGCATGACGCAACAACAGGTTGCCTATACCTTAGGTACCCCGATGATGACCGACCCGTTCGGCACCAATACCTGGTTCTACGTTTTCCGCCAGCAGCCGGGCCATGAATCCGTCACTCAGCAGACGCTGACCCTGACCTTCAACAGCAGCGGCGTACTGACGAACATCGACAACAAACCAGCGCTGACCAAATAAATCAGCAGCGGTGCGTAACAAATGCAAAAAAAGCGCTCAATGAGCGCTTTTTTTATGTCTGCAATTTGCGCAGATTGCCGGATGGCGGCTTCGCCTTATCCGGCCTACAGAATGGTCAACTCTTTTGCTGAGCGCGCTGGCGACGCAGTTCTTTCGGGTCGGCAATCAGCGGGCGATAAATCTCTACCCGGTCACCATCGTGAACCACATCGTCGAGCTTGGCCGGGCGGCTATAGATACCGACCTTATTTTTTGTAAGATCAATATCATCACGCAGCTCCAGAAGACCGCTTGCCTGAATAGCCTGCTCCACCGTCGCGCCTTCATCCAGCGTCACCCGCTGCAGATACTGCTTTTGCGGCAGCGCATATGCGACTTCGACGGCGATTTTACCCGGCACTGTACACCTCGCGAGCGCGCATCGTGAACGCCTGCACCATATTCAGCGCCAGCTCTTTAAAGATGCGGCCAAACGCCAGCTCAATAAGCTTATTGGTAAACTCGAAATCAAGCTGGAACTCAATCTTGCAGGCATCCTGGCTCAACGGCGTAAACTTCCAGCCGCCAATTAATTTTTTAAATGGTCCATCGACCAGATGCATCAGGATGCTCTGGTTGCTGGTTAACGTATTGCGCGTGGTAAAAGTCTTACTGATGCCTGCCTTAGAGACATCCACCGCTGCCGTCATTTGCGTCGGGCCGGACTCCAGAACACGGCTGCCTGTACAACCGGGGATAAAATCCGGATAGGCATTCACATCGTTCACCAGTTGATACATTTGCTCCGCGCTGTAGGGAACCAGCGCAGTACGGCTAATCTGAGGCATAGCAATTTCCATTCACGAACACGGCGTAAATAGTATCATTTATCTACTGCTAAAAAAAACGGAGGCGGGCTATATCGTGCTAAGATAACCCATTGCGCCTCGCGGGAGCTTGAGGCAGTGTTATTGAGATAAGCGATAAGTTCAGGACATTATGACAAAGAAAAAAGCACACAAACCTGGATCAGCCACGATTGCGCTGAATAAACGCGCCCGCCACGAATACTTTATTGAAGAAGAATTTGAAGCGGGCCTTGCCCTCCAGGGTTGGGAAGTGAAATCCCTGCGCGCAGGTAAAGCCAACATTGGCGACAGCTACGTTATCCTGAAAGACGGCGAAGCCTTCCTGTTTGGCGCGAACTTCACCCCGATGGCCGTGGCATCAACGCACTACGTTTGCGATCCTACACGTACCCGTAAACTGCTGCTTAACCAGCGCGAACTGGACTCTCTGTTCGGGCGTATCAACCGCGAAGGTTACACCGTGGTGGCGCTGTCGCTGTACTGGAAAAACGCCTGGTGTAAGGTAAAAATCGGCGTGGCGAAAGGGAAGAAACAGCACGATAAACGTTCCGATCTGAAAGATCGTGAATGGCAGCTCGATAAAGCCCGCATTATGAAACATGCCGGCCGCTAGTCATGGCAACGCTTGCCTGCACCCGCAGGCAAGCGTCGTTCTTCTCACCGTTCCCTCAGCGCTTCCTTCATCTTGTTCAGCGGCTTAATCAGGTAATCCAGTACTGACTTCTGCCCCGTTTTAATCTCCACGTTAGCAATCATCCCTGGCATTATCGGGAAACGCTTACCCTGCTTATTCACCAGCTCCGCCTGCTGGGTACGCACGTAAACCCGATAGTAAAACTGATCGCGGCGCACTTCATCCTGCAAGGTGTCAGGCGAAACCACCTCGACGGTGCCTTTTAAATCGCCGTAGATAGAGGTGTCGTAGGCGGTAATTTTGACGGTCGCCGGCAGGCCGGGACGGATATAGGCGATATCACGAGGGTTAATCCGCGATTCGATAAGCAACTGGTCTTCCAGCGGCACAATCTCCATCAGCTTGCCGCCGGGTTGCAGCACGCCTCCGACGGTATTGACCTGGATATCTTTCACCACCCCGCGCACCGGCGAAAAAAGCGATGCACGCTGGACCTGGTCAGCTTTACCCGCCATCACCTGCAGTTGCGCATCCAGATCGGCATCATTCTTCACCTGCTCTTCCCGCGCCCGCACCGCATACTGGTTACGCGCTTCATCCATCTTACCGCGCAGCTCAGCGGCCTGACGTTCAAGGCGGATCACCTCTACCTCACCCGCTGCGCCCCGGGCAATCAGCGGCTTAGTCATCCGGATTTCGGCATCCACCAGTTGCAGCGTTTTTTGCAGATTGCTGAGGGTTTCATTCAGCGTTCTGCGCCGGGACTCGTACAACTGCTTCTCACGGGCGACCAGCGCAGGTTCCTGCAGTGATTCGGCGCTAAACTTCAGCGGCAGCCCGCTCAGCTCCGCACTTAAACGCTCGCTGGATGCCCGAAGCGAGCGGACGCGTACCGCCGCTTCGCCGAAGTTCGATTGAAAGCGCGTCTGGTCAAGACGCGCCAGCATCTGCCCACGATTGACAATATCGCCCTCTTTCACCAGCAACTGGCTGACGATACCGCCGTCCAGGCTCTCAATCACCTGCGCATGGGTAGAGGGCGTGACTTTGCCCGTCCCCACGGTCACCTCATCAAGAATTGCCCAGCGTGCCCACAGCACAAAGACGACAAGACCCAGAAAACTTAACCAAACTACCGACGACGAGAGACGGCTCTGGCGATTTAGCTCATCCTGCATTTTCGCTTCAATCATTGCGCACCCCCGGGAACAATCGAGGCGACGTTGCTGTTCTTCCTCGCCTGATTCAGTAGCGTATCGCGCGGGCCATCGGCCACCACCTTACCGTTTTCCAGCACCACAATGCGGTCGACCAGCTTGAGCAGGGCTGGACGATGGGTCACCAGCACCAGCGTGCGCCCGGTCAGCCATTGTTGAAGCTGGCGAATCACCCACTCTTCCAGCTGTTCGTCCATCGAAGCAGTCGGTTCATCCAGCAGGACAATTTGCGGGTTACGCACAATCAGGCGGCTTAACAGCACCATCTGCCGCTGCCCGCCCGATAAACCGCGCCCACCTTCATTGATCATCCGGTCAAGGCTTGCGGCATCCTGCTGCACCAGCGTAATCGCCCCGCTAATCCGCAGCGCCTGAATCAGCTCCGCTTCGGTAGCATGAGGATGACCCAGCATCAGGTTCTGCCGCAGCGTGCCGAAAAAGAGCCGAGAATCCTGCGAGAGATAGCCGATCTGTCGCCGGACGTCGGTCGGGTCGATGTGCGCCATATCAACGCCATCGATAATAGTTTTACCTTTGGTGGCCTGAACCTGCCCGGAAAAGAGCCGCAGCAGCGTTGATTTCCCGGCTCCGGTTTTCCCCAGAATGGCGACCCGCTCACCGGGCATAATCTCCAGCCCGTCAATACTCAGCGCCTGCTCGCCCTTTTCCACGTCATAGCTGTACTGCATCTGCTGCATCTGATAGTGCCCCGCCAGCACCGGGCAGTGCGCCATCTTCTTATCCGACTCTTTATCCAGCGGTTTTTTCAGCAGTTCGTTCAACCCGGTCATCGCCGATTTCGCATGCTGCCAGCGCGAGAAGACCATCGTCAGCTGCATCAGCGGCGCAATGGTGCGCGACGACAGCATGCTGCACGCCACCAGCGTACCGGTGGTGATGCTGCCATCAATCACCAGGAAGCAGCCAAACACCAGCATGCCGGCGTAAGTTATCTGCTGAACGGTGGATGCCCAGCCGCTAAGCCGCGCGCCCCAGATTCGCTGCTTCATGCCGATGCTGGCCCCGACGGCGTGCGTCGTCTCCCACTGGCGCTGGAAGTAAGGCTCCGCCTGCAGCGCCTTAATGTCCTCTACCCCTTCAATCGACTCCACCAGCACGGCGTTACGAATGGCGCTCTCACGCATCCCCTCTTTAGCGAGCCTGGCCATTGGCCACTGCACCAGAAGGCCTGGGATCACAATCAACGGGATCGCGATCAGCGGGATCACCACCAGCGGGCCGCCCACCATCGCGATGATCACGATAAACAGCAGCACGAAGGGCATATCCATCGCCGCACCCACCGTCGTGGAGGTCAGCAGTTCGCGCACCTGATCCAGCTCGCGCAGCTGCGAGATAAACGATCCGGTGGACTTCGGCCTGGCATCGTTTTTAATCGACATCGCCCTGGCAAAAAACATCGACGATAAATTCAGGTCGATATGTTTGCCCATGATGTCCGAAATGTAGGTTCGCGCCAGGCGGATAAAGAACTCCAGCGCCGCCGCCAGCAGCACGCCAAAAAACAGTACCCACAGCGTAGGGAACGACTGGGCCGGAATAACCCGGTCATAAACCTGCATCGAAAACAGAATGCCGCCCAGCGCCATCACGTTACCGACGATAGAGGCCAGCGCGATTTCAGAGAGCTTGCGCCCGGTATGGCGGAAGTGGCGCCAGAACCAATGCGCCTCCCACGGGCGGGTGAAATCATCAATACGCGAGTCACGCCCACGCACCGCAATACCCAGCATCACCACATCGGAAGTGATCCGCTCAAGCAGCGTCTCCAGCGCCTCTTCCCGCACCAGATCGCCGCCGTTGCTGAGCCAGTAAGTCACCAGCCCCTCGGCGTTGAGCGACTCCAGCAGCATGATTTCGCCACTTTCCATCTGCACAATGGCGGGCAGGTTCTGGGCGCTCCAGCGCATTTTTGCCACCGGGACGCGGTGCACCTGTAGCCCCATCAGCCCACTAAGCCTTTGCAGGCGCACGTCGATCGGTAAATTTTCAAACCAGCGCATCTGTTGACGCACGGCAGGCGCATCCGCAGGCAGCCCAAAACGGCCTGCCGCACGCACCATCACATTGATCCAGCTTTCGGTATCCGGCTGTTGCATAACCACTCCTGCATCCGTGTTGTCTAAAGTGCGGGTAAGTCGTCACCGACGGTTCGGCTGCGCTCGATGCCTAACATATCAAGTAGGTTATCGGCGGCCCCCGCGTAGCGTACGGCAGCATCCCACGCGTCGTAGCGTGCGGTTATGGTGGCGCTATCGGCCTGAAAAACGTCTTGTTCGATACTCAGCAGGTCGTTCAGGCTGCGCTTGCTGAGGCGATATTCATCGCGATAGACCCGGCGGGCCAGCTCGGCGGTAGACGACTGCGCCTCCCCCGCCTGCTGGCGGATCTGCGCGCCGGTGAGATCGGCCCAGGCGGTCGCGGCGCGCTGGTTCATGTCCAGCTTGCTCGCTTCAACCTGAGCCTGAGCGCTTGCCCGGTCCCCTTCTGCCGCGTCCACGCGAGCACTGACCGCACCGCCCTGGTAGAGTGGCGCATCAACCACCAGCTGCACCTGATCGTCCCAATAGTTGCTCTGATCGTTTTCATAGCGCGTCCGCCCGGCCTGCACCGAGATGGTCGGCCAGTGCTGGGCCTGCGCCTGACGAATACGCTGCTCCGCCGCCAGCTGCTTAGACTGGGCGCTGCGTACCGCATTGCTGCGTTCATACGGAAGGGAGTTAACGGAGAATTTTTGCTTCATCAGATCTTCTGGGAGATCCGGCAGGTTGTCAGAAACCACCCCCGTCAGCACGCTTAGCGCCGCCTGTGCGGTGCGCTTCTGCGCCTCAAACTGGGCAACCGTGGCGTTCATGCCGGCGATACGCGACTCCGCCTGGAGCACATCGGACTGAGAACTCAGACCCGCCTGGGCCCGCAGTTTCGCCATCTCCTGAATCGCCTGAAGCGACTGAATATTATTGCGCGCGACCTGCGCCAGCGCCTGATAGCGCTTTACCTGCAGATAGGTTTGCAGCGTTTGTGTGCCAACGTCGTTGAGGGCGCTGTACAGCTCAAAGCGCCATGCGTCGGAGAGGTTGTACTGCTCATCGATGCTGCCGCCGGTTTTACCAAAATCGTACAGCAGCTGTTTTAGCGAAACGCCGCCAGAACCGTTGTTATTCAACGATCCGGCGGAGTCAGTACGGTGCGATCGCCCCATGTTGCCCTGCAGGGAGATCTGCGGGAACCAGGCGCTTTTCGCTTCATCAAGATTCGCCCGGCCGACGCGGATCTGTGCGGAGGCCTGGGCGATTTTCGGGTTACGGGCAAACGCCCGCAGTATCGCTTCCTTAATGGTCAGCTGAGCCTGAAGCTGTTCGCTTGGGGCCGATTGCCACCGATATTGTCCTTCGTTACCGGGAGCCGCCAACAGATTAGCCATCGGTAACATCATTAACAGTAGAGATACGGCACGTTTCATTTTTCCACCTTAGGATTGCCCGTGGTGATATTGTTGATTGCCCGCCTCATCCCTGAGGTGTTAGTTCCCGTTAGACCATGTTGACATGCAGTCCGTGCTGAATGAGGACATCGCTAAGCGTATTGGTTTGCGAACTGTTGTGATAAACGTCGAACATCACGCCGTTAACTTCGCGCTGCTCAGTAATCGCCCAGGTATCATTCGCGCCGTGTTTCAGGTTGATCTGGTCGCCGTCGCTGCCTTTGATCAGCAGGTCGTCTTCCGGTTTATCGGTGATCGTCAGCGCTTCGTTAACGTCCAGCGTGATGCTGTTGTTCCCGGATTTGCCTAGATCGATAACCTCAATATTGTGAACTTTCCCCGCCAGTTCGATGAGATTCAGAATGATATTGGAGCCATCCAGCACCAGGGTATCGGTTCCCGAGCCGCCGTCGATTTCGGTAAAGCCCAGCGATGAGAGATGGATGGTGTCGTTACCGGTACCGCCATGCACCGTATCGCCGGTCTGCGTGGTGCCATCGGCAAGGTCGACGCTCAGACCGCCGATGGTGTAGGTGGTATCTGTGGTGGTGGTGGCCGTCTCATGAGTGGCGGCGGCAGTTGTCGTGGAGTTCGAACTATCCGAACTTGTCTGCGAGCTGTTGTCCGAACCTTCGTTGGCACTGGCGGCAAGGATGGAGAAGCTGGCCGCTTCCGCCATCATCGTCGAAGCCCCCGGTGGTGGTGTAGTGGTTGCGTTCCCACCGCCAAGCCCAACGTTCAGGTAGGCCATATTGCCCGCCGAATCTGCCGCAGAAAGGTAAACAATCGTGCTCAGCGAGAGGATTTTCACCAGATCCAAACTGAGATTAAGCTCCGTACTCCATGTTCCGTCGGCTCTAACCGTCGCACTTCCGTACGCCAAATTCGCCAGGTTAATGTTAACGAGCGATCCTGCCTCAAGGTTATGCGATGTGCCGCTGAGGGTCAGAATGGCCGGTTTGGTCAAACCTAACGAACCCAGTAGCCCACCGACTAGCCCCAGAAGACCATTGATTACCCCCGATAGTACTGGCGTCAGGCCCAGATCTGGCTGAGTCAACTTCACGGCAACGTCGGTTGATTTCGTGTCGGTATTACCTACCCGGTCGGTGACGGAATAGGTAATGGTGGCGGTATTCCCCTGCAACGCTTTTAACACGGTATTGCTGATGGAGGCCGTCCATGTACCGTTACTGTTCACCGTGCCGCTAAACGAGGTGCCCCCCACGGTTACCGTCACCACCGAACCGCTGGTAGCGTTGGTAATTGTGCCGCTAATTATCTGCCCGGAAGCCGCTTCACTGATATTGAGTTTGCCATCAGTGAACAGCGTGGATACCGAGATAGATGGCGTATGAAGGATGACATCCAGCGCGCCCGTCGTGCTTGCCACTTTACCTGCAGAGTTGGTCACCGACACGCTAACGCTTTGCTGACCATCGCTCAGGCCAGTCAGCGCGCTGGACGGAACCGATACGGCCCAGGTACCGTCGGCCGCCACGGTGGCAAAATAGCTAACACCGGCCACCAGCACTTTCACCTGAGAACCGATGGCATTCTGGCTGATACCCGAAATGGTCTGTGCGACCTTCGATTCCGCGCTGTTCAACCCGCCGTTCAGCACCCCCGCCACCAGGTTATCGCCGAACAGCGAGGTAATCGTGACGGAAGGCGTCGCCTGAATTGCAACGGTAACCTGCTGAGTGTCCGATGCGACGTTGCCTGCTACATCGGTCGCCGTCACGCTGACCTTCAGCCCGTTCAAACCCGAGCCATCCTGCAGATTCTGCAATGAGGCAGCCGATAGCGTTATTTGCCACAGTCCGTTGGCGCCGATGGTCGCCGGAATACTCAGCGACCCCACACTGACCATAATTTGCGTGCCCACCGCCAGGTTGCTGCTGGTACCGGATAACACAGGGTTGGTCAGCAGATCGATAAGATCCAACGTTCCATCGCCAAACAGCGTATTCAGATGCAGCGATGGCACCGCCTGTACAATCGCGTTAACCGTTTTACTGCCGGTCACCGTATTGTTCACGGCATCAATCACCGATGCGGTAACGTTGAATACGCCGTCTTTTATCTGCGACAGCGTTCCCGCCGGCAGCGATAACGTCCAGTTGCCGCCGCTGAGATCAGCCTGATAATCGATACCGTTTACCGTCACCTTGACCTTATTCACACCATCCGCCAGACCGGTCACCGTTCCGGAAATAGTCTGCGTCGCAATGGCTTCTGTATGGTTAAGATAGCCGTCGTTGCCGAACAGCGAGGTGATCGCGACGACCGGCAGGTTTTTCAGCCCAACGGTAATGTTAGGCCCCGCCGTGGTTAAGCTATTACCATCCGGCGTGGTCACGGTGATGCTGGTAGCAAATAGCCCATCCGTCAGGCTGGCAAGAACGCTCGGCGACAGGTTGATCGTAAACCCACCCGAACTGGTGCTGACGACGCCGTTAAAGATTTTCGATCCAATGGACACCTGGACCGTTGAACCTATCGACGCATTGCCAATCGTACCGACGATCGTCTGGTTCGACTGCGACTCAAGAAGGTTCAGCAGATTGTCACCAAACAGCGTCATGTTTTGCAGGACCGGAGCAACCAGATCCAGCTTAATCGACCCGGTCTGACTCGCGGTATTACCGTACTGATCGGCCGCCGTAATCGTAATACCCACACTCCCAGTCCCCAGTCCCTGCAATACCGATTTTACCGCATCTGGTAAATTCACCGACCAATGTCCGGTACCGTCTACGTTGGTCGTAAACGCCGTGGTAGTACCAACCTGGATGGTCAGGGTTCTACCCGCAAGATTAGTCGCCGTCCCGCTGAGGAGCGCCCCCGCCAGTTCAGGAATACTCAATATGCCGTTGCTAAATAGCGTGTCGAGAGAGATTGCCGGCAGATTATGGGTGACCACATTAAAGCTGGCGCTGGTGTTAATCACGTTGCCGGACGTATCGGTAATCGTCACGCCGACCGTCGCCATCCCATCCGGGAGGGCTTTGAGTACGTTGGTTGGCAGCGAAGCCGTCCAGGCCCCGAGCGAATCCACCGTTGCCTGTATCGTCTGACCACCAAGGGTAAGCACCAGCGTTTTGACGTTCGCAGCCTGGCTGACCACCCCGGAAATGACCTGATCCGCGCCGCTTTCCACCAGGTTAATGACGTTATCCGCAGTCACCAGCACGTTAGTTATCGCGGGAAGGTTCGTTAGCGCCAGACTCACCGCCGTGGACTCACTGGCCTTATTACCATAGCTATCGACCACCTCGACGTTCATCGTGAGCGAACCCGTCGTCAGACCAAGCCAGATAGAAGGCGAAAGTTCGATGGAATAGCTTCCATCCGCTGCGACAGGGATATCTTTGGCGATAGTATTACCCACAATGATCAGCGAGACTTTTGCTCCCTGCGCGTTGCCCGTAATCTTACCGGTCAGCAGTTGCGTCACCAGCGATTCAGCAAGGTTGACCACGTTATCAGCGGTGACCTTATTGAACAGCACGTCCAGCAGTGGGTTAAGTGCGATGTTCGTCGACAGGTTTTGAGTGGTGGTGTTGCCTGCCGTATCGGTGGTGGTAACCGTCAGCGACAGTGGGCCATCACTTAATTTTGCTAAATCCGCGGCATCAAGCTTCACGCTCCAGTTTCCAGACCCATCGACCGTAGCGATCAAATGCGTGGACATAAAATCAACCGTAACGGTGTTGCCCGGCGCCACCACCCCTTTTAGCAAAGGGCCGGTATCAATATTAAGCGTCGTCAATACGGCCGGCAAACCTGCCGTCACGCTCAGCGTCGGAGCACTGCCATAGACAGTAATTGCCTGCGTTTCATCATGAGTATTACCTGCCGCATCGCTGATGACTGCTTTAATTTCGTAAGTTCCATTACTCAGCGCAGCCATATCGCTTATCGGCACGTTCGCCGACCAGACTCCCCCTGAAACCTGCGCATAATACGTTTTATTATTCAGTGTAATGGTCACTCGGGCACCATCCGTGTCGGACGTTCCGCTAATAACCTGCACCATCCCTTTTTCACTGATATTCACATAGCCATCCGTAGCAAACGTATTTAGATCTAACGTTGGGGCTACACGGTCAACAATCACCGTTTGAGTACCGATCGCCCCTGGCGCGGCAGAGCTGGTTACGGTGATCGTATAGTTGCCGTCAGTTGGGAACCCCGAGGTCGGAAACGTTACACTCCAGGTTCCATCATTTTTCACAAGGAGATCATGGATTAACGTAGGGAAACCTGACTGTGTATTCAGGATCGTAACATCCACAAGCGTGCCAATTGGGAGGTTAAGCGCGTGACCAGAGATCGACACATTTCCACTTGAAAGCTCAGTGGCGTTGATATAGTTATCACTAGCCACCGCATCAACGCTAAGCGAAGGCACCGTATTGGTGAGATTGATAACCAGCGTCCCGGCATTGCCTGCTGTTGCCGTGTTCCCCGCCTGATCTATCGCCGTAACCGAAAAATCCCCGGTGGCGAGCAATTGCATCTGCGCAGGCGTTAACTGAAGCGACCAACTGCCGTCAGCCTGCACCGTGGTGGTGAAAGAGACGTTAGTGACGACGCCAACAAAAGTAACGGTAATCGTATCGCCCTTCTGCAGATGGCTGGAAGTACCGCTAATCACCTGATTGGTCAAACTTTCTATGTAAGTCAGCGTGTTATCGCCAGCAAACGGTGTAGTGACGGTAACGGTCGGCTTGTCCAGCAGCAACGTAACCGTCGCGCTGGCGGTATTGGTGTTGTGGACACCGTCATCAAGTGACACGGTAATATTCTGCAAACCGCGTTCGCTAATGTCCGACCACTGATCGGCGGTCAGCTTCAGCGTCCATAAGGTTCCCGTTACCTCGGCATTAAACGTATGTGTGCCGATCGTCACTTTCACCGTCGATCCAGATGCATACGGTGACGAAAGCGTGCCGTTGAACGTCACGCTGCCCGTAGACGCATCCACCGCGTTAACAAACGTTGGCGCGGTGACGGTCACCGAAGGTGGCGTCAGCGCAACCTGATAATTGGTCGTACTGGTCGTGCTGTTGCCGTACTGGTCCTGAGCATAGATGACTATCTGATGCTGCCCAGCAGAGAGCGATTGTAAAGACCCGGCAGGCAAGTTAACCGTCCAGTTTCCAGTCGCATCAACCGTTGCCGTGTAAAGCACGCCGTTAACGTCAACCTTCACCGTCACATACTGGTTCGCTCCAGTAACCCCGGTTTTGCCGGTCAACGTCGCCGCGCCCGCCGCCTCTTTGATATTGAGGAAGCCATCGCCGAATGGGTTAATCACCTCTGGAGACGGCCGCACAGAATGTACGGTGACATTGATAGGAGTGGAGGTATTGCTGTTGCCCGCGCGGTCGGTCACCGTCACGGTAAAGCCCAGGGAGTCCAGATTTTTCAGCGCCGCCAGATTCGATTGCGGGATGGTGACCGACCAGTTGCCATTAGCATCTACCGTGCCTGTCGTATAAACCGTGCTCCCTAACGTCAACACGACGCTCTGACCGGTACCGATAACACCGGTATTCCCTTTGATGATTTGGTCCGCCTGGGTTTCAGCGTAGTTAATAACGCTATCACCAAATGGCGTGAGGTAAGTTGCCACCGGCAGCGTATGGGTAAGCACTTCAAAGCTGCCCTGCCCGGAGATCTGATTACCGGCAATATCGGTCACGGTCACGTTAACCTGCAGCACGCCGTCCGGCAGCGCCTTAAGATCCGCACTCGACATTGGCAATGACCAGGTGCCATTACTCAATACCTGAGCGGCAACCGCCGGCCCGTTATTGATGCTGACCATCACCGATTTCACCAGCGTAGAATCAATATTAAGTGCACCGGTCAGAGCACCTGGAGCGGATGCTTCCGTTGCGTTTAATATCCCATCGATGAACGGTTTAGCCAGGGTCGGAGGGGTCAACGGGTCGGTATAGACCTTCACATCGAGTGCGCCGGACGCGACCTGATTACCCGCTCTATCTCCCACCACCAGCGTTAGCTTATGACCACCATCCTGGATGGCGTTCAGCTGAGATGGCGTCAGTACCACCGACCAGTTGCCGTTAATATCAACCGTACCGGTGAACTCCTGGGAACCATCCAGGGTAACTTTTACGGTTTGCCCCATTCCCGATTGTCCGGTACTACCAGTCAGTGTAATCCCAGCATTGGCCTCTGCCTGGCTTAAAATATTGTCGGAACCAAACACATTAGCCGGCAGCGTTGCCTGAGCCACCCCCAGCACCACATCGAGATTGCCGTGCGCCGTGGCTGGGTTCCCCCAGGCATCATTCGCGGTAACCGTGACATCCAACTGACCGCTGGTCTTCAACGCCCCTGGCGTGACGGCCACAGTCCAGGTATTGCCTGAAACGGTACCGTAAAACTTATCATTGCCAATCGTTACCGTAACCGAAGTGCCATTTACCAAACCGTTGGCCGTACCGGTCAGCGTTGCGCCCAGTTTTGCCTCAGCGATGCTGACGATATTATCAACAAACATTGACCCCAGCGTGATGCTCGGCCCACTGGTCGTGTTGACGCTCACATTCACGGTACTTTCCGCGGTATTTCCTGCCGCATCGGTGCTGGTAAAAACAAGCGATGCCGATGGCGGGAGCGATTGCAGGTCGGCTGCCAGCAGCGTCATCTGCCACTTGCCCTGACCGTCGACGACCGCCGAGATAGTTCTGTTATTGATGCTGAGCGACACGGTTTCACCCACGCTACCCTGACCGCTAACGATGCGATCGACCGCCGCTTCAGCAATATTGAGATAGCCATCGCTGAAGACCGATTTCGCCACGTCCACCACAAGCGTCGGCGTAGTCGTATCTACAGTGATGTTATGCGTGGTGCTGGCAGGGTTTTGCGCTGCATCAGCGGCATCCGCCTTGATGGTATAAGTGGTATCCGTCAGGAGTTGGACATCGCCCTTCGATACGGTGAAACTCCAGCTGCCATTTTTATCGACCGTCGCGGTGTAGGACTTAGCATTCAGCACCACCGCCACCACCGTTCCAGTAGCCAGTCCCGTTGATGTACCGCTAATCAACAGCGATGTTTCATGCTCAAGGGCGTTAATCAGATCATCCTGCGCGATCACGCTGATGGCGAGCGTCGGCTGCGAAGCTGGCTGGGCGATAAAGGTGACGGTATGTTCGCCAGATGCAATATTCCCGGCAAGATCGCTGACCGTTACGCTAATCACCTGCGCACCGTCAAGGACATTGGCAACATCAGTTTGAGGAACGGTGAATGACCACGTGCCGCCAGCCTGCACCTTCGTGTAGTAAGTCTGACCGCCAAAAATAATCTTCACATCCCGGCCAACCTCAACGTTCAGCGTGGTACCGCTGATGATAAGATCGCCCCCGGCTTCAACTTTATTGACGTAATCATCGGTCGAGATTTTGTCTACCTGAATCTTCGGCGCATTGAGCGGTGACGCATCCAGCGTGAAGCTTGTCGATGTCGTCGTGCTGTTACCTGCGTAGTCAGTAGCTGTCACCTTCACAGTGACCGGGCCATCCGGCACGCCAGAGAGCACGCCAGCAGGCAGCATAATACTCCAGGTACCGTTCGACTGGAGTATTGCATCATAGCTTTGCCCGTTTACCAGTACGACGAGCGTCAGCACGTGTTTCGAGTCATACGTCCCCGTTCCGCTAATCGTCAGCGGGCCCGCGGCTTCAATGCTGTTGACAATGTTATCGACGGTGACCGAGTCAACGCTAAACGTTGGTGCACTCTTATCCACCACCAGCGGAGTGGTTGTCGAGTTCTGATTACCGACGGCATCAGTGACGCTAACGCTCACCGTATGATCGCCATTGCCTAATACCGCCAGTTGCCCCGGCGTCAGCGCCAGCGTCCAGTTACCGTTTGCATCAACGATAGCAGTCAACGGAGTGCCATTATCCAGGGTGATAGTGACAATTTGCCCTCCCCCCTTGATGCCGGTAGTACCGCTCAGGCTTCCGCCAACCAGGGCTTCGGCGGCATTGATTACGCCATCGCCAAACGGCAAATGTATCGCGGGCTGCGGCAGCGTCTGGGTAATAATCGTAAACTGATGCTCGCTGGAGACGACTTTGCCATCCACATCCAGCGCTGAAACGGTGATCGTCGCGGTTCCGTCTGCAATCGCAGCGGCATTCTGCTTCGACACCGTCGTAGTCCAGGCACCGCTTGCGGAAACAGTGGCGCTATACTGCAAGCCGTTAATAGTGATCGTCACAACGCTATTTTCAGGGATCCGCGCAGAGGTACCGCTGATGGTCAACCCATCATCGATACCCGCCGCGTTGATTTTATCCGTTCCCTCGACGGGGCTCACGGTAAGCGCGCTGATATCGGTATCAACGCGGAAATCTTCGCTGACCGATGGCGAGGTGTTGCCAGCCGCATCAGTGACGGTAGCCGTCACGCTATAGGTTCCTTTGGACATCCCGGAGAGTGTTGAGGATGAGACAAATACCGACCAACTGCCGTCCGAATCCACGATGACATCAGACAACGCGCTACCATTAAAAATCACCGTGACTTTAGCGCCAACCTCCATCGGTATCACTTTCCCTGTCAGCGTAATGCCCGCATTTATCTCCGCAATATCAACGATATTGTCTTTGGTCACGGGATCAATCACCACCTTCGGCGCAATGGTGTCGACGGTGACGTTATGGTTCACCGTTGTGCTATTACCTGCGGCATCCGTCGCAGTCACCGTAATGGTCGTTACGCCGTTGGGTAAGACGGACAGCGCAACGGTGTCGAGTGCAACTGACCAGCTGCCGTTGAGAAGCGTCATCGGATAGGATTTATTATTAATCGTCACCACGACCGATTGCGCATCGGCTGACGCACTGGCCGTCAGGGTAACGCCCTGAGCAATATTAATACTGCCTAACAGATCGTTAGCGTTAACCGGCGCGACCGTTAATACCGGCGGCGTTTTATCTACGGTGAAGGAGGCAGAGGTGGAACCGGGGTTACCCGCCACGTCGGAGTAGTTAAAGGTTATCGAATTGGCACCATCGGCCAGGCTCTCTATCGCCCCCTTAGGCAGCGTGATTGACCACGAACCGTCAGCCTGTACAACGCCAACGTATTGCTGGCCATTCAGCATCGCAACAATCTTTTGCCCACTTCCGGAAATGCCCGTTTTACCGGTAATCGTTTGGTCTTTAGACGATTCGCTGAGGTTAACAATATTATCGCCGCCAAAAAGCGGATCGACGGAAAACGCAAATTTGGTATGGATAGCCACCGTAAAGCTATGGCTATCAATCACAGTGACCCCGTTGCTTGTGGCACTCGCCGTGAGCGTAATTGGCCCATCCGCCAGGCCGGTTAACGATAAGGGGTTTGTCTGCCAGGAGCCATCCGCTAAGACGGTGGCGCTATACGCCACGCCGTTGAACATCACGGTGACAACGGTACCCTGCGGCAAACCGGCGCTGGTTCCCCGGATGATCAGGCCACCGCTGGCTTCCGCGATATTCAGGTAATCATCGCCAGCGACAATGTTAATGGACAGCGCATCGCTGTTGGTATCGACGCCAAAATTAGCGTTAAGGGTTGTGCTTTGCCCGTAGCCATCCGTAATGCTGACCGTTAGGTTTTGCGAGCCATCTGCCAATTTTTGCAACTCAGCGGCCGGAATCGTAACCTGCCAGTCACCGGATGCGTTGGTGACGGTTTGGTAGCTTTTACCATTCAGAACCACCGTCACCGAACTATTGGCCTCTGCGTTCGACCCACCGCGCAGGATCTGATCGGATTTGACCTCCGCCGCATCAAGCACGTTGCCGTCGGTGAAAGCCTGCACCGAGATCTTCAACGCCGCCGTTTTCACGCTGACCGTTTGCGTTACCGTAGTGGTATTTCCTGCCTCATCGGTTAACGTAGCGATCAGAGTGCTATTGCCGGTTACCAGTTTACTAAGGTCCGCTGATGGCAATGAAATCTGCCAGGAACCATCTTCTCCAACGAGCACGCCAGGGTAGGTCTTTCCATTGAGCGACACCACCACGGTTTTCCCGCTTTCGCTCACCGAAGTCATTCCTCTTAGCGTCTGGTCGCTTAACAACTCGCTGCCATTAAGCTTGCCGTCTCCCGTTAGCGGCAGGATGGTCAGAGGTGGCGGGACGGTATCCACAACGGCCGTTGCCGACACTTTGCTGGTATTGCCTGAGGCATCACTCGCATTTGCCGTTACGGTCAGCGTGCCATCGGCTATTTTTTGCAAATCCCCCGCAGGAACCGTGATTTTCCACGTGCCGTTGGTATCGACCGTTGCATTATAGGTTTTACCGCCGAGTTGAACGGTAACCGATTGACCCGCTCCCGTTACGTTAGTTCTACCACTCAGAATCTGATCAAGTTTCTGATCGCTCGCGTTCAGATAACCGTCACCAAACACCTGGTCAAATTCCAGATTAGGCAGGTTGTGGATCTGTACATTCAGCGTGTGCGCATCCATTGCAGTATCGGTATTGAGTGTTGCCTCCGCCGTAATCGTTTTAGGCCCATCCGACAAGGCGAGGAGATCATCCGACGGGATCGTCACACTCCAGTTACCGGCGGCGTCAATTTTGCTCACAGGGTATGGTTTTCCATCTACCGTTACGATAACCGTAACGCCTGGCGCAAATCCTGTTACCACCCCTCGTACTTCCAGCGGCTGCGACGCTTCGTTGGCATTCAGGTAATCATCGGCCGAGAGGATGGCGATGGCGATGGCGGAGTGGGACGTATCAACGGCAAAATTTTCAGTCGCGCTGGTACCGCTTCCCGATACAGAAATGGTTGAAGTCCCATCGGACAACGACCCTAAATCTCCCGCTGGGATGGTGGTTTTCCACGAGCCATCACTTAAAACCTGAGCGTAATAGGCTTTATTAATCCCTGAAATGGTGATGGTCAAAATCGTCCCAGTGGGGAGATTGATAGAATGGCCGCTCACCGTCTGGTTAAGCAGTATTTCCGCACTGCTTATACTGTTATCGATAGTAAAGGGATCAATGGTAATGCTTGAGATAACAAAATGCGTATGAACAGTCTCGCTGCTGGTGGTCACGTTACCGGCAAGATCCGTCGCGCTGTAGGTAATCGTATAGTCCCGACCATCGCTCAACTGCGCCATATCCGCCTGAGGGATAGTTAACTTCCATTGCCCATTCGCATCAGGCACCGTGGTGTATTGTTTGCCATTCAGCGTGACAACGATTGTTGATCCCGCATCTTTCACATCAACAGTACCGCTCACAATCTTATCGGCACTATGCTGCGCCTGCGTCACCGTTCCCCCGGTCGTAAACGGCGTCACCGTCAACTGAGGAGGTACGGTATCCACCGTGATCACACTCTCTTTAGAGTAAGTCGCACCGCCCGAGGTGGTGAGGGTGACTTTGAGGGAATAGATACCATCAGTCAGTGTTTGCAGAAGTGAAGGCGGCAGTGGGGAGCTCCATGTACCGTCTGCATTAATCGTCGTACTCCAGGTTTGACCATTCAGGCTAATCGTCAGCGTGCTGCCCGCAAACTGAGACTGTACGCTGCCACTAACGGTTTGTGCCGAGCTAATTTCCTGTTTATTAAAAATATTATCAGTCGCAACGGGTGCAATGGTGATCGTGGGTGTTGGCGTTGTTGCCTGCTTATTGTCACTACTGTCGCCGCTATTGCTCGCCGCTGCCGCCACACCAATTACGCCTCCAAAGGCGGCAATTCCACCCAGCACGGCAAGCGCAGATAGACCGCTCGCGCCAATCAGCGAACCCAGCGCTACATCACTGAATACAGGCAAAATCGCTTCGGCAGCAATAGGCCCCGCCTCCGCCGCCGCAGGGAATACCGCATGATGAACGCCCAACTGATCTTCAAAGATAAGCTCGCTATGCAACCCCTCTTCATCCAACAGGAAGAAGTTTTGGTAGCGCACCGTCGTGCCATCCTTCATATGGATAATCAAGTCATTTCCCTGACGTTCATAAGAGCCCACAACGTCCGGAGAAGCGTGAACGCGAACGACACTCGACTGCGTCAGATTGACAACCCGATCGCTTTCTTTTGTATATTCCATCACGAGATTACCGGTTTTCCGGTTTAATACATCGACGGTGCCTGGCAGGCTATTTGACGGGGGCATAGATTCACCTCGAAAAAAATTCGAATATGGTCATCAACCCTCGTCTATACGAGAGCTAACGCACAGTATTAAATTTGTTAAATTTATGACTTCTGCTACACACTCTCACTCAAAATTCATCTGATTGTTTTTAAAGGAAAAACAATCAGATAGCATTGGAATTAAAAAACAGCAATATAAACACATATATACAAGGTTCTATGTATAGGCAAATGCAAAGGTAACAAAACATTGTTATTTTTCACGATGTACAATATATCTCTCAATTATCAAAAAATAAGTTAAGTCAGACTAAACCAGTGATAGAAGCAAATTAATTAAAATTCAAATAATCAACGCGTTAAAATTAATATTGCGAATATACATGATATATCATGTATTTATTTTAATATTCTTTCATCGATACGTTTCTATAGCCATAAACGCAAAAACAGAGACCATAGCCGCTGCACGGTGTCTGTTCATATTCTAGCCACATCTTCCATATCAACCCCCCACCACAATCTGGGCTGGTATGCCGCATAACAAATCTGTTATACTTGCTGCCACACTATTGGGGCTGATTCTGGATTCGACGGGATTTGCGAAACCCAAGGTGCATGCCGAGGGGCGGTTGGCCTCGTAAAAAGCCGCAAAAAATAGTCGCAAACGACGAAAACTACGCTTTAGCAGCTTAATAACCTGCTCTGAGCCCTCTCTCCCTAGCTTCCGCTCTTAAGACGGGGATCAAAGAGAGGTCAAACCCAAAAGAGATCGCGTGGAAGCCCTGCCTGGGGTTGAAGCGTTAAAACTAATCAGGCTAGTCTGGTAGTGGCGTGTCTGTCCGCAGGTGCCAGGCGAATGTAAAGACTGACTAAGCATGTAGTGCCGAGGATGTAGGAATTTCGGACGCGGGTTCAACTCCCGCCAGCTCCACCACTTTTTAGTTGTTTGAAGTACAATGAAGTCTACTAAGCCCGCACAGCACAAGCTCTGCGGGCTTTTTTACGTCCATAGTAGTCTACCGAGAATTGCTAGAAGCTACTCGTTATGGCACCCTTTTTGGGACCCAACACAAAGGGTCCAAAACATGAGGGTCCCAAACATGGCAAAAATCGCTAAGAAGCTCACTGACACTGAAATCAAAAGCACCAAACCTGCCGAGAAAGAGGTTAACCTTTTTGACGGCGATGGTTTGCTCCTGCGAATCGCTCCCCTAGTGAAGGGAGGGAAGAAAAATTGGTATTTCAGATATGCAGTGCCTGTGACCAAAAAGCGAACTAAGGTGAGCTTAGGAACCTATCCTCACCTTACACTTGCGAAGGCACGAGCTTTACGTGATGAATACTTGTCGTTGCTTGCAAATGGTATAGACCCACAAGTTCATAACACCCAGAAAGCCAATGCCCTAAAAGATGCAACGGAACATACATTTCAAGCAGTAGCCAAGAAGTGGCTTGATGAGAAAGTCAAAACGTCAGGCATCTCCCAGGATCATGCTAACGACATCTGGCGAAGCCTAGAAAGAAATATCTTTCCAACGTTGGGTGATACCCCCATTAAGGAGATTCGCCCTAAAATGCTTAAACAGCATCTAGACCCCATAGAAAAACGAGGTGTCCTTGAAACACTTCGCCGCATCATATCCCGCCTGAATGAAATTTTCCGCTATGCAGCAACAGAAGAACTCATAGAATTCAATCCGGCTGACAATCTTGCCCAGAGATTTAGTAAGCCGAAGAAACAGAACATGCCAGCCCTGCTGTAAGTATCCCGGCAAAACGACCCATTCACTTTTAGAGATCTTCCGACATACTGATTATGTCCCCTGAGGAGATCGCTATGCGTAAGATCCGAT
>NZ_JBKHUI010000028.1:0-37848 GCF_046569695.1 Kluyvera sp. 142486
GGTGGCGTATATTACGCTTTCCTCTTTCAGAGTCAACCCTCATTTTCAGGTTTTTCTCTTCAACCGAACCGGCTAGTTAGTGTGAAGTGATTCACATCTGCCGTGTCGATGGAGGCGCATTATAGGGAGTTTCCTCGGGGCCGCAACCCTTAAATTACAGAAAAATGACTGACTGCTGTAATCCCCAGCAGAACCCCGCCTTATACCCATTTACACACAGAGTTATCCACAAAAATAAGGATCTCTTTCGAGGATCACTTGGTTTTATCCCTCATCTATAGAGATGAAATAATGGAATTGAGGGAAAGAGAAAAATTCGCGAGCGTTGCGCAAACGTTTTCGTTACAATGCCCCCGCAAAACAAGGATGCCCCGTAAGGGGCGTTAGCTGAGTTTTTACGCAAGAATTCACCTAACGCTCTCTGTAATAGTCAAATCCAGGGGATTTACCATGCAACAACGTCGTCCAGTCCGCCGCGCTCTGCTCAGTGTTTCTGACAAGGCCGGTATCATCGAGTTCGCCCAGGCACTTTCCGCACGCGGTGTGGAGCTGCTGTCTACAGGAGGCACCGCCCGCCTGTTAGCAGAAAAAGGTCTGCCGGTGACCGAAGTTTCCGATTACACCGGTTTCCCGGAAATGATGGATGGACGCGTAAAGACCCTACATCCAAAAGTACACGGTGGCATCCTCGGTCGTCGCGGCCAGGACGATGCCATTATGGAACAGCATCACATTGCCCCTATCGATATGGTTGTCGTTAACCTGTATCCGTTCGCCGAGACCGTCGCCCGTGAAGGCTGCTCTCTGGAAGATGCGGTAGAGAACATCGATATCGGTGGCCCAACCATGGTTCGTTCCGCCGCGAAGAACCATAAAGATGTTGCCATTGTGGTGAAGAGCAGCGACTACGACGCCATTATTAAAGAGATGGACGCTAACGAAGGCTCTCTGACCCTCGACACCCGTTTCGATCTGGCGATTAAAGCTTTCGAACACACCGCCGCCTACGACAGCATGATTGCCAACTACTTCGGCAGCATGGTTCCGGCGTACCACGGTGAGAGCAAAGAAGCCGCCGGCCGCTTCCCTCGCACGCTGAACCTGAACTTCATCAAGAAGCAGGATATGCGCTACGGCGAGAACAGCCATCAGCAAGCTGCCTTCTATATAGAAGAAAACGTCAAAGAAGCATCCGTTGCCACCGCGCAGCAGGTTCAGGGCAAAGCGCTCTCTTATAACAACATTGCCGATACCGATGCGGCGCTGGAGTGTGTGAAAGAGTTCAACGAACCGGCCTGCGTTATCGTTAAGCACGCTAACCCATGCGGCGTGGCAGTCAGCACTTCTATTCTTGACGCTTACGACCGCGCTTATAAAACAGACCCAACCTCCGCGTTCGGCGGCATCATCGCCTTCAACCGCGAGCTGGACGCTGAAACCGCACAGGCCATCATCTCCCGTCAGTTCGTGGAAGTGATCATCGCCCCATCTGCGACCGAAGAAGCGCTGAAGATCACCGCCGCTAAACAGAACGTTCGTGTTCTGACCTGCGGCCAGTGGGCACAGCGTGTACCGGGCCTCGACTTTAAACGCGTGAACGGCGGCCTGCTGGTTCAGGACCGTGACCTGGGTATGGTGACCGAAGGTGAACTGCGCGTGGTTTCCAAACGTCAGCCGACCGAGCAGGAGCTGCGCGATGCGCTGTTCTGCTGGAAGGTAGCGAAGTTCGTGAAGTCCAACGCCATTGTCTACGCCAAAGAGAACATGACCATCGGCATAGGCGCGGGCCAGATGAGCCGCGTTTACTCCGCCAAAATCGCGGGCATTAAAGCCGGTGATGAAGGTCTGGAAGTGAAAGGTTCCGCCATGGCTTCCGACGCATTCTTCCCGTTCCGCGATGGCATTGATGCCGCTGCCGCCGTTGGCGTAAGCTGCGTTATCCAGCCTGGCGGTTCTATCCGCGACGAAGAGGTGATTGCCGCTGCCGACGAACACGGCATCGCGATGATCTTCACCGACATGCGCCACTTCCGCCATTAATTCAGGGAGCAGACGATGAAAGTTTTAGTCATTGGTAACGGCGGCCGCGAACACGCGCTGGGCTGGAAAGCGGCACAGTCTCCGCTGGTTGATACCGTTTTTGTCGCACCGGGTAATGCCGGTACCGCACTGGAACCCGCGTTGCAGAACGTGGCTATTGGCGTCACCGATATTCCGGCGCTGCTGAGCTTTGCCCAGAACGAGAAGATTGACCTGACCATCGTCGGCCCGGAAGCGCCGCTGGTGATTGGCGTGGTCGATGCATTCCGCGCCGCTGGTCTGAAGATCTTCGGGCCAACCGAAGGCGCGGCACAGCTGGAAGGCTCCAAAGCCTTCACCAAAGATTTCCTCGCTCGTCACCAGATCCCGACGGCGGAATATCAGAACTTCACTGAGATTGAGCCGGCACTGGCCTATCTGCGTGAGAAAGGCGCGCCGATCGTTATCAAAGCCGACGGCCTGGCCGCCGGTAAAGGCGTTATCGTGGCGATGACGCTCGAAGAAGCAGAAGCCGCCGTTCACGATATGCTGGCCGGTAACGCCTTTGGCGACGCAGGTCACCGCATCGTGATCGAAGAGTTCCTCGACGGCGAAGAAGCGAGCTTTATCGTGATGGTCGACGGCGAGCACGTGCTGCCGATGGCCACCAGCCAGGATCACAAACGCGTAGGCAACGGTGATACCGGCCCGAACACCGGCGGCATGGGGGCTTATTCTCCGGCTCCAGTGGTGACCGATGAAGTGCACCAGCGCACCATGGAACGTATCATCTGGCCAACCGTGAAAGGCATGGCGGCGGAAGGTAACACCTACACCGGCTTCCTGTATGCGGGTCTGATGATCGACAAACAGGGCAACCCGAAGGTTATCGAGTTCAACTGCCGCTTCGGCGATCCGGAAACTCAGCCTATCATGCTGCGTATGAAGTCGGATCTGGTGGATCTTTGCCTGGCCGCCTGCGACGGCAAGCTGGATGAGAAAACCTCCGAGTGGGACGAACGCGCTTCGCTGGGCGTGGTGATTGCCGCGGGCGGTTACCCTGGCAACTACCACACCGGAGATGAGATCCACGGCCTGCCGCTGGAATCTTCAACCGACGGTAAAGTCTTCCACGCAGGCACCAAACTTGCGGACGACGACCGCGTGCTGACCAGCGGCGGCCGCGTGCTGTGCGCCACCGCGCTGGGTCACACCGTGGCAGAAGCGCAGCAACGCGCTTATGCCTTAATGACCGATATCCACTGGGACGGCAGCTTCAGTCGTCGCGATATCGGCTGGCGCGCCATCGAGCGTGAGCAGAACTAACGGCTGAGCTTTGCCAGCAGCGTTTTGCGCGTGATGCCCAACTGACGGGCGGCTTCAGTTTTGTTGCCGCCCGTTTTTTCGAGCGCTGAGAGAATCACCTCTTTTTCCACCTCCACCAGCGGCAGGATCTCGTTATCGGCCGTCGACAAAATCGGTACCGATGCACCCGCGATCGCCAGCGGCAGCTCGCGCTCAGAGATATATTCCCCCGTCAGTAACACCACCGCCCGCTCCACCGTGTTTTCCAGTTCGCGAATATTGCCCGGCCAGTCGTAGTGAATCAGCAAATCCATCGCCTGTGGGGTAAATCCCTGCACCGCTTTGCGGTTGCGTTCGGCGTAGCGTTTCAGGAAGTAGTGCGCGAGCGCGGGAATATCTTCGCGCCGCTGACGCAGCGGCGGCATGTCGATGGTCACCACGTTCAGCCGGTAATAGAGATCCTGGCGAAAGCGCCCGGCGCTAACCTCTTCAGCCAAATCGCGATGGGTGGCGGCTATCAGGCGGACATCCACCGCAATGGTCTGATTACTGCCCACTCGCTGCACTTCGCGCTCCTGAATGGCACGTAGCAAGCGCACCTGCATCAGCGACGAGATATCGCCAATTTCATCAAGGAATAAGGTCCCGCCGCTCGCCTCAACAAAGCGCCCTTCCCGTCGTTTATCAGCCCCGGTAAACGCCCCTTTCTCGTGGCCGAACAGTTCGGACTCCAGCAAAGACTCATTGAGCGCCGCGCAGTTCAGCGTCACCAGCGGCCCATCGCGTCGCGCGCTACTGGTATGCAGGGCTCGCGCCACCAGCTCTTTACCGGTGCCCGACTCGCCGTGAATCAGTACCGTAGCATCAGAAGGGGCAACCAGAGCGATGTTGTGCAGCAGCGCCTGCATGGCAGGGCTATCGCCGACCATGCCGAACTGAGCCGCGGGCGTCGCTGGTACTGCGCTATCAGGCTGCTGGGTATGCACCAGCGCCCCGGCGAGCGTTTGCTGCAGGTTATCGAAGTCTAACGGCTTGATGAGGTAATCCAGCGCGCCGGATTTTAGCGCTTCAACCGCCGTCCCCACGCTGGAGTAGGCGGTCATGATCAGTACCGGGATCGACGGGTTCCAGGCCTTTATCTCTTTGAGCGTCGCAATGCCGTCCATCTCCGCCATGCGGATATCGCAGAGCACTAAATCAAATACCCGTTGGCGCACCTGTTCCAGCGCCTCCCGGCCGTTGTACGCCAGTGAGACCCGGTATCCCCAGCCGCGCAGCAGCGCCTCAAGAATCGTGCAGTGGCTGATATCATCGTCCACCACCAGAATATCGACCTTCTCTACGCTCATCCTTGCTGTTCCTTTTGTCGCTCATTAACCGGCAGATAGAGGGTAAATGTAGCCCCCTCGCCGGAGCGGCTATCGGCGTGAATGGTTCCGCCATGCTGCTCAATAATGTTCTGTACCACCGCCAGCCCCAGACCCGTGCCGTCGGCTTTGGTGGTGAAGTACGGGGTGAAAATCGCCTGTAGCTGCTCGGCCGTCATCCCCTTGCCGTTATCGGCGACGGTGACCTTCACGCGCCCGTCGCTACACTCATTGGCCGTTACCGCAATCACACCGCCGTGACCTATCGCCTGAATCGCGTTGAGATAGAGATTCAGCAGCACCTGATTCAGCCGGTCCGGATCGGCCTGAATACGGCGTAACGCAGGCAGTGGAGTGAACTGCAGCGTAATCTCCCGACCACGCGCATCCTGGCTGACTAACTGGAGCGAGTGGGCAATCACCTCGTTGAGATCCACCGGTTGCCATTTTAAATGCGCCGGACGCACCAGCTCCAGCAGGTCGCTGACTACGCGATTCAGGCGGTCAGCCTCTTTCGCCATCACCTGCGCCAGCGCGTAGGCCTCTCCCCCCGGCGGCGTGCGTTCAGCAAAGTACTTCGCCAGCCCTTTAATCGACGAGAGCGGATTGCGGATTTCATGCGCCACCCCGGCCGCCAGATGGCCTAAGGCCACCAGTTTTTCTCTACGGTGGGTCGCTTCCTGTAACAACTTGCGCGAGCGCTGATAGCGACGGAACCAGAACTGCGCGAGGATGGTCGCCACCATCACCAGCCCGGCGGCGCACAGCATCACTATCATATTGCGCAGCCCGCGCGCCTGATCGGCATCGAGTTCACGCACATCAAAAGCGACAAAAATCACCTGCGGAGTCGTCACCACGTCCCGCCGCATCATCATGCGCATGTGGTGGCCATTGCCGCTCTCCAGTGGACGAAACGCCCGGTAGATCTCCAGCGCCGGTTCGGGTGATGCAACGCGTCGTTCACGCACGGCGTCACCAATCTGCAACTCGCGCATCTGCTGCGCATCGTAGAGCGTCTTGCCCACCTGCTGCGGGTCGCTATGGGCGATCACCATTCCCTGCTCATCGGTAACGGCAAACCACAGCACGCCCGGCTGCCAGGCCATCTCTTCCAGCATGGCCTGAAGCTGGGCGTGATGCATACGCATCCCCATGCCGACGCGGGCTCCGGACTCCAGCGCGCGGATCAGCACGCTGCCTTTTTCCTGGATGGTTTGCCGAGCCGATGCGCTTTCCCGCCCATAATCGCGCACGATAAGTGCCGAGAACAGGCAGACCAGCAGCAAAATCACGCCTGTCAGCAGCCAGCTAATGCCGGTGGCAACCGAATCCTTCTGTAAACGTATGAGGCTCATGGGGCTTCCTTCTCTTTTCCCGTCATCATCCCTCAGCAGAAATCATGCCATTTTTCGCGCCCGCTAACCCGGCCCGCGAGCACAAACGCCCCGCTTCAACGAGTAAAAATGACCCGTCGGATAGGCTGACGCGGGTCATTTTTACTCGCCTGCTTCCACAAGTGGCCTGCAACGCTCTGCATTATCACGGTTTGTGAGTCTGGCACAGAAGATGCAATAGCTAAGATAACCACACCACAGGAGAATCAACCATGAAACGGAACAACAATCTGTCCCTTACTCTTTTGGCCCTCGCGGCATTCACCTTCACCAGCGGGGCGGCGTTAGCCGGGCCGCATCATTGGGGCAACAACAGTGATAACGGCAGCTACAGCCAGCTAACCGACGCACAGCGGGCGACGACGCAGAAGCTACACGATGATTTTTACAACCAGACCAGAGCGCTGCGACAGCAGCTCACCTCTAAGCGCTATGAGTACAACGCTCTGTTGACGGCCGATAAACCGGATAGCGCGAAAATCGAGGGCGTGGCGCAGGAGATCGAGACGCTACGACAGAAGCTGGATAATCAGCGGGTGAAGTTTGATGTCGCCATGGCGCAGGCTGGGATACCTCGTCACGGTGGGATGGGCTATGGCTGTCAGGGCGGGCACAACGGAGGGGGTCATATGGGCGGCATGAACCGCTGGTAACGGTTAGAAGTTCTTTTCGGTCGGCTGCCAGGTGCAGTAGTCTTCGTTCGCCACCAGCAGAAGCTGCGTGCCTTCCGGCGCTTCCAGCCAGGCAATGCTCACTTCGGCGGACGAACGGCTCTGGCGGCTCGCAATATGCCCCAGGGCGCGGGAGTCGAAATCAGGCGTCACCGTTTCGCCTTCACAGGTGGTGACGGAGCCGTCAGCATGCCAGCGCCCCTGACGTAGCACCACTTTCCCCAGCCGCAGCGCGTCGCTGGTCTGGCGGATCTGCTCGGCACGGTAGCGGTAAAGCGCCACCTGGTCACTGGAGAGCTGCTGTTTTTGCCCATCCGTTTCGCGCTGCATAAAGCTCAGCTCGCCGTTGCTATCGAAACGGGCGCGGATATGTTCGGACGGTTTGCCGTAGACGTTGAGTTCAATCAACTGCAGTTTGTCATCCTGCCAACGGTATTCGCTGGTCGAGGTATTGCCGCTGTGCCACGGGCTTAGGGTAGCCAGGAGATGGGTCTCGCCGCCGCTATCTTTACGCCAGATGCGAACCGCACCCTGCGTGTCAGCGTAGCCGCTAGCGGTGAAAGGTGGCAACGTGCTGTTATGGCTGCAGGCAGTGAGCAACAGTACGCCAGCCAGCGCCGATAAACGGCACCAGATGAACGAAAGGGGCGAAACCGCCCCTTCTTTAAAACTGTTCACTGCCACGCGGTCTTACTTAACAGCGTCTTTCAGTGCTTTGCCAGAAACAAATGCCGGCACGTTAGCTGCGGCGATTTTGATTTCTTTACCGGTCTGCGGGTTGCGGCCAGTACGCTCAGCGCGGTGGTTCACTTTGAAGGTACCGAAACCAACCAGTTGTACAGCATCACCTTCTTTCAGAGACTCAGTAATAGCAGCCAGGGTGGATTCCAGTGCAGCTTTAGCCTGGGTTTTAGACAGTTCAGCCTTGTCCGCAATTACATCAATCAGTTGAGTCTTGTTCATAAGTTATCCTTACAATGTGTTTATCGCTTGCTAAGCATCGAGTGCGACGAAAATGCCATAAAAGCACTCTCCTGCATACACGCACCGATAGCCACTTTTTTTCGCCCTCCAAATGTAGACCAGACGGGGGGCAGATGTGAAGCCTTCAGGCGTGACAATTCAGGCGGTAAATCACGTTTTGTTGTCTCATTGCTGAAAAATTATACCAATATTGCTCTCACCGGCCTCGCGGAGGTCTGCGCGTAGCCCTTTAATCAGTTCAATATCCCGTTCTTCGCATTCGGCTAAAAGGCGGAAAATCTCCCACTGAATGTCCCATTCTTGCTCTACCGCAGGGTTCAGACGCAGCTCTTCATCGGTCATTTCGCGACCAGCCTGGGTCATTTCCAGCATCGCCACGGAGGTAATAGAACTCTTACTGACTTCGATCGCGTGTTCGAGGGTTTCGCCACTCAAGCGAGAGTGAATTAATTCACTTAATGCCACGCAGGCATCGATTGCCGGATAAACGCCGTACATGTCGTAATCGTCGGCTGCCGGAATCGCCTCTTCCAGCTTTTCCAACTGGCTGTCGAAGTTCACCTTCGCGTCTTTGACCGTCAGGGTTTCCCAGATGAGGTCGAGGATACGACGATACAGCTGCGGTTCACCAAATTCCGACTCTTTGCAGAACATGGCGTAGTTTGGGTACATGCGTTCGCAAAGACAGGCCATAAAGGTGACGTGCTGCCAGCTTTCCAGCTTCTCCAGACGCAGATGAATCGGGTTTTGTAACATGATGAGTTCTCGAATACGGAAATTAGACGCAGTTTACCCGATATGGGGCAGTTTTGCTGCAAGCCGCGTAAAAGCCGGGCGTTCTGAAGCCACGGCGTCCGCCCAGCGCGTTGGCTCCGGCAGACGGTAGCCCTGGGTACAGCGCTGCACCCAGCCTAAAGCGCTTTCCAGGCTGACGCGATGGCCCGTAGAGATAAACAGCGGGTTGCAGCGCGCTTTGCTGCGCCACACCCACGCCAGTTGCTCGCCTTTGTCCATCAGCGGCGCCAGTGCCCCCACCTCCGGCGAGAGCGGCTCAAACTTGCCGCACAGCCGCTTTTTCGCCACGCCGATAGTCGGCACGTCCACCAGCAGGCCAAAATGGCTGGCGACCCCCAGACGGCGCGGATGGGAAATACCGTGACCGTCGACGAACAGCAGATCGGGTTTGTGTGAAAGCTGCTGCCACGCGGCCATCAGCGCCGGGGTTTCGCGAAAGGAGAGAAAACCGGGAATATAGGGCATGGTGGTGGCGATACGCGCCACCTGATACTCAACCAGCTCCAGCGACGGATATTTCAGCAATACCATCGCCGCTCGCGTCACTTCGCCGCCCTGCTCAAAACCAACGTCGGCGCCGCCGATCAGATCCGGTGGATCGCTGTTGAAACGATCGTCACGGATCACCGATGAGGCCAGCTCCAGCTGCTGCGCGCGCAGCGACGCGAGATCCACGTGATGCCCTTAGCGGTGATACTGCGCCGACAGGCGATGCACCGCTTCAACGAAGACGCCCGCGTGTTCCGGCGGCACGTCCTGATGAATGCCGTGACCGAGGTTGAAGACGTGGCCTTCACCCTGACCAAAACCGGCCAAAATCGTCGCCACTTCTTCTTCAATGCGCGGCGCAGGTGCATAGAGCATGGATGGGTCCATGTTGCCCTGCAGGGCAACTTTATGGCCCACGCGACGGCGCGCATCGGCGATATCGGTAGTCCAGTCGAGACCCAGCGCATCGCAGCCGGTTTCCGCCATCGCTTCCAGCCACTGACCGCCACCTTTGGTGAACAGCGTCACCGGCACGCGGCGACCGTCGTTTTCACGCAGCAGGCCATCCACGATTTTGTGCATGTAGTACAGTGAGAACTGCTGGTAGTCACGACCGGTCAGCACGCCGCCCCAGGTGTCGAAAATCATCACCGATTGCGCGCCTGCTTTAATCTGCGCGTTGAGGTACAGCGTGACGCTCTGCGCCAGCTTATCAAGCAGGAGATGCAGCGCTTTAGGGTCGGCGTACATCATCTTTTTGATCACAGTAAAGGCTTTGCTGCTACCGCCTTCCACCATATAGGTCGCCAGCGTCCACGGACTGCCGGAGAAACCAATCAACGGCACTTCGCCTTTCAGTTCACGGCGAATGGTGCGCACCGCGTTCATCACGTAGCCCAGCTCATCTTCAGGGTCTGGAATCGGCAGCTTTTCGACATCCGCTTTGCTGGTAATTAGCGAGGTAAAGCGCGGGCCTTCCCCGGCTTCGAAGTACAGCCCCAGCCCCATCGCATCCGGGATGGTCAGGATATCCGAGAAGAGGATCGCCGCATCAAGCGGGAAGCGGCGCAGCGGCTGCAGCGTCACTTCGCAGGCCAGCTCGGCGTTTTTGCACAGCGACATAAAATCACCGGCATGGGCGCGAGTTGCCTTGTACTCCGGCAAATAGCGGCCTGCCTGGCGCATCATCCATACCGGGGTCACATCTACAGGCTGGCGCAGCAGTGCACGCAGATAACGATCGTTCTTCAGTTCGCTCATGTTTACATTCCTTTAGCGTTGATGCGTGCAGTGTAACATGTCAGTCGTAATCAGCCCGACACATTGCCACGGTATCTTCGATAAGACGACGCGCGACGGTGCCCGGTGGAGGTAAGAGAGGAAGATCGTCATAGCGATACCAGTTGGCGTTAAGCAGCTCTTTGGGGTCGATAACGATATCGCCGCTGTCGTACTCTGCCATAAAGGCAGTCATCAGCGACTGCGGGAACGGCCACGGCTGGGAAGTGACATAGCGCAGGTTTTTTACCTTAATACCGCTCTCTTCCATCACTTCACGCGCCACCGCCTGCTCTAAGGTTTCGCCCACCTCGACAAAACCGGCCAGCACGGTATGCACGCCGTTGCGATGGCGAACGTGTTGGGCAAGGAGAATGGAGTCGTCACGGCGAATGGCGACGATAATGCACGGTGCAATCTGCGGGTAGTAGCGTTCACGGCAGTGGCTGCACAGCATGGCCCATTCGGTTTTGCTGGGGTGCATCGTGTGGCCGCAGTAGCCGCAGAATTTATGCGAACGATAAAACTCCGCCAGCTGCACGCCGCGCCCGGCAAGCTGGAACAGGCCCACGTCCTGGTCAAGAACCTGGCGCACGGTGCCCATATCATGACGCTTCTGCTGCTGTACCAGCCACACCGGGTCACTTTCCCACTCGCCAATCTGGAGTGCGTGCTGACCCACAAGATCGAAATTTACCGCTTCGCCATATGGTAATTCCCCGCCGGGCAACCATAATTTTTGTTCGTGGCTGACTATCCACCAGCCGCGATCCCATTTTTCAATTATACGATCCATATCTCTTGCGCTACCTTTGCTTCACAGGCATGTTGTTAACATTATTATTACATAATGACGTGAGCAGATTTTAATCTTATCGATGCGGGGTCAACCTATGTTAAACCAGTTAGAAAGTCTAAAAGAGCGCATCCATGGACACCACAAACTGGTCGACCGTTGGCTGAATATTCGTAAGCACCTGCTCGTGGCTTACTACAATCTGGTTGGCCTTAAGCCTGGCAAAGAATCGTTCATGCGTCTTAATGAAAAAGCGCTCGATGATTTTTGTCAGCGTCTGGTCGACTATCTGTCCGCCGGTCATTTCAGTATTTATGAACGCATTATCCATAAAATGGAAGGCGACAGTCCGCTTTTAAACGCCAGCAAAATCTGGCCGCTGCTGGACGCCAATACCCAACAAATTATGGACTACTACGACTCTACGCTGGAGAACGCTATCGACCAGGATAACGTGTATGAATTCCAGCAGGCGCTGTCTGATATCGGGGAAGCGCTGGAGGCCCGTTTTCTGTTAGAAGACCAGCTCATCATGCTGACCTTCGAGGCGCTCGGCCAGGATGAAATAAAACGCCCGGCTTGAGATTTGCCGCATTAACGAGTAGTTTACATTCATTACCTCTACCCTAAATACTTCGAGTTGCAGGAAGGCGGCAAGGGAGTGCATCCCCAGGAGCGTACATAAGTACGTGACTGGGGGGTGCGCGAGCGCAGCCAACGCACCTGCAGCTTGAAGTATGACGGGTACATTTGAGGTTACTTCTTGTCGGAGTGCCCAGTGCGCAAGCACGGGCTGAGACCGTTAATTCGGGATCCGCGGAACCTGATCAGGTTAAGACCTGCGAAGGGAACAAGAGTCAATCTATAGTCGCATCGCCCAGGGGCGATCTTCTCTCTTGCTTCATCCGTCGTCTGACAAGCCATATCCTTACTTTTATCTGGAATGAGCTATGTCTGTCACTACTAAACCATCACGCCGCGAGCAGCGCGCCCAGGCTCAACACTTTATCGATACCCTGGAAGGCACCGCGTTCCCGAATTCCCAACGTATCTACATCACCGGTTCGCAGCCCGATATCCGCATTCCGATGCGCGAAATTCAGCTCAGCCCGACGCTGATTGGCGGCAACAAAGAGAACCCGCAGTTCGAAGCAAACGAAGCGGTGCCGGTATACGACACCTCCGGCCCTTACGGCGACCCGGACGTCGCGATTAACGTTCAGCAGGGTCTGGCCAAGCTGCGCCAGCCGTGGATTGCCGCTCGTGACGATAGCGAAGAGCTGGACGACCGTAGCTCTGCCTACACCAAAGAGCGTCTGGCCGATGATGGGCTGGACGATCTGCGTTTTAACGGCCTGTTGACGCCGAAGCGCGCCAAAGCGGGTAAATGCGTTACTCAGTTGCACTATGCCCGTCAGGGGATTGTGACGCCGGAAATGGAGTTCATCGCCATCCGCGAAAACATGGGCCGCGAGCGTATTCGCAGTGAAGTATTGCGCCACCAGCACCCAGGCATGGCCTTTGGCGCACGCCTGCCGGAGAACATCACGCCGGAATTCGTACGTGATGAAGTCGCCGCCGGGCGCGCCATCATTCCTGCCAATATTAACCACCCGGAATCTGAGCCGATGATCATCGGCCGCAACTTCCTCGTGAAGGTGAACGCCAACATCGGTAACTCAGCGGTGACCTCTTCCATCGAAGAGGAAGTGGAAAAACTGGTGTGGTCCACCCGCTGGGGCGCAGATACGGTGATGGACCTGTCGACCGGCCGCTATATCCACGAAACCCGTGAATGGATCCTGCGTAACAGCCCGGTTCCGATCGGCACCGTGCCGATCTATCAGGCGCTGGAGAAGGTCAACGGGATCGCTGAAGATCTTACCTGGGAAGCGTTCCGCGATACGCTGCTGGAGCAGGCTGAACAGGGCGTCGACTACTTCACCATCCACGCGGGCGTGCTACTGCGCTACGTGCCGATGACCGCCAAGCGCCTGACCGGTATCGTCTCTCGCGGCGGTTCCATCATGGCGAAATGGTGTCTCTCTCATCACCAGGAAAACTTCCTCTACCAACATTTCCGCGAAATCTGTGAAATCTGTGCCGCCTATGACGTATCGCTGTCGCTGGGGGACGGTCTGCGTCCGGGCTCCATTCAGGATGCCAACGACGAAGCCCAGTTCTCCGAACTGCACACGCTGGGCGAGCTGACCAAAATCGCCTGGGAGTACGATGTTCAGGTGATGATTGAAGGCCCGGGCCACGTGCCGATGCAGATGATTCAGCGCAACATGACCGAAGAGCTGGAACACTGCCACGAAGCACCGTTCTACACCTTAGGGCCGTTGACCACCGACATCGCGCCGGGCTACGACCACTTCACCTCCGGCATTGGCGCGGCAATGATTGGCTGGTTTGGCTGTGCCATGCTCTGCTACGTCACGCCGAAAGAGCACCTCGGCTTGCCGAACAAAGAAGACGTGAAGCAGGGGCTGATCACCTACAAGATTGCCGCCCACGCCGCCGACCTGGCGAAGGGACACCCGGGCGCACAGATCCGCGATAACGCGATGTCGAAAGCACGTTTTGAATTCCGCTGGGAAGATCAGTTTAACCTCGCGCTGGACCCGTTCACCGCTCGCGCCTACCACGATGAAACCCTGCCGCAGGAATCCGGTAAAGTCGCCCACTTTTGCTCCATGTGCGGGCCGAAATTCTGCTCGATGAAAATCAGCCAGGAAGTGCGCGACTACGCCGCCGCCCAAACCATTGAAGTGGGCATGGCGGATATGTCGGAGAACTTCCGCGCCAAAGGCGGTGAAATCTACCTGAAACGCGAGGAGGCCTGATGTACCAGCCTGATTTTCCTATGGTGCCGTTCCGCCTCGGGCTCTACCCGGTGGTGGACAGCGTAATGTGGATTGAACGCCTGCTGGAGGCCGGTGTTCGTACGATTCAACTGCGTATCAAAGACCAACGCGACGAGGAGGTTGAAGCGGACGTGATGGCCGCCATCGCGCTGGGCCGACGCTATGACGCCCGGCTGTTTATCAACGACTACTGGCGATTGGCTATCAAGCATCGCGCTTACGGGGTGCATCTGGGTCAGGAAGACCTGGAAACCACCGACCTGAAAGCCATTCAGGCCGCGGGCCTCCGCCTTGGCGTATCGACCCACGACGATATGGAGATTGACGTGGCGCTCGCCGCCCGTCCGTCGTATATCGCGCTGGGCCACGTCTTTCCAACACAAACCAAGCAGATGCCTTCCGCACCACAGGGGCTGACGCAGCTGGCGGGTCATATTGCACGGCTGGCTGATTACCCAACCGTCGCTATCGGCGGCATCAGCCTTGCGCGTGCGCCTGACGTGCTGGCGACCGGCGTGGGTAGCATTGCCGTGGTCAGCGCCATCACCCAGGCGGCGGACTGGCGTGAAGCGACAGCGCAGCTGCTGGCAATAGCGGGAGTCGGCGATGAATGACCGCGACTTTATGCGCTATAGCCGGCAGATTTTACTCGGCGATATTGCGATTGAAGGCCAGCAAAAGCTGCTAGGCAGCCATGTGCTGATTGTCGGTTTGGGCGGGCTGGGTTCGCCCGCCGCGCTATATCTGGCAGGCGCAGGCGTCGGCACGTTGACGCTGGCGGACGACGATGAGGTGCACCTCAGCAATCTGCAGCGGCAAATCCTGTTTACCACCGACGACATTGCCCGCTCAAAATCGCAGGTCACTCAGCAGCGGCTGGCGCGGCTTAACCCGGATATTGACCTGGTAGCGCTACAGCAACGGCTAACCGGCGATGCGCTACGCCACGCGGTATCACGTGCCGACGTGGTGCTCGACTGTACCGACAACATGGCAACGCGTCAGGCGATCAACGCCGCCTGCGTGGCGCTCAATACGCCGCTTATCACCGCCAGCGCCGTCGGCTTTGGCGGCCAGATAATGGTACTGACGCCGCCATGGGAGCAAGGATGCTACCGCTGCCTGTGGCCGGACAATGCGGAACCGGAGCGCAACTGCCGCACCGCAGGCATCGTCGGCCCTGTAGTTGGCGTGATGGGCACGCTGCAGGCGCTGGAAGCCATCAAGCTGCTGAGCGGTATCGACACGCCAAGCGGCGAGCTGCGCCTGTTCGATGGCAAAACCAGCCAGTGGCGCAGCCTCGCGCTGCGTCGCGCCCAGGGCTGCCCGGTATGTGGAGGGCAACATGCAGATTCAGTTCAATGATGAAGCTATGCAGTGCGCCGAGGGGCAAACCGTCAGCGAGCTGCTCGCTCAGCTTAATCAGCTCAAGCCAGGTGCCGCGCTGGCGCTCAACCAACAGATTCTGCCACGCGACCAGTGGCAGCAGCACATCGTGCAGGAAGGTGACCAGATCCTGCTTTTTCAGGTTATCGCAGGGGGTTGATATGTTACGTATTGCGGACAAAACGTTTGATTCACATCTGTTCACCGGCACCGGGAAATTTGCCTCGTCACAGCTGATGGTTGAGGCCATTCGCGCCTCCGGTAGCCAGTTGGTGACGCTGGCGATGAAGCGAGTGGATTTGCGTCAGCACAACGACGCGATTCTCGCCCCGCTGGTTGAGGCTGGCGTGACGCTGCTGCCCAACACCTCGGGGGCAAAAACCGCCGAGGAGGCTATCTTTGCCGCCCAGCTAGCGCGTGAAGCGCTGGGGACAAACTGGTTGAAGCTCGAAATTCACCCCGACGCCCGCTGGCTGCTGCCAGACCCGATTGAGACGCTGAAAGCCGCCGACGTGCTGGTGAAACAGGGCTTTGTGGTACTGCCTTACTGCGGCGCTGACCCGGTGCTGTGTAAGCGGCTGGAAGAGGTGGGCTGTGCGGCGGTGATGCCGCTTGGCGCGCCTATCGGCTCTAATCAGGGGCTGGAAACCAAAGCCATGCTGGAGATTATCATCCAGCAGGCCACCGTGCCGGTGGTGGTCGATGCCGGAATCGGTGTGCCTAGCCATGCGGCGCAGGCGCTAGAGATGGGTGCCGATGCGGTGCTGGTCAACACGGCCATTGCCGTGGCGGACGATCCGGTGACCATGGCAACCGCCTTCCGTCTGGCGGTAGAAGCCGGGCTGCTGGCGCGTCAGGCGGTGCCGGGAAACCGTAGCACGCAGGCCAGCGCCACCAGCCCGTTAACCGGCTTTCTGGAGGCGCTGGCATGAAAACGTTCAGCGACCGCTGGCGACAGCTGGAGTGGGACGACATCCGATTACGCATCAACGGCAAAACCGCCGCCGATGTGGAACGGGCGCTCGGCGCTTCACAGCTTAGCCGCGACGATCTGATGGCCCTGCTCTCCCCTGCCGCTGCCGACTATCTGGAGCCGCTGGCACAGCGGGCGCAAAAGCTCACCCGCCAGCGATTCGGCAATACCGTCAGCTTCTACGTGCCGCTTTATCTCTCGAACCTCTGCGCCAACGACTGCACCTACTGCGGCTTTTCCATGAGCAACCGCATCAAGCGCAAGACGCTGGATGAAGCAGAAATTACCCGCGAGTGCGCGGCGATACGCGAGATGGGATTTGAGCATCTGCTGCTGGTCACCGGTGAACATCAGGGGAAGGTTGGCATGGATTACTTCCGTCGCCACCTGCCGGATATTCGCCAGCAGTTTGCTTCGCTGCATATGGAAGTGCAGCCGCTGGCCACCGAGGAGTATGCCGAGCTAAAAACGCTGGGTCTGGATGGGGTGATGGTCTACCAGGAGACCTACCATGAAGCAATGTACGCGCAGCACCATCTGAAAGGCAAAAAGCAGGACTTCTTCTGGCGGCTCGACACCCCGGACCGTCTAGGACAAGCCGGGATCGATAAAATCGGCCTCGGTGCGCTGATTGGCCTTTCCGATAGCTGGCGGGTCGACTGTTTTATGGTTGCCGAGCATCTGCTGTGGCTGCAGCAGCGCTACTGGCAAAGCCGTTACTCCATCTCCTTCCCACGGCTGCGACCATGTGCTGGCGGCATTGAACCCGCATCGCTGATGGATGAACGCCAGCTGGTGCAGACGATCTGCGCGTTCCGCCTGTTCTCGCCGGAGACCGAGCTATCGCTCTCCACCCGCGAATCACCGTGGTTCCGGGATCGGGTTATCCCGCTGGCTATCAATAACGTCAGCGCGTTCTCTAAAACGCAGCCGGGTGGCTATGCAGATAATCATCCGGAGCTGGAGCAGTTCTCGCCGCACGATGACAGAACCCCCGCCGAAGTTGCCAGCGCGCTAGCCGCTCGCGGTCTACAGCCGGTATGGAAAGATTGGGATAGCTGGCTGGGACGCAGCGCAGCACGCTAAACGTCAGCTATACTTCTTCAGGGCAGTCTGCTTTTTCCGCTGCCCTTCTTCAACTCATTCCGAAATATTGTTTCATTAAAACCGACTTGTAATAGCGATTTAATCTATATATTTAGAACAAATATTCATCTATACGCCAATAAAGTATAATTATTGAGTCATAAATATGTCGATTAAATTGCAGTGCCAACCCGCTCTGGTCTTCTGCAATCTCCCTCAGGAATGGAAACCATGATGAGTTCTCACAGCAGACGGCTGTCGTTTACTACCCCGATGTTTATCAGTTTTGCTGGAATTATTCTGTGCTTTATCGCCATCGCCATTGCGGTAACAGTCATTCAGCGTAACGATATTATTCGCGATTATCATAGTATTAACCGCAATTTTACCCACAATCTAGCGGTCAACTACGCCGAATCTATCCTCAACGAAAATGATTATATTCTGGGACGCGCCACGAACTATTTGGCCCGCAACGACGAGCTGAACAAGGTGGTGAATCTCGATCCTGAGAAAGGGCTGCAGTCGATGATGCAACTGCTGTCGATGATGCCAACGGTTTCTTCACTCTCTGTCGCCGATACCGAAGGCCACTATCTACGTGCCCCCCAGGCGGTGCAGCGGCAGAACGCTCCGGTCTTTGATGCCACCACTCGCCCCTGGTTCGTCCATCAGGGCGATGTCGGCATTTTCAGCCGCTATACACAGCCGTACACCGATTTTTATACCCAGCAACAGACCGTGACGCTGGCGAAACCGGTCATCTCGCCCGACGGCAAGCTGAAGGGCACGCTGGCCTTCCATTTTGATTTAGCCGCCATGAGCCACACTCTGCGTCAAATGCGGCCACCGGTGCAGGGCGATTTCTTCGTGGTGAATCGGCAGGGTCAAGCGCTGCTGCATTCTGATACCGGTAAGCTCTTCCAGACGGTGGTTTCCTCGCAACTGCTGACCGACATGACTGCTGGCGAAGGTGAGGTATTCGATAAGCAGAGCCGGACCTGGTATTACTACTATTCGTTCACCAATCCGGACTGGTTCGTCATCTACAAAGTCTCCGGTCATACGCTTAGCATGTTGGCGCAGCATGAAAGCATCATTATCTCCTGGGGCTTCGCGCTGGCCGGTCTTATCATCATCACCTTCGGCCTGTACCTGCGTCACGCCTCCCGCGGTATTCTGATGAACATTATTAATGCCATCAAAACCGGCGATACCAACCGCGCGCCCGGCCTTGAGGTGATGCTGCATAAGGCGATTGAAACCAACAAAGAGCGCGAGCGGGCCTATGTTCGCCAGGCAACCGTTGACTCACTGACCGGCTGTAAAAATCGCTGGGCCTTTGATACCGACATTACTGCATTGATGAATGACCGACAGTCGTTCGCGCTGGCGCTGGTCGATATCGACAACTTCAAATCCATCAATGACACCTGGGGTCACCTCAGCGGCGATATCGTGCTGCGTAACGTGGCGCGCGAAGGGATAACTATCCTCCAGGCGCACGGGCTGTCTCTCTACCGTTACGGCGGTGAGGAGTTCGCGGTTATCTTCACCGCGGAACATATTGCCGAGGCGGCAGCACTACTCGAGCTATGGCGGATGAATGTTGCCAATAGAAACTGGCGTGAAGAGGGGCTGCATGTGACCTTCAGCGCCGGGCTCGGCGAATGGCATATGGAGACGCTGGATCATCTGGTATCGAGCGTCGACGAGGCGCTTTATAAAGCCAAACGTCAGGGGAAAAACCGTATCCTGCGTACGACCCACGACGCGTAGCCCACTCTTGTGTAGCCCGGACGAGGTGCAACAGCGCCGACTCCGGGGGCGGTTCGATGCAAAATCCCGGCGTCGCATTGCTCGGCCGGGCTACCTATCCTTCCTCATTTTTTGCACGCAAAACCACGCAAACTGTAACCGGTTTCAGTTTTTTGGGCCGATCTTTGTGATGGCTTACACACAATCATCGTAAAGCAGTTGTTGAACGTTTCAGCTCGCGATAAACATGAGTCATCACGGGTCATGAGGGAGCATTATGAAGAATATCGTTTTATGCTGCGCTGCAGGTATGTCCACCAGCATGTTAGTCCAACGCATGAAGGATGCTGCACAGAAAAAAGGAATTGAAGTCTCAATTAAAGCCGTACCGGTGGCCGAATTCAAAGCGAACATTAACGATGCGGACATCGTCCTGCTGGGTCCGCAGGTGAAGTATGAACAAGCTAAGCTTCAGGCTTTGGCTGATCCACTGGGTAAAAAGGTCGCCGTCATCGATATGATGGACTATGGCATGATGAAAGGCGATGTCGTGCTTGAGAAAGCCCTTAAGTTAATGGAGTGAGAAAGACGTGGAAGATTTAGAATCAATCATCATGGAACTGCTGGTGAACGCGGGTGCCGCACGTAGTTCTGCATTAACTGCGCTGCAGCTGGCTCGCAAAGGTGACTTTGAGGGCGCGGAAAAAGCGATGGAAGAGTCTCGCGAGTTCGTCAAACTGGCCCATGGTATCCAGACCCAGCTTATCGGCATTGACGAAGGCACGGGTAAACTGCCGGTCAATCTGATCACCGTTCACTCTCAGGACCACCTGATGAACGCGATGGTTATCCAGGATCTGGCGACCGACATGATTGAACTGTATCGCCGTATTCCACTGGTTAGCTAAACGCTCAAAACGGAATAGCAAAAGGCACCCAGATGGGTGCCTTTTGTTTTTTCAGGCCGGGAAAGCATAAAAAAGGCCAGTCCGAAGACTGGCCTTTCAACTTATCGCACTAGCGTGAACGATTAGTCGTTATCAGAACCACCCAGACCTGCGTTCAGCAGTTCTGCCAGGCTCGCGGTCGCTTCTTCTGCACTCACCTGAGGTGCGACAGAAACTTCGCCCGCCGCACGGCGACGGATGCGATCCTGATGGTACGCATAACCGGTACCAGCTGGGATCAGACGACCTACGATAACGTTCTCTTTCAGGCCGCGCAGTTCGTCGCGTTTACCCGCAACGGCTGCTTCGGTCAGGACACGCGTGGTCTCCTGGAACGATGCTGCAGAGATGAACGACTCGGTTGCCAGAGACGCTTTGGTGATACCCAGCAGGTCGCGGGAATACGTTGCCGCCACTTTGCCGTTCGCTTCCAGATCGCGGTTAGCAATCTTAACGCGGGAGTATTCAACCTGCTCGCCTTCCAGGAAGTCGGAGCTACCAGCACTTTCGATGGTCGCTTTACGCAGCATCTGACGAACGATAACTTCAATGTGTTTATCGTTAATCTTAACGCCTTGCAGACGGTAAACGTCCTGTACTTCGTTGGTGATGTAACGCGTTACCGCGTGTACGCCACGAAGACGCAGGATGTCGTGCGGTGCTTCTGGACCGTCGGAAACCACGTCACCACGTTCTACACGTTCGCCTTCGAACACGTTGAGCTGACGCCATTTTGGAATCATCTCTTCGTATGGATCGCTACCGTCTAACGGGGTGATAACCAGACGACGTTTCCCTTTGGTTTCTTTACCGAAGGAAATGATACCGCTGATTTCAGCCAGGATTGCCGGCTCTTTCGGACGACGTGCTTCGAACAGATCCGCAACGCGTGGCAGACCACCGGTGATGTCCTTGGTACCGCCGGATTCCTGAGGAACACGGGCCAGGGTGTCACCAGAACTGATCTGAACGCCATCTTCCAGCTGAACAATCGCTTTACCCGGCAGGAAGTACTGAGCAGGCATATCGGTGCCTGGGATCAGAACGTCGTTGCCCTGAGCATCAACAATTTTCAGTGCTGGACGCAGGTCTTTACCACCCGCGGTACGTTCAGCGGAGTCCAGTACGACCAGAGAAGACAGACCGGTCAGTTCGTCAGTTTGACGAGTAATGGTCTGGCCGTCGATCATGTCAGTGAAGCGGATGAAACCACTTACTTCGGTGATAACCGGCATGGTGTGTGGATCCCAGTTTGCTACGGTTTCACCGCCAGCAACCTGCTCGCCATCACCTTTAGCCATAACGGAGCCGTAAGGCACTTTATAGCTTTCTTTGGTACGACCGAATTCGTCGATCAGTTTCAGCTCGGTGTTACGGGAAGTGATAACCAGTTTACCGCTGGAGTTCACAACCGACTTCGCGTTGCTGAGCTTGATGCTACCTTTGTTCTTAACCTGGATGCTGGATTCAGCAGCCGCACGAGATGCCGCACCACCGATGTGGAACGTACGCATCGTCAGCTGTGTACCAGGTTCACCGATGGACTGTGCAGCGATAACGCCGATAGCCTCACCTTTGTTGATGATGTGGCCACGCGCCAGGTCACGACCGTAGCAGTGCGCACATACACCAAAGTCGGTGTCACAGGATACAACGGAACGCACTTTAACGGAGTCAACGGAGTTCTCTTCCAACAGATCACACCACTGCTCGTTCAGCAGCGTGTTACGTGGAACCAGAATGTCCGCAGTGCCCGGCTTCAGAACGTCTTCAGCAGTCACACGACCCAGTACGCGATCGCGCAGTGGCTCTTTAACGTCACCACCCTCGATAACCGGAGTCATGGTGATGCCTTCCAGGGTGCCACAGTCGTCTTCAGTAACGACCAGGTCCTGTGCCACGTCAACCAGACGACGAGTCAGGTAACCGGAGTTCGCCGTTTTCAGTGCGGTATCCGCCAGACCTTTACGAGCACCGTGAGTGGAGATGAAGTACTGGAGTACGTTCAGACCTTCACGGAAGTTCGCGGTGATTGGCGTTTCGATGATGGAGCCATCTGGCTTAGCCATCAGACCACGCATACCAGCCAGCTGACGAATCTGTGCTGCAGAACCACGCGCACCGGAGTCGGCCATCATGTAGATGCTGTTGAAGGAAACCTGCTGCTCTTCTTTACCTTCACGGTTAATGACGGTTTCAGTTTGCAGGTTATCCATCATCGCTTTGGATACACGATCGTTCGCCGCAGCCCAGATATCGATAACTTTGTTGTAGCGTTCGCCAGCGGTTACCAGACCAGACTGGAACTGCTCCTGGATCTCAGCAACTTCAGCTTCCGCTTCGCTGATGATTTCGTATTTCTTCTCTGGGATAACCATGTCGTCAATGCCGACAGAGGCGCCTGAGCGCGCTGCGTAAGCAAAGCCGGTGTACATGGTCTGGTCAGCAAAGATTACGGTCGGCTTCAGGCCCAGAATGCGGTAACAGGTGTTCAGCATTTTGGAGATAGCTTTCTTGCCCAGCGCCTGGTTGACGATGGAGAAAGGCAGACCTTTCGGTACGATCATCCACAGAATGGCACGGCCAACGGTCGTGTCTTTCAGGCTGGTGTGCGCAACGAATTCGCCGTTTTCATCTTTTTCGTATTCGGTGATACGCACTTTAACGCGCGCATGCAGAGAGGCCAGACCTGCGCGATAGATACGCTCAGCTTCTTTAGGGCCAGTCAGCACCATGCCTTCGCCTTTGGCGTTAACACAGTCACGAGTCATGTAGTACAGACCCAATACAACGTCCTGAGAAGGAACGATGATTGGCTCGCCGTTCGCTGGGGACAGGATGTTGTTGGTAGACATCATCAGCGCACGCGCTTCCAGCTGGGCTTCCAGCGTCAGCGGTACGTGAACAGCCATCTGGTCACCATCGAAGTCGGCGTTGTATGCCGCACAAACCAGCGGGTGCAGCTGGATAGCTTTACCTTCGATCAGCACTGGCTCAAACGCCTGGATGCCCAGACGGTGCAGTGTTGGTGCACGGTTCAGCATGACCGGGTGTTCGCGGATAACTTCGTCCAGGATATCCCAAACGACAGCTTCTTCGCGCTCAACCATTTTCTTAGCGGCTTTGATGGTGGTGGCGAGGCCACGCAGTTCCAGTTTGCCGTAGATGAATGGTTTGAACAGCTCCAGTGCCATTTTCTTAGGCAGGCCGCACTGATGCAGACGCAGGTATGGACCTACGGTGATAACAGAACGACCGGAGTAGTCAACACGCTTACCGAGCAGGTTCTGACGGAAACGACCCTGCTTACCTTTGATCATGTCGGCCAAAGATTTCAGAGGACGTTTGTTAGAACCGGTGATCGCACGACCGCGACGACCGTTATCCAGCAGGGCGTCAACCGCTTCCTGCAGCATACGTTTTTCGTTGCGTACGATGATATCTGGCGCAGCCAGATCCAGCAGACGCTTCAGACGGTTGTTACGGTTAATGACGCGACGATACAGATCGTTCAGGTCAGAAGTCGCGAAACGACCACCATCCAGCGGTACCAGCGGACGCAGGTCTGGCGGCAGAACCGGCAGAACGGTCAGGATCATCCACTCTGGCTTGTTGCCAGACTGTACGAACGCTTCCAGCAGCTTGATACGCTTGGTCAGCTTTTTACGCTTGGTTTCGGAGTTGGTTTCGTTCAGCTCTTCACGCAGAGTTTCACACTCTTGCTCCAGATCCATGCTTTTCAGCAGGGCCTGGATAGCTTCCGCACCCATCTTCGCGTCGAATTCGTCACCGAACTCTTCCAGCGCGTCCAGATACTGCTCTTCAGTCAGGATCTGTTGGCGTTCCAGGTTGGTCATACCGCCTTCGATAACAACATAAGATTCGAAGTACAGTACGCGTTCGATATCGCGCAGAGGCATATCGAGCAGCAGACCGATACGGGATGGCAGCGATTTCAGGAACCAGATGTGGGCAGTTGGACATGCCAGCTCGATGTGGCCCATGCGCTCACGGCGCACTTTGGTCTGGGTCACTTCAACGCCGCACTTCTCACAGATCACACCACGGTGTTTCAGGCGCTTGTACTTACCGCACAGGCACTCGTAATCTTTTACCGGCCCAAAGATACGGGCGCAGAAAAGGCCGTCACGCTCAGGTTTGAACGTACGGTAGTTAATGGTTTCCGGCTTTTTAACTTCACCGAAAGACCATGAACGGATCATGTCTGGCGAGGCCAGAGCAATTTTGATCGCATCAAACTCTTCGGTTTTAGTCTGCGCTTTCAGAAACTTTAATAAATCTTTCACGGATTTGCTCCCGTCGGAGTTAGCACAATCCACTGCCGGGAATTACCCCGGCAGCAGTGACCTGTTTGAGCGAGGATTACTCGTCTTCCAGTTCGATGTTGATGCCCAGCGAGCGGATTTCTTTCAACAGTACGTTGAAGGATTCCGGCATGCCCGGTTCCATCTGATGGTTGCCATCTACGATGTTCTTATACATCTTAGTACGGCCGTTCACGTCATCAGACTTAACGGTGAGCATTTCCTGCAGGGTGTAGGCGGCGCCGTATGCTTCCAGCGCCCACACTTCCATCTCCCCGAAGCGCTGACCACCGAACTGAGCCTTACCACCCAGCGGCTGCTGAGTAACCAGGCTGTAAGAACCGGTAGAACGCGCGTGCATCTTGTCGTCGACCAGGTGGTTCAGTTTCAGCATGTACATGTAACCTACGGTTACCTGACGCTCGAACTGTTCACCGGTACGGCCGTCGAACAGGGTAATCTGACCAGAAGATGGCAGACCGCCCAGTTGCAGCAGTTCTTTAATTTCCGCTTCTTTTGCACCGTCGAATACTGGCGTTGCGATTGGCATACCTTTCTTCAGGTTTTCAGCCAGACGCAGCACTTCATCATCGGTGAAGGTGTTCAGGTCAACTTTCTGACGAACATCAGAGCCCAGATCGTAAGCACGCTGGATGAACTCGCGCAGTTTCGCGACTTCTTGCTGCTGTTTCAGCATGGCGTTGATCTTATCGCCGATACCTTTCGCAGCCATACCCAGGTGGGTTTCAAGGATCTGACCGATGTTCATACGCGATGGTACGCCCAGCGGGTTCAGTACGATATCTACCGGCGTACCGTTAGCATCGTGCGGCATATCTTCGATCGGGTTGATCTTAGAAATTACACCCTTGTTACCGTGACGACCTGCCATTTTGTCACCAGGCTGGATACGGCGTTTAACGGCCAGGTATACCTTAACAATCTTCAGCACGCCCGGTGCCAGATCGTCGCCTTGGGTGATTTTGCGGCGTTTCGCTTCGAGTTTTTTCTCGAACTCGTGTTTCAGCTCGTCGTACTGCTCAGCAAGCTGTTCCAGCTGATTCTGTTTCTCTTCGTCGGTCAGACCGAGTTCCAGCCAGCGATCGCGAGGCAGTTTGTCCAGCTTCTCAGCTTCGACACCACCGGCAACCAGCACAGCGTAGATACGGCTGAACAGGCCAGCTTCGAGGATCTGCAGTTCTTCAGACAGGTCTTTCTTAGCCTGCTTCAGCTGCATCTCTTCGATTTCCAGCGCACGTTTGTCTTTTTCTACGCCATCGCGAGTAAAGACCTGAACGTCGATAACAGTACCGGAAACGCTGTTTGGTACGCGCAGAGAAGAGTCTTTAACGTCAGACGCTTTCTCACCGAAGATTGCACGCAGCAGTTTCTCTTCTGGCGTCAGCTGGGTTTCACCTTTCGGCGTTACCTTACCAACCAGAATGTCGCCACCGGTGACTTCTGCACCAATGTAAACGATACCGGATTCATCCAGTTTGGAGAGCGCAGCTTCACCCACGTTAGGGATATCAGCGGTGATCTCTTCTGGCCCCAGCTTGGTGTCACGGGACACACATGCCAGTTCCTGAATGTGGATGGTGGTGAAACGGTCTTCCTGGACAACACGCTCGGATACGAGGATGGAGTCTTCGAAGTTGTAACCGTTCCATGGCATAAATGCTACGCGCATGTTCTGACCCAGCGCCAGCTCACCCAGGTCGGTGGACGGGCCATCTGCCAGCACGTCACCGCGCTCAATTGGCTCACCCAGAGACACGCAAGGCATCTGGTTAATACAGGTGTTCTGGTTAGAACGGGTGTATTTGGTCAGGTTGTAGATGTCGATACCCGCTTCGCCCGGATACATCTCGTCTTCGTTAACTTTGATAACGATACGGGATGCGTCGACGTACTGAACGGTACCGCCACGCTTAGCAACTGCAGTAACACCGGAGTCAACGGCAACAGCACGTTCCATACCGGTACCAACCAGCGGCTTATCAGCACGCAGAGTTGGAACGGCCTGACGTTGCATGTTCGCACCCATCAATGCACGGTTGGCGTCATCGTGTTCCAGGAACGGGATCAGGGACGCACCGACGGAAACCACCTGCTGGGTGGATACGTCCATGTAGTCAACCTGGTCGCGGCTGAACAAGCTGGATTCGCCTTTGCTACGGCAGGTAACCAGATCTTCTACAAAGTGGCCTTCGTCATCCAGGTTGGAGTTCGCCTGAGCGATAACGTAGTTGCCTTCTTCGATAGCAGACAGGTAATGAATTTCGTCGGTTACAACACCGTCGGTCACTTTACGATACGGAGTCTCGAGGAAGCCGTATTCGTTAGTCTGTGCGTACACGGACAGGGAGTTGATCAGACCGATGTTTGGACCTTCAGGCGTTTCGATTGGACATACGCGACCGTAGTGAGTCGGGTGTACGTCTCGAACTTCGAAGCCTGCACGTTCACGGGTCAGACCGCCCGGGCCGAGTGCGGAGATACGACGTTTGTGCGTAATCTCAGACAGCGGGTTGTTCTGGTCCATAAACTGAGACAGCTGGCTGGAACCAAAGAACTCTTTCACTGCTGCGGAAATCGGCTTGGCGTTGATCATATCCTGAGGCATCAGGGTATCCAGATCGCCCAGAGACAGACGCTCTTTCACCGCACGCTCAACACGTACCAGGCCAACGCGGAATTGGTTTTCCGCCATTTCGCCTACGGAACGGATACGACGGTTGCCGAGGTGGTCGATATCATCCACTTCGCCTTTACCGTTACGGATATCGATGAGCTTCTTCATCACTTCGATGATGTCGTCTTTGCTCAGGATACCGGAACCTTCGATCTCGTCGCGCAGCAGAGAACGGTTGAACTTCATACGACCAACCGCAGACAGGTCATAGCGGTCTTCGGAGAAGAACAGGTTCTCGAACAGGCTTTCAGCGGCTTCGCGAGTTGGCGGCTCACCAGGGCGCATCATGCGGTAGATTTCTACCAGCGCGCTCAGACGATCGTTAGTTGGGTCGACGCGTACAGTTTCGGAAATGTATGCACCGTGGTCCAGATCGTTAGTGAACAGCGTTTCGATACGCTTGTGGCCAGACTGGCTCAGCTTAGCCAGCAGATCCAGGCTCAGCTCCATGTTGGCTGGGCAGATCAGCTCGCCAGTAGATTCGTCAACGTAGTCTTTAGAAGCGACTTTGCCAGCGATGTACTCAACCGGAACTTCGATATGTTTGATATCGTCTTTTTCCAGCTGGCGAATGTGGCGCGCAGTAATACGGCGGCCTTTTTCAACGTACACTTTACCGTTCGCTTCAATGTCGAAGGAGGCGGTTTCGCCACGCAGACGTTCTGGAATCAGTTCCATCTGCAGCTTGTTGTCACGAATTTCGAAAACAACTTTCTCAAAGAACAGGTCAAGGATCTGCTCAGTGGTGTAGTTCAGCGCACGCAGAATAATGGTCGCAGGCAGTTTACGGCGACGGTCAATACGTACGAACAGGTTGTCCTTCGGATCGAATTCGAAGTCCAGCCAAGAACCACGGTAAGGAATGATGCGCGCGTTATACAGCACTTTACCCGAAGAGTGGGTTTTACCTTTATCGGAGTCAAAGAAGACGCCTGGGCTACGGTGCAGCTGAGAAACGATAACACGCTCAGTACCGTTGATAACAAAGGTACCGTTGTCGGTCATGAGCGGAATTTCGCCCATGTAGACTTCTTGTTCTTTAATGTCTTTTACGGTGCCTTCCGGCGCTTCGCGCTCGTAGATCACCAGACGCAGTTTTACGCGCAGCGGTGCGGAATAGGTCACGCCACGGATCTGACATTCCTGAACGTCAAAGACAGGTTCACCCAGACGGTAGCTGACGTATTGCAGCTCGGAGTTACCGCTGTAGCTTTTAATAGGGAATACGGAACGGAAAGCTGCTTCCAGACCATACTGACCTTCAGGATCTTGCTCGATAAACTTCTGGAACGAGTCAAGCTGGATAGAAAGGAGATATGGGACATCCAGAACTTGTGGACGTTTACCAAAATCCTTACGAATACGTTTTTTCTCGGTATAGGAGTAAACCATAGGGTTCCTCAGCTCGCTGACAAGTCGACGCATCTGTCCATTGGCAGACAGTTTGTGCAACACTATTTTGTTGACCGGAAAATGGAACACTTTCCGCAATACCTGTTGCTATCACGCTTAAACCATTTCATTGCGATTTACACAGAGCGAGCACCCTGTCGCAATATATTAAGTCGTCGATAGAAACATGCATTGTCAGGACAACCAGTAGTCAAACAGTGTGAAATGCTACTGGCGCCATACAGCGCAAAATGGCTGGTGACTAAAAAGTCACCAGCCATCGGCCTGATTTCTCAGGCTTCAACTAGAAAAGTTGGCTTATTTAACTTCAACTTCAGCGCCAGCTTCTTCCAGAGATTTTTTCAGTGCTTCAGCGTCATCTTTGCTCACGCCTTCTTTCAGAGCGGCTGGAGCAGATTCTACCAGGTCTTTAGCTTCTTTCAGACCCAGGCCAGTTGCGCCACGTACTGCTTTGATTACAGCAACTTTGTTAGCGCCAGCAGCTTTCAGAATTACGTCGAATTCAGTTTTTTCTTCAGCAGCTTCAGCCGGGCCAGCAGCTACAGCTACAGCAGCAGCAGCGGAAACACCGAATTTTTCTTCCATTGCAGAAATCAGTTCTACAACGTCCATTACGGACATAGCTGCAACTGCTTCAATGATTTGATCTTTAGTGATAGACATTTAAATTGTTCCTGAAAATCAGAATAAGTTTATACGTAAGCAGATACTTTACAAAGAGGACTGCTATTAAGCAGCTTCTTTCGCATCGCGTACAGCAGCCAGAGTGCGAACCAGTTTGCCAGCCGAAGCTTCTTTCATGGTTGCCATCAGGCGTGCAATTGCTTCGTCGTAGGTCGGCAGGGTTGCCAGGCGATCGATGTTCGATGCCGTGATCAACTCACCTTCAAAGGCTGCGGCTTTGACCTCAAATTTTGCATTCGCTTTCGCGAACTCTTTGAACAGACGAGCAGCAGCGCCCGGGTGTTCCATAGAGTATGCAATCAGGGTCGGACCAACAAACGTGTCTTTCAGGCACTCAAATGGAGTACCTTCAACGATGCGGCGCAGCAGGGTGTTACGAACAACACGCATGTATACGCCAGCTTCACGACCTGCTTTACGCAGTTCAGTCATTTTATCTACAGTTACGCCACGGGAATCCGCAACTACTGCAGACAGCGCGCCTTTGGCTACTTCGCTGACTTCAGCAACAATCGCTTGTTTGTCTTGAAGATTTAAAGCCATTAGCTTTTGCTCCTGGATGTTTGCCAGAGCTTATGCTCTGGAACTCACTTCACTCTCCCCCGACGGAGAGAGCGTCTTAATACGGTGAGCAGAAACAAGCCAGAGTATCCAAAAATAATCTTAGCGTTCTGTCACCGTCTACGCAGGGCATTAAGTTTCTTGCGAAACACCTGCGGTCTTCGACGGAGGCCTGGATAGGCCAGGCTCCAACGAACAAATCTTTTAGCCGCTAACTTTCGTTAGCAAACGTGGGGGTAAGATTGTAGACAAAATCACCGCCCACGTAAAGGCATTAGTTTGCAGCAGCGCTCAGGCCAGCCTGGTCAACTGCAACACCTGCACCCATGGTGGTGGAGATGCTAACTTTCTTGATGTACACACCTTTAGCCTGAGTTGGTTTTGCTTTTTTCAGCGCAACCAGCAGAGATTCCAGGTTTTCTTTCAGTTTGTCAGCGTCAAAGTCCACTTTACCGATGGTGGTGTGGATGATGCCGTTTTTGTCGTTACGGTAACGAACCTGACCAGCTTTAGCGTTCTTAACCGCTTCAGCAACGTTAGGAGTTACAGTACCAACTTTCGGGTTTGGCATCAGACCACGTGGGCCCAGAACCTGGCCCAGCTGGCCAACAACGCGCATTGCATCTGGAGATGCGATAACAACGTCGAAGTTCATTTCGCCTTTCTTGATCAGGTCAGCCAGATCTTCCATACCTACCAGCTCTGCGCCAGCAGCTTTAGCTGCTTCAGCGTTAGGGCCCTGGGTAAATACGGCAACGCGAACGGAACGGCCAGTACCGTGTGGCAGTACAGTTGCACCACGTACGTTCTGGTCAGATTTACGAGCGTCGATACCGAGGTTAACGGCAACGTCAACGCTTTCGTTGAACTTAGCAGTGGCCAGCTCTTTCAGCAGGGCAATAGCTTCGTTGATGTCGTACTGTTTAGTTGCATCAACTTTGTCACGGATCACGCGCATACGCTTGGTCAGTTTAGCCATTTCTTAGTCCTCCACTACCAGGCCCATGGAACGTGCAGTACCTTCGATGGAGCGAGTCATCGCTTCAATGTCGGCACCAGTCATGTCGGCAGCTTTGGTCTGCGCGATTTCCTGCAGCTGAGCGCGGGAAATTTTACCTACTTTGTCTTTGTTCGGCTTGCCGGAACCAGACTTGATACCAGCCGCTTTTTTCAGCAGAACTGCTGCTGGAGGCGTTTTGGTAATGAAGGTGAAAGAACGGTCAGCGTAAACGGTGATAACAACCGGAATTGGCAGACCTTTTTCGATGGAATCAGTTTTTGCGTTGAACGCTTTGCAGAATTCCATGATGTTCACACCCTGCTGACCCAGAGCTGGACCAACTGGTGGACTTGGGTTTGCCATACCAGCTGCAACCTGCAGCTTAACGTAGGCTTGGACTTTCTTAGCCATTCTAAAATCCTCAATGTGGGTGATAGCGCCTCTAAGAGGCTCCCCGTGATATAAAAATTCGTTTTACAGGCATGCGCCCATAAAAACAAAAGGCGCGAAATTGTATGTCAATTTCGCGCCCTATGCAACGATTAGATCGATGCTTTTTTGATCGCAGCCTTACGCTTTCTCTACCTGAGCAAAGTCCAGTTCTACCGGGGTCGCACGACCGAAGATAGAGACGGATACTTTCAGGCGAGACTTCTCGTAATCCACTTCTTCAACCACACCGTTGAAGTCAGCGAATGGACCGTCGCTAACGCGGACCATTTCACCCGGTTCAAACAGCGTTTTAGGACGCGGCTTATCACCAACCTGCTGCAGGCGGTTCATAATCGCATCAACTTCTTTGTCGCTGATTGGTGCCGGACGGTCAGAGGTACCGCCGATAAAGCCCATTACACGCGGAACGCTACGCACCAGGTGCCAGCTCGCGTCGTTCATCACCATCTGAACTAACACGTAGCCCGGGAAGAATTTGCGCTCGCTCTTGCGACGCTGGCCGCCACGGATTTCGACCACTTCTTCGGTCGGAACCATAACTTCGCCAAACAGCTCTTCCATATTGTGTAATTTGATATGCTCGCGCAGCGAAGTTGCTACACGGCCTTCAAAACCGGAAAACGCCTGAACGACGTACCAACGCTTTTTAGGTGCTTCAGACATCTTAGAACCTCAGGCCAGTGATAAAGGATACCAGGCGAACCAGAATACCATCCAGTCCCCACAGGATCAGTGACATTACCGCAGTGACCGCAGCAACGATCAGCGTAGTGTGCAGCGTTTCCTGGCGAGTCGGCCAAATCACCTTACGAACTTCCGTTCTCGCTTCACGCGCAAACGCAACGGTCGCTTTGCCTTTCGTCGTCAACAGCGCGACACCACCCGCTGCAGCAATAATAATTACTACGGCCAGCGCACGCAGCGGCAGCATCATGTCGCGATAGAGGTAGTTGCCCACGATTGCCACGATAAGCAATACGGCAACGACTACCCACTTCATCGCTTCCAGGCCGCGCCCGCTCCCTTGAGCTTCGGTATTCGCACTCATAAACCAACCTGTCAGAAGTATTCTACAAACATTTCCACCCCGCGAGAGCGAGGCGATCCAAACCGAAAGTAAGTTTCGGACTAAACGCCCTCTACAGAGCCTGTCTCAGCAATGATTATGGCAAAAATAATCACTGATGAGCCAGGTTCTGGTTCGACAGCGTACAAAAAGGGCATCAAATGATGCCCTTTTATTGCGCATTGCGTCAAATGTTATCAGCAATTAGCTCATTACTTTGGCAACAACGCCCGCGCCAACGGTACGACCGCCTTCACGGATTGCGAAACGCAGACCGTCGTCCATCGCGATTGGGTGGATCAGAGTCACAACCATCTTGATGTTATCGCCTGGCATTACCATCTCAACGCCTTCTGGCAGCTCGATGGTGCCGGTCACGTCAGTAGTACGGAAGTAGAACTGTGGACGGTAGCCTTTGAAGAACGGAGTATGACGGCCGCCTTCGTCTTTGGACAGAATGTACACTTCAGATTCGAACTTGGTATGCGGCTTGATAGAGCCTGGCTTAGCCAGAACCTGACCACGTTCGATTTCTTCACGTTTGATACCACGCAGCAGAACACCAACGTTCTCACCAGCACGGCCTTCGTCCAGCAGTTTGCGGAACATTTCAACGCCAGTACAGGTAGACTTAGCAGTGTCTTTGATACCAACGATTTCAACTTCTTCGCCAACTTTGATGATACCGCGCTCTACACGACCGGTAACAACGGTACCACGACCGGAGATGGAGAATACGTCTTCGATTGGCAGCAGGAACGGCTTGTCGATAGCACGTTCTGGTTCTGGGATGTAAGAATCCAGGAAGCCAGCCAGTTCGATGATTTTCGCTTCCCACTCTGCGTCGCCTTCCAGCGCTTTCAGAGCAGAACCACGGATGATTGGGGTGTCGTCACCTGGGAAGTCGTACTGGGACAGAAGTTCACGAACTTCCATTTCAACCAGTTCCAGCAGCTCTTCGTCATCAACCATGTCGCATTTGTTCAGGAACACGATGATGTAAGGAACGCCTACCTGACGACCCAGCAGGATGTGCTCACGAGTCTGTGGCATAGGGCCATCAGTTGCAGCAACAACCAGGATCGCGCCGTCCATCTGTGCAGCACCGGTGATCATGTTTTTAACATAGTCGGCGTGGCCTGGGCAGTCTACGTGTGCGTAGTGGCGAGTCGGGGTGTCATATTCAACGTGGGAAGTGTTGATAGTGATACCACGAGCTTTTTCTTCTGGTGCGTTATCGATCTGGTCGAAAGCACGAGCAGCACCGCCGTAGGTTTTAGCCAGTACGGTAGTGATTGCAGCAGTCAGGGTAGTTTTACCATGGTCAACGTGGCCGATAGTACCGACGTTGACGTGCGGTTTGGTACGTTCAAATTTTTCTTTAGACATCGATAGTCCCTCTAATACACGGATAAATCGGTGATATCACCACATCAACCAGACTAAAAGCCTGAAATGTTGAATGCATTAATTTAAACAGAGAGAAACGGGAGGGAGAAGAGAAGTGGTGCTGATACCCAGAGTCGAACTGGGGACCTCACCCTTACCAAGGGTGCGCTCTACCAACTGAGCCATATCAGCACGTCTGGAGCGGGCAGCGGGAATCGAACCCGCATCATCAGCTTGGAAGGCTGAGGTAATAGCCATTATACGATGCCCGCATCCTAAAACTCGGCTACCCAGTTCTTTCTGTGCCAAAAAAAAGAGATTGCTCTCTTTTCTTTGTTTGAGTTCGTCATTTTACCGACCAACTCTGGCTTCGCAATGCTTAGCCTGAAAGTGGTGGTGGGGGAAGGATTCGAACCTTCGAAGTCTGTGACGGCAGATTTACAGTCTGCTCCCTTTGGCCGCTCGGGAACCCCACCAGGTACTTGATGGTGCCGACTACCGGAATCGAACTGGTGACCTACTGATTACAAGTCAGTTGCTCTACCTACTGAGCTAAGTCGGCATCAAGTAGCGCGCATTCTATGGAGACCTGCGGCGACATGCAACTAAAAATTTGCATAAAATGTTCTATCGCTCATGTTTTGTGCGCTCACGCGTAAAAACTCAGCAAAATGGTATTTTTATGAGCAAAAATAGCGCGATTCTCTCTATTCTCTACGGCTTGCTGATGCCATTTCAGGTCTGTGAGTGCCTGACCAGGTGTCATCATTAGCAGCTTCGCTTCTTCACTATCACCTATCACTTACGCTCATCGGTTGAGTTGGCAACAAACTCCGGGGTTTTCTCACGAAAGCACCACTCATTTAGATTTTTTCTTCTTTTTATATTCCATCTGGTGTTAACCTCCTGCCCATTGTCCTGATTAACTGAATGTGAAGCGTCGCGGGTTATCAGCGTGGCAGCCAGAACATGCTTATGAGAAAACAAGAGCAAACGTTAATGACACCTTATCTACAGTTCAATCGTAGCCAGTGGGCGGCGCTGCGTGATTCCGTGCCAATGACCCTGACTGAAGGCGAAATTACACGCTTAAAAGGTATCAACGAAGATCTGTCGCTGGAGGAAGTGGCGGAGATCTATTTGCCTTTGTCACGTTTATTGAACTTCTATATTAGTTCTAACTTGCGTCGTCAGGCGGTGCTGGAGCAGTTCCTTGGCACTAACGGCCAGCGTATTCCTTATATCATCAGTATCGCTGGCAGCGTGGCGGTAGGTAAAAGCACGACCGCGCGTGTACTACAGGCGCTGCTGAGTCGCTGGCCCGAACATCGCCGTGTTGAACTCATCACCACCGATGGCTTCCTGCATCCGAACGAGGTGTTGAAAGAGCGCGGTCTGATGAAGAAGAAAGGCTTCCCACAGTCTTACGATATGCATCGTCTGGTGAAGTTTGTCTCTGATCTGAAGTCAGGGGTACCCGACGTGACCGCTCCGGTATATTCCCATCTTATTTATGATGTTATTCCTGATGGCGATAAAACGGTTACCCATCCAGATATATTAATTCTGGAAGGACTCAACGTGTTGCAGAGCGGAATGGACTATCCACACGATCCGCATCATGTATTTGTTTCCGACTTCGTTGATTTCTCTATTTATGTTGATGCCCCAGAGAAGTTATTACAATCCTGGTATATCAACCGTTTCCTGAAATTCCGTGAAGGTGCGTTTACCGATCCGGATTCTTATTTCCATAACTATGCCCAGCTTTCTGAAGAAGAGGCAGTTAACGTGGCCACATCATTATGGAATGAGATTAACCTAATAAATTTAAACGAGAATATCTTACCAACCCGTGAGCGCGCGAGTCTGATCCTGACAAAAAGCGCCAACCACTCCGTTGAGCAGGTTCGCCTGCGGAAATAATCGTGATAAAAGAAAAGGGAGCCGAGGCTCCCTTTTTTATTCTGCGCTACGCAGTGAAATTTCACCGCCCATCCAGGGTTTTATCACCCCGTCCTGTTCCAGCAATAATGCCCCTTGCGTATCAATGCCGCGGGAAATACCAAATATCTCTTTATCGCCGATAATTAACTTAACCGGGCGGTTGATAAAGTTATCTAATTTATCCCAGCGAGAAAGATAAGGCGCCAGCCCTTCCTGTTCGAAGAGGTGCAGGGCGTCGTGCAGCTCGTTAATCAAGCGTGCTGCCAGCACGTTGCGGTCGATCACGATGCCGGCTTCCTGTAGGTTGATCCAGCCTTGATTAATCACATCGTTTTCAACGCGGCGCATAACCAGGTTAATGCCGGCACCAATAACAATCTGCGCGGCATCACCGGTTTTACCGGTCAGCTCAACCAGAATGCCGGCCAGTTTTCGGTCATTCAGATAAAGATCGTTTGGCCACTTCACCCGTACTTTATCGGCGCCCAGGCTCTGTAATACTTCAGCCATAATGATACCGATAACCAGGCTCAGGCCAATCGCCGCTGCCGGCCCTTGTTCTAAGCGCCAGTACATGGAGAGATAGAGGTTAGCGCCGAACGGTGAAAACCACTTACGGCCACGTCGGCCTCGACCAGCCTGCTGGTATTCCGCAACGCAGGCATCACCGGATTTCAATTCACCAATGCGGTCGAGTAAATATTGGTTCGTGGAGTCGATAACCGGGAGTACGGATACGTCACCGTAGTCGACAGCCTGGCGAATGCGCTCTGCTTCCAGTAATTGGATTGGCTCCGGCAGGCAGTACCCTTTGCCAGGTACGGTAAATACATCAACACCCCAGTCACGTAAAGTCTGGATATGTTTGTTGATCGCCGCGCGGCTCATGCCAAGCTTCTCGCCCAACTGCTCACCGGAGTGAAAATCACCGTCGGCCAGCAGAGAGATTAGCGTTAATGGCACCGTATTATCTTTCATTTGATTACCTCAACCGCACTCACTTCACCTGCTCGCCCGATAAAGCGGACTTCAGGTTCAAGCCAGACGTTAAATTTATCGCCTACCTGCTGGCGGACATGGTGCGCCAGCTTAACCACATCGCTACTCTGCGCATGGTCAACGTTAACCAGTACCAGCGCCTGCTGTTGATGAACGGCAGCACCGCCCTCAATATGGCCTTTCAGCTGACACTGATCGATAAGCCATCCTGCGGCCAGCTTCACGCTACCGTCCGCCTGCGGATAATGTGGCGCTTTCGGGAAGTTAGTCAGCAGCGCTTCGGCATATCCGGCGCTCACTACCGGGTTCTTAAAGAAGCTGCCCGCGTTGCCGTTAATCTTTGGGTCCGGCAGCTTAGTCATGCGCATATGGCAAACGGAGTCGAACACTTCACGCGGCGTTACCGTTTCGGGATCAAGACGCGTAAGATCGCCGTAGGTTAGTACCGGTTTCCACACTTTTGCCAGTCGGAAGCCAACGGCGACAATTGCAAAACGATCCTGGTAGGCGTGCTTAAAGATACTGTCGCGATAGCCAAACTGACACTCTTCCGCACTGAGACGCTGACGTTCACCGCTTACCAACTCGATGCAATCCACATATTCACAGACATGCTGTAGTTCAACGCCGTAGGCGCCGATGTTCTGAATCGGGGATGACCCCGCACAGCCTGGAATAAGCGCCAGGTTTTCAAGGCCAGGCATACCGTTATCCAGCGCATAACGCACTAGGCTATGCCAGTTTTCCCCCGCGCCAACGTGCAGATGCCATGCATCAGCCGTTTCGCTCACCTCGATACCTTTCAGGCGGTTAAGGATCACCGTACCGGTATAATCTTCCAGAAACAGGACGTTACTTCCTTCACCCAGGATCATAACAGGCAGCCCTTCACGGGTAGATTGCTGCCAGGCACTGAGTAATTGTTGTTCGTTTTCAGCGCATACGATGTGCTTTGCACAATGGTCAATGCCGAAGGTATTCCAGGGTTTTAGGGAGTGGGTCATAGCTGCTTTCCTGATGCTGAATCGACGATAGTTTACCGTATCTGCTCGGGGAAGGCTTGCTGTTATATAGAGGTGGGAGATGGCATAGCAATGTAGCCCGGGATGTTCACCGCACTTTCATTTTCAACACACGCAAAAAAGCCCATCCGTCAGGATGGGCTTCTTCACTAAATTGATGCCTGGCAGTTCCC
>NZ_JBKHUI010000029.1:0-31376 GCF_046569695.1 Kluyvera sp. 142486
ACCTTCACCGACCAGCTCAGATCCGCCTGCACCGTCGCGGTAAAGGTCTGGTCACCGATGGTGATTTGTACTTCATCCCAGCGCACCACGTCCTCGCCGGTGACGCGCCCGGTCAGCTCCGTCTCCGCCTTCTGGCTTTCTTCCAGGTTGATCACCCCGTCGCCGGTCACATCATCAATAACGATGGTCACCTCCGGCAGGGTGGTAGCCATTGATACCGAACTTTCAGCGCTCGCGGTTGCCTGATTGCCATACTGATCATAAGTCGTCACGCTGGCATGAACATCGCCAGTCGCCACTAAATCGCTGGTATTCACCTCCACCGACCATCGTCCATCAATACCGACTTTTGTTTGATATTCATTACCGTTAACCGTCACGGTTACCGTATCCCCTGGGCGCACATCCAACCCAGTCGTACCACTGATTTCGGTCTTCACCTGGTCGGCTTCATGTTTATTAATAACGTTATCACCCGCAATCACATCAATCGTGATACTGGCTTCAGGCAATGGGTGAGGTTCATCATTGCTGCTGCTAACGACATCCGGTTTTAACAGCGTGACGTCTTCCACCGGCGCAATCGTCGCCGTATCCAGCCCTTCTGTCGGATAGCCTGCGGTTGGATCAAGGATTTCACCTGTCAGGTCGAGGATGACGTGGGTATGGCCGCTATGGTCACCCGTCGGTGCGGATGAAGAATCGATAATGGTGCTGTTACCTGCAGCCGTTGCTTCAAGAATTTGGGTTGGGTCAGCACCTTCAGCAATCGCCTGCTGCGCTGCGGCAATGGCCTGCGGGTCAACATCAGCAGAGGCAGATGCCGACGTTGCCTCGCTGCCCCATTCACTTCCACGGCCCAGATCCATATTTTTGCCATTGGGAAGCGTAACGGTCACCGCTCCCTGATCGGTTACGACTAATTCCCCGCGCATAACCTGCTCACCTTCCGTTGCCAGACGACGAGTACCATTAGACGCGACGATCCATACCTGTCCCATAACTGCCTTTATCGTTCCTATAATCGCTGACATAACTGTCTCTCCTTAGAATGCAAATTACGCGGTAGAAAATGGAATAGCCCACTTCTCAATCATGCTTATCGTATTAATTACGTATCCATTGTTGGCGCTAGACATCAGTCTAAATTTTTAAACTCCAAATATATATATCATTCATCGCATTAGTAATAATATTCATGTGTTATTTTTGTATTTATTTTAATAGTATCTATTTTATTGGATTTTTCTCTTTAAGCATTAACTTAAGCAATGATGATAGATTAGTTAAACGAGAGTAAAGCCAACTCAGACCAATTCGCATAACAATGATTTTATTGATAATCTCACAAAAAATAATAATTTATGCATTGTAGAAAAAAACCTAATCCCCATTATTTCTTTATGATTTCAAACACCTTTCATGTGGATTTTTTAAGAATTATACGTGATTATTATCAGCTGTGATTATAAAGAATTATTAAAGACTTATATAAGCAATTCCTGCATGTATATCTGGTAAATTGCCTCAGTAATCAAGTATTGTAATGTCTTTGGAGTCATTTCCCGGAATTTCAGGATAAGAAAGAGCTAACCACCTTAGCCGGGTTTGTTATTAAGGATATAACTTATGACGCTACATTCCACAGCGGCTCACGAAAATGACGTAACAGAGCGACAAGACGAGATTAATTTTGATCAGCGCGAGCTCTGTGACGATCCGCTGCTTGATAGTCTGATAACCATTTGTACGCTACACGGGAAAGCCTCCAGCCGCGTGTCACTGACGGCGGGTTTACCGCTGAGAAACAACCGCCTTACGCTTCCCGTTTTTCCTCGTGCAGCAGCGCGGGCCGGGCTGCGAGTGCGAATGCTCAAACGCGAACTGGGCAAGATCAACGCATTGTCATTACCCGCTATTCTTATCCTGAAGAATAACCGTACCGCGGTGTTGTTTGGATGGAATGAAAATGGGCAGGCTCGGCTGCTGACCGGGGACACCAACGGCGGAGAGGTTGTCGTAGAGCCGTCCGTGCTGGCTGAAGAATACTCCGGCGTCACGCTGTTTATCCAACCCATTCACCAAAGCGAAAGAACCAAAACCAGCCTGCTTCCGCGTACCCGAACCTGGTTTCGCGATACGCTGAAGCTGTCACGCTTTCTCTATGTCGATGCTATTGTCGCCAGCTTCCTGATTAACGTCATTGCGCTCTGTACGCCATTGTTTGTCATGAACGTATACGACCGTGTGGTCCCCAATCAGGCCACGTCCACACTCTGGGTACTGGCAATCGGTATCACGGTCGCCTTCTTATTTGACCTCTTACTGAAAACGCTGCGCTCGCGCTGCCTGGATATCGCCGGTAAGAAAACCGACATGATTGTCTCTGCGTCGCTGTTTGAGCGCATCACCGGCATGGCCATAAAAGCACGCCCGGCGCGCATGGGTAGCTTTGCTCAAAATATCCATGAAATTCAATCGTTACGCGATTTCCTCTCGTCATTAACCATGGCAACGCTTATCGATATGCCCTTCACGCTGCTGATGCTACTGGTGATTGGCGTTATCGGCGGGCCGCTGGTGTTCATTCCTTTAGTCGCCTTCCCTCTGGCTCTGGCCGTAAGTTGGGCCATCCAGAAACCGCTGAACCAGACTATTGATGACACCATGAAGCTGGCCTCTGAACGGCAAGCGGTGTTGATTGAAACGCTCAGTGGCCTGGATGCGATGAAGGCCAATAACGCCCAGAGCGAGCGCCAGTACATGTGGGAAAGCACGCTGGTGACCCTCAGCAAAAAAGAGCTGCGTGTGAAAACGCTCTCCACGCTCGCCGTTAACTTTACCGCCTGGTTACAACAATTCTCAGGCGTAGCGATGATCGTGGCGGGCGTCTATCTGATTATTGATGGTCAGCTCAGCATGGGGGGCTTGATTGCCTGCTACATGCTTAACGGGCGCGCACTGGTGCCGATGGGCCAGTTAAGCGGGCTTGTCACCCGCTATCAGCAGGCCAAAATGACGATGAAAACCACGGAAGATATGATGGACCTGCCTCAGGAACGTCAGGACGATCGCCCGTTGGTCGCCCGTGAGAAATTGCAGGGCGGCATCACCTTCCAGAACGTCACTTTTACCTACCCGGGCCAGAAGCGCCCTTCGCTCAATGGCCTCTCCTTTACCATCGCCCCTGGGGAACGCGTCGGGATTATCGGCCGTAGCGGCTCGGGGAAAAGCTCGCTAGCAAAACTGATTATCGGCTTTTATCAACCCGACTCCGGTGAAATTCTGCTGGACGGTATGGATGCCAATCAAATTGATGTGAACGATGTGCGCCATAACATTGGCTACGGGCCGCAGGATATTCACCTGTTCAGCGGCACGCTGCGCGAAAACTTGATCAGCGGCGCCAGCTATGTCGAAAACGAGGCACTGCTTCGGGCATCGCAACTGGCGGGCGTCCATGAGTTCGCACGCAAGCACCCGGACGGCTACAACATGCAGGTGGGCGAGCGAGGCCTCAACCTCTCCGGCGGCCAGCGTCAGGCGGTAATGCTGGCGCGCGCGCTGCTGTTAGAGCCACCGGTGTTGTTGCTCGATGAGCCAACCAGTTCCATGGACAACACCACGGAAGATAGCGTGCGTCGCGCGCTGATGGACTCCACCAAAGGGCGGACGTTGCTGCTGGTCACGCATCGTGCCTCCATGCTTTCCCTCGTCGATAGACTGATCATCATTGACCGTGGACGCATTATTGCTGACGGCCCAAGAGAGAACGTCCTGGTCGCGCTGAAGAAGGGGCAAATCCATGCGACACAATAAATGGCTGAAAATCCTGCTGCGTCGGTTAGGACTGGGCTATAACGACAACGATCTCACGATTAATGGCATCAACGGGCTCGTGATGGCGGATGGGCCACGTTCAGCCCGCACCACTCTGTGGTCATGCCTGGCGTTCTTTATTGTCTTAATCATCTGGGCAGCCAACGCGCAGATTGATGAGGTTGCCCGAGGAGATGGTAAGGCTATCCCATCATCACGTCTGCAAAAGGTCCAGAACATGGAAGGCGGCATCGTTTCCGAAGTCTTCGTCCATGAAGGTCAGGTGGTGGAAGCCGGGCAGCCTTTACTGCGGCTCGACGACACGCGCTTTAAATCGAATGCCGGTGAAAGTGAAGCTGACCGCTACGCCTTAATGGCGCAAATTTCACGGCTGGAAGCGCAAATTGCGGATAAACCTCTCGTACTTAGCGACGATATTGAGCGTGAAGCGCCGAATATTGCCAGCGGCGAGCGGGCGCTGTTCAATACGCAACGTGCGCGCTTTAGCAGCGAAATTGCGGGGCTGGAAGAGCAGTTATCACAGAAAAAACAGGAACTGCTCGATTATGAAGCCAAAAAAACGCAGTTCAGCCATAGCCTGGGGCTCATTCAGCAAGAAGTCAGAATGTCAGAGCCGCTGGTCAAAGCCGGGGCGATTTCAAAAGTTGAAATACTTCGCCTGCGCCGCTCTGAAGTCGATACCCGCGGCCAACTCGACTCCATCGTGCTCGCCATTCCTCGGGCCCGGTCGGCGGTAAAAGAGATAGAAAATAAGATTGCCGAGTCTCGCGGGCGCTATCACAGCGAAATGCTGGGGCAGTTAAATGAAGCCCGCACCAATCTGGCCAAAATTGAGGCCAGCGGCAAAGCCATTGAAGACAGAGTCAATCGTACATTAGTGACCTCACCCGTACGCGGAATTATCCAGCAAATGCTGGTCACCACCATTGGCGGCGTTATTCAGCCCGGCAGCGAACTGGTTGAGATCGTTCCGCTGGATGACAGTCTGCTGGTTGAGGCCAAAATAAGGCCGCAAGATATTGCGTTTCTTCATCCTGGGCAAAAAGCGATGATCAAATTTACCGCCTATGACTACACCATCTATGGCGGCCTGCAAGGCTCTCTGGAGCATATTAGTGCTGATACCATCACGGACAAAGAGGGGCGTAGTTTTTATCAAATTCGCTTAAGAACGGATCGTAATTATCTCGGTAGTGAGGAAAAGCCGCTGTTAATTATTCCGGGAATGGTGGCTTCTGTCGATATCATGACAGGGAAGAAAAGCGTACTCAGTTATCTGTTAAAACCAATATTAAGAGCGAAGTCAGAAGCACTTCAAGAACGATAGTACCCCTATATACGATGGAAATTGATGAAAGGATAACATTATGAACAAACACATTCGGGTATTAACCAGTCTCTCTCTGCCGCTGCTGTTCGTTAACAACGTTAGCGCGGCCACGCTCGAACAGGCCGTCAAAGACAGCTTGCTCTGGCACCCGCAGGTGAGCGCGTCGGTCAACAGCCGCTATTCTGCCGATGAAGATTTACGGGCGGCAAAAGGCGGTTATCTGCCAACCTTAAATCTCTCCGCCGGCACCGGCTGGGAGCAGACCGATAACTCCAGCACCCGTGCAGCCAACGATCACCGTCGCAACCTGAACCGCAGCGAATCCAGCCTTAACCTGCGCCAGAATGTGTTTAACGGCTTCGCGACCACCAGCGAAGTGGCCCGGCAAAAGGCGACCGTGAACTCCCGGGCGTACACGGTGATGAACACCAGTGAAGTGACTGCGCTGAATGCGATTCAAAGCTATCTCGACGTTCTGATGCGTCAAAAAATGGTGCAACTGGCACAAAATAACCTGAAGAGCCACGAGCGCGTTTTTGACCAAATCCGTCTGCGTACCGAACAGGGCGTAGGCCGTAAGGCTGACTTTGAGCAGGCGCAGGCGCGTCTGGCACAGGCGAAAAACAACCTGCTGACCGAACAAACCAACCTCGAAGATGCCCAGGCCAACTATTACAGCGTGGTCGGTAAAGAGGCGAGCGGCCTGTCAATGCCGATGACCACCAAAATCCCTGGTTCTCAGGCGGAAGCCCGTAAGCAGATGCTGGAAAACAGCCCGCTGCTCAAGCAGGCCGATGCGGACGTTGAAGCCACCCGCCAACAGTATGAAGCCGCGAAATCCCGCTTTTACCCGAGCGTGGATATCGACCTTGGCCGTCGTATGGATAACAACGTCGACGGTACGCGCGGCCACGATCAGGAGTGGCAGGCGATGGTTCGCATGAACTACAACCTGTTTAACGGCGGCAGCGATAAAGCACAGTTGTCATCTTATGCCTACAAAATGCAGGAAGCGCAGGACGTCAAACGCAACGCTCTTCGCCAGCTGGATGAAGAGCTGCGTCTGTCCTGGAACGCCTGGCAGAACGCCAAACAGCAGGTACCTATCGCCAAAGATTACGCCGATCGCAGCGCCGTGGTGCGCACCGCGTATCAGGAACAGTTCAGCATCGGTGAACGTAGCCTGCTGGATATGCTGGACAGCGAAAACGAAGTGTTCAACGCCCAGCGCCGCTACGTCGAAATGCAGTTTGTGGAGATGTTCACCACCTACCGCATCAACGCGCGCATTGGCGATCTGCTAAAACAGCTGAATATTCAGGCACCAACGGCCGCACAGCCGGTGGAGGAGCAGCAGACGGCGCACAGCAATCTTCCTGAATTGAAATAACCGCTAGCCCATAGCGATGGTCTTCCTCTTCTCTGGCGGTGCCAGGGAAGAGGATGTTTGTTTTCCAACGCTGCGGTTCACTTCACTCGCAGTAAATCGCTATACCTCGTTGTGTATCGCGGCGATAGCATCTCTCTTTTCATTTGCCACTCCTGCTGAATGCCCTGCCCGGCAAAATAGAGCGTCCCCTTCCCGGCTTTCGTGTTGATACGGTCCAGCACCTCCATCAGCGGCGCACTGTTACGCCTTGGTGCGTTATCATCAAACAGGTCGAGTTGCACGATGCCCTGGCTGTAAAAATCCCCCAACATCACGCCCGCCTTTTGATAGCGATGACCGCTCTGCCATATAGCCTCCAGACAGCGTGTAGCGGCAGCGACAATATCGCGGGTGTCCTGCGTGGGCGTAAGGAGCTTCACGGATGCGCTGTTCGCATAGTACGGCGCTCTTTCTGCAAACGGAGACGTTTTCACAAACGCAGAAACAAACCGGCAGTACTGATGCTCGCCACGCAGTTTCTCCGCCGCGCGGACGGCATAGCTGCAGATAGCCTGCCGCATCTGCTCGTAATCGGTAATCCGTTCGCCAAACGATCGGGAACAGATAATTTCCTGCTTCACGGGAGCAAACTCTTCCAGCGCAAAGCACGGTTCGCCGCGCAGTTCGCGTACCGTTCGTTCCAGCACCACGCTAAAGTGCTTCCTGATAAAACGAATATCGGTGTCCGCCAGTTCAAGCACGGTTTTGATCCCCATCGCCTGCAGCGATCGACTTATCCGACGCCCAATCCCCCACACCTCATCAACCGGCAGTGCGGCCATCAGCTTACGCTGGTTCTCCACGTTAGACAGGTCAACAACGCCATCGGTCTGCTGCTGCCACCGCTTGGCGGCATAATTGGCCAGCTTCGCCAGCGTTTTGGTCTGCGCGATGCCGACACCCACGGTCAGGTGCGTGCGCTGACGCACGGTGCGGCGGATCTCCCGACCAAAATCCACCAGCTCACGGCAGTTGCTGACGCCCGTCAGGTCGCAGAATGACTCGTCAATTGAATACACCTCGCACCGGGGAGACATCTCTTCAAGGGTGCTCATCATCCGCAGGCTCATATCGGCGTACAGCTCGTAGTTACTGGAAAAAAAATGGACGCGTTCGGGAAACGCCACCCCTTTTAGCCGGAACCAGGGCGTTCCCATTTTGATGCCAAGCGCTCTGGCGGCCTGGCTACAGGCGATAACGCAGCCGTCATTATTGCTCAGCACGCATACCGGCTTGCCCTTAAGGTCTGGCCGGAACACGGTCTGGCAGCTGGCGTAAAACGAGTTCGCATCAACAAGGGCAAACATCAGCCGACCGTCTTCAGGATATGCGTGACGACGCCAAAAATATCCAGCAAGCCCTCGTCACTGAACTGAATCGGCCTATTAGAATCATGCATAATTTATTATCGCTCAAATTACTGTATATAAATACAGTAGATCAAGTATTAGCGAAGGTGCAAGCGGCTTTCAGGGCGATAAACCAAACCCCCTGAAGTTTTAGATAATTTAGTCAACCGCCAGTGTGTGCGTGCCCCGGCAGCGTGGCGAGTGCAGTCGGCATGGCAGTGGTTTATTAAATGGCTCTACCGCTGTCGGAACCAGAATAAATTCCGGCTCCGGCAGCGGTTTTTTCTCATGATCGACTTATCAGTCTAAGGCTCATACGCCGCACTATGGAAATCAATTTCCCACTGCAGCACTTCACCATATAGCGCTGACAGCGTTTGTTTTTCGCTCTCACTGAGCGCTACAGCACAGCGATCCAACTCATTCTTCAGCCAAAGCGCCTGCTGATAAAACGCGTCTTCCGCATGCATTTCCACCCAGTGCCGAACGTCAGCATCGCTTTGATGGCGCTCATTTACTCGCCGACACCAGGCGTAATACATCCATTCAGCGCCGAACATCAGGGTAATAATCTGCTCATAGCTGCCTTGCTGAGCGGTTCGCAACATACCATCGCGGAAACGCTGCACGCCGGGCAGATCGTCCGGATAATCGGCAGGATTAATCCGGCGTTCCGCTAATACCCGTTCAAACCAGGCTATCTGCGTATCGACCAAAGCATTCAGTACACCAACCAGCCAACGCTGCTGCTGAATACCCGGCGCTTTGCTGATTCCCAGGGCAAAAATTGCAATCGCCGTGGCGACAAAGTTCCCCTCGAAGACAAGGTAGCGGTTAAACACCGTTGTTGGCAGACGATCCTGCTCAATATCAACCACAAAACGATGCTGCTGCATGGCCTGCCAGACCTGCTCATGCTCACGTAGCAGTCGCTCGGTAAAGGGTTCCATTATGCTTCCTCCAGCGCTGCCTGAGCGATAGACATAAAATGTTTTACCCGAGCCAAATCAACGTCGTTCCACCAGACACCGTCCACCTTCATCGTACTGGCAACGATCACCCCCTGAGTACGCCCCAGAATCTGACAAACGTTAGCCGGCGTCACTCCAGAACCGACCAACAACGGTAACTCCGTCGCTGCGCGAATTTCATCGATTTCTTCCATAGTGGCGCTATCGCCCGTGCGTTGACCGGTGGCGATCACCGCATCGGCTTCAAAAAAATCGACATCGCGAGTCAGCTCCTGAATCGAACGATCGGCAACGATGGCATGGCTACCATGTTTGACATGGCTATCAGCAAAAACGCGGATATGTTCAGCGCGCAGCATACTACGGTAGCGCAGCGCTTTAGCCGCCGCCCCTTCAATAAACCCTTCATTGGCAATATAGGCGTTAGCCCACTGGTTTACGCGGACGAAATCAGCCCCGCCCGCCAATGCGGTTGCTAGCGCCGGAATCGCTGCATTAGCCAATACGTTAATACCTAGCGGAACACCAAAGCGTTCGCGCACTTTCTCGGTAATGACCGCCATCAGTGCCGATGTTTCATGACCAATATCTTCTGGTTTGGAAAAAGGAATATCGCCATGGTTTTCAACAATCAAACCATGAACGCCGCCTGAGATATAATTTTCCGCATCGCGAAGCGCACGCTCAATAATATTTCCAACTGATTTCCCTTGATATTTAGGCGTTCCAGGAAAGGGATCGCAATGAATTACACCAATAACTGCTTTCTTACGTGAAAAAATAGCTTGTATTGCATTCGTTTTTTCTGCTGAGATAGCAACCATCTTATCCATCCTATTAAGGAAACACTATGCGTGTTTACGTTACTGGTAATATTACCGTAGATGAAACCTGGTCCATTACGGACATACCTAAAAAAGGCTCATCAATTCATGGAATTAAAGTATCACAAGATATTGGCGGTAAAGGCGCGAATCAGGCGATCATATTATCCCGTTGCGGAATAGACACACGTTTAATTGCCGCCACGGGAAGTGACAGCAACGGTATCTGGATCCGTCAGCAAATAAAAGGTGAGACGTTATCGCTACTACCCGATTTTCATGTCAATCAACATAGTGACACCTCGATTATTTTAAATAGTGATGATGGTGATAATGCCATTATTACTACCACCGCTGCCGCCGATACATTTGGCATTGATGATATTATCTCGCACATGGCTGACGCCGCAGTCGGTGATATTTTGCTACAACAGGGTAATTTCTCTCTGGATAAAACTCGCACCCTGTTCCAGTTTGCCAAAACACGCGGTATGACTACGGTATTCAACCCTTCACCGGTTAATCCTGATTTTTGCCATCTGTGGCCACTGATCGATATCGCCGTGGTCAACGAATCAGAGGCCGAACTGTTACAGCCTGATGGCCTGAAAACCTTAATTATTACCCAGGGCGCAGTTGGGGCCTGGTTAGTTCGGGACGGCCAGCGCCAGTTCTGCCCCGCCGTCCCCGCCGAGGCGCTTGATACCACCGGTGCAGGAGACACTTTCCTTGCCGTCATGCTAGCGTCCTCGCTGCGGCGTGGGGTAGCGCCCGATACCCTGGCACTTACCCACGCTAGCCTTGCTGCCGCGATTACCGTTAGCCGTCGGGGTACCTACAGCGCGTTTCCAGCCAACCATGAACTTGCCGCCCTGCTATCAATGGGCGGCATGTAATAACCTACTTAAACAGCGAACGGTAAGTATCAACGTTCGCTTTGGTTACCACCGTGGCCGGTACCAGAATGGTCTTCGACACGGTTTTACCCGACGTGATACTGTTGAGTGCATTCAGGGCTTCTGCGCCCATTTTTTCAGGATCCTGCTGCAGCACGGCGGTAACGTAGCCACTATCAATACCCGAAATCGCCTTCGCCGTCAGATCCCAGCCAAAGACTTTAATGTCCTTCTGGCGCCCCTGATTTTCCACAGCAGCAATAGCACCCAGCAAGGCTGGTTCACCCGTTGCATATATCGCCGTCAGATCGGGATTGCCGGTAATCAGGTTCTCCGCCGCGGTCATCGCTTTATCCTGCACGTTTTGTCCGTCAACAACGTTCGCGACCGTAATTTTAGGATTACTTTTCAGCGCCTCTTCGAAGCCTTTCTGCCGCTGGTTTTGAATAGCTGAATTTAACGCCCCAACAATCCCCAGACGCGCCTGGCTGCCCATCTCTTTTTGCACATAATCAACGAAGTATTTACCAATAATTCGCCCACCTTCAATATTATCAACGCCGACTTGAGCAGCCTGAGGCCCGGCGGGTAATACGGCATCAATAGCAATGACAGGAATGTTCGCCGCCGCAGCTTCTTTGACCGCTGGCATAATTCCGTTAACGTCGATAGCGGCAACCAGAATGCCTTTAACGCCTTGCTGAATATAGTTTTCAATCGCATCATTTTGCGCAACGGGATTATCATTAGAGTTGAAAATAACTAAATTTTTGCCGCTCGCTTTTGCTGCATCCTGCGCGCCTTTATTCATCAGATTAAAGAACAGAGCCTGCTGATTGATCTGCACCAATGCATAAGTTGGGTTTTCAGCATTGGCTGCAGAAATAAAACTCACTGATGCCAGCATCGTCGTCGCTATAGCAATAAAACGCAGTTTTCCGGTGTTAAGTAACATCATCAGTATCCTCGTCGGGAATTGTTGATAGCCAGCAGAGTTCCGCGTTACATACGAACGCAGAAGGATTATGTTTTGGCGGGCAAATATCGAGTTTGTAGCCAGAACAATCGAAAACGGTTCGGCTAGATCCCGCTTTACAACATTCCGGCAACCGGTCCGTTTCGGTGCGCGACTGGAACGTCTAAAGCTGGTTTGGGAATGACTTCCCGGATGATGCGGTAAACTGCCTATACAATTCTCTGCCGATTAAAATTTGTCAAGCATTAATTTCACGCCATGGTTACCCAAGAAATTGCTGTATCCACGGCGCTTAACTATGTTACAGATAGCCGATTCTGGCAGAAATGGCGCAGCAAATGAGTATAAAACGCGTATTGCTATCCGATGTGGCAAAGCTGGCAGGGCTATCTAAAGCGACGTTGTCACGCTATATGAACAACAGCATTGTGCTGCCGCAGGACACTATCGATCGTATTGAAACGGCTATCCACGAACTGGACTATCGCGGCAACAGCCTCGCACGTCGCCTGAGCAAAGGGGGAAGCGAAACGCTTGGGCTGGTGTTACCTGATATCACCAACCCCTTCTTTGCCGAACTGGCCGATGCTGCCGAAGAGGCCGCTTCTGCCAGCGGTTACAGCCTGGTGCTGTGCATCACCCGCAACAATCCTGATAAAGAGTGTCAGTTTATTCGCTGGCTGGATACCTGCCAGGTCGATGGCCTATTGTTCACCACTAACCGACCGGATAACGGTCTGTTGCGGAAAGAAATTCAGCGCCATGAACGCATCGTGCTGCTGGATGAAGATATTCCCGGCAGTAAGGTACCGAAAGTCTTTGCTGATAACGTACAGGGTGGGCGAATTGCCACTGAAAAGCTGATCGCCGCCGGGCATCGCCATATTGCCTTCGTTGGTGGGCCAGACAAATTGATGAGCGTCCGCGAGCGTTATCAGGGATTCTGCACCGCTATGGAGCAAGCGGGCCTGAGCTGGCCACCGGAATGGATCATGTATGGCGACTATCGGCGAGAATTCGGCCAGCAGGCGCTGCACCACCTGTTTAGCCAGCCGATCCGCCCTACCGCTGTCTTTGCTGCTAGTGACTATCTGGTGCTGGGCCTGCTCGACGGGTTACGTGCCAGCGGGCTGCAGGCACCGGCAGCACTGTCGCTAGTCGGTTTCGATGATGCCAACTATGCCGACTTCACCCAGCCCCGCATCTCAACTATCCGCCAACCCGCCCGGGAGCTGGGCCATACGGCAGTGAACATCATGCTGCGCCTGCTCAACAACGAGAAAGATATCCCTGCGGAAACCCGTCTGCCGGTTGAATGGGTCGGCCGCGACTCGATCAAGATTTGTTAAGCTCGTCCCAAAATGGCGCAAAAGCGCCCAATTTTGGCGCAAAAAACGATCAATTCAAAAACCGTTCACTATAATCAGTAAACCGGTTTACCGACATGGCATAAATAAATTCTATTTATTACATAGCGTTAAATCACAGGGCTGCTGTGTTGTTTCTGCCCTGGCACGGATGCTGCAATGTTCTTACTGGCGAATAAATATCTTAAATAGCGTTGGCCTGGCTGTGCTTATGAGTGCTTCATTCATCAGGTAAACCGGTTTACTAGATTGTAAATCGTGTTGAATGAAGTATCTCGCGCAGGTTGGGCGAACATTTTCCCGGCAATAGCAATGGGAGTTATCAGATGCAGCAGCCACACACTACCCCGCCAAGGGTGGAGATGATTAATATCACCAAGACCTACGGGTCGATACGTTCATTGCGCGGTGTCAACCTGGAGCTGGCACCTGGTGAAGTACTGGGTTTGGTGGGCGATAACGGCGCGGGTAAATCCACCCTGACCAAAGTGTTATCTGGCGCGGTAATCCCTTCCAGCGGCACGATTCGTATCGACGGCGAACAGCACCAGTTTACCAATCCAGCGGATTCTCGCCGCTGTCATATCGAGATGGTGTATCAGGATCTGTCGCTATGCGACACGGTTGACGTCGCAGGCAATCTGTTTATGGGCCGCGAGCCGATGAAATCCGTTCTCGGTATCCCTTTTCTCGACGAGGCCAGAATGCATGCCGATGCCCGTGAGATGCTAAAAGGGCTAGGCATTTCTATTCCCGATACCCGCCTGCTGGTCAGGAACCTCTCCGGCGGCCAACGCCAGGCCATTGCCATCGCCCGCGCGGCGGCCTTTGACCCGAAGGTGCTGATTATGGACGAACCCACCGCCGCGCTTGCCGTCGCGGAAGTTGAAGCGGTTCTGGAACTCATCCGCCGTGTTTCCGCTCGTGGCGTGAGCGTGATTCTGATTACTCACCGCTTGCAGGACCTGTTCCTGGTCTGTGACCGAATCATGGTCATGTATGAAGGCACCAACGTCGCCGACCGGCGCGTCGCTGACACCAGTCTAAGCGATATCGTTAATCTGATTGTGGGCGAAAAGTTCACCGCCCGCTCTGCGGCCGCACATTGAGGTAACAGGATGAGTATCATGAACTTAAGCAGCTCTCGCATGATCCAGCATTCGCTGCCGCGCCGCCTGCTGCACAACCACTCTGGCGTCGTCAGCATCGCGCTGTTTTTTGTTTTCTGTTGCGTGGTGTTTTCGCTGATCACCAGTAATTTCCTCACCGGTACCAACTGGCTGAATATCATTCGTCAGAGCGCCCCGCTGCTGATCGTGGCGACTGCAATGACGCTGGTGATTACCACCGGTGGCATAGACCTGTCGGTAGGTTCCACTCTGGCGCTGGTTGGCGCGCTTTCCGCTATCGCGCTGAATAACTGGGGATTGCCGTGGCCGGTTGTCCTGCTCGGCGGTCTGCTGCTCGGCGGTCTGGTGGGTGCCATCAACGGGTTCTTTATTGCCTATGAAGGGATACCGGCGTTTATCGTCACCCTTGCCACTCTGGCCGTGGTTCGCGGCATCGCGCTATTGGTGACTCAGGGCTACTCCATTCCCGTCCCGGCAGACAGCCTGTTTACCTTTATAGGGCGCGCCTGGGTTGTGGGCATCCCGATGCCAGCGGTGATTGGTATTATGATTCTGGTTATCGGACATATCGTCCTGAATCATATGCGCTTTGGCCGTTACGTTACCGCCATCGGTGCTAACGCAGAAGGCGCACGACGCAGCGGTATTAACACGAAAGCCGTGACCATGAAGGTGTACATCATCAGCGGGATGGCCGCCGCACTGGCTGGAATGATTATTACCGCACGCCTCGGCAGCGGGTCTTCCAACCAGGGCGAAGGCTTCGAACTGCAGGTGATTGCCGCCGTAGTGCTCGGCAGCACCAGCCTGTTTGGCGGCTTCGGTACCATTATTGGCACGTTACTCGGCGCGTTGTCGATTGCGGTCATTCAGAACGGGCTGATCCTGTCGCATATTTCACCGTTCTACACCCAAATAGCTACCGGTACCATCATCCTGCTGGCTATCTGGCTGAACACGCGCATTCTCAACCCCACGCGATCTGCGGCAAAAGGATAACCGATGAAAGGATCAATTTTTCGTCATCCTACTCCGCTGCCAGTCGGCGTCAGCAGCGGTTATGCCATGACGGTATTAGGGCCGCTGCCCATTAGTGAGATGGGCGTTACGCTGATGCATGAGCACATCCTGCTGGATGCCTCCGGGAAATGGGTGCCGCCCTGTTGTTGTAGCGATCGCCATCTTGCTGAAATGCCGGTGAAGATGGAAAACCTCGGCGAACTGTCGCTGAATCCGCTGATGAGTCGTGATAACTGCCAGCTATTTGACGTCGATGTGGCGATTGAAGAGCTGACTAAATATCGCGCCCTTGGCGGAGAGACGGTGGTTGATCCGACCAATATCGGCATTGGCCGCGATCCGAAAGCGCTGGCGCGTATCGCTCGCCTGACCGGGCTCAACATTATTATGGGTACCGGCCTCTATCTGGAGCCGTCGCACCCTGAGTGGGTGAAAACCAGCAGCGTCGAGCAGTTAACCGAGCGGTTAATCTACGATCTCGGCGGCGCAGAGGAGAAACCGGAGGTGCTGGCCGGGCTGATCGGGGAAATTGGCATCTCCAGCCGCTTTACCTCAGATGAAGAGAAGTCTCTGCGCGCAGCCGGCCGGGCAAGCGCCGCAACCGGTGTGCCGATCGAGGTCCATCTGCCCGGCTGGGAACGGCTGGGGCACCAGGTGCTGGATATTCTCGAGCAGGAAGGTGCCGATCTACGTCATACGGTGCTGTGCCATATGAATCCCAGCTTCGCCGATAAGCGCTACCAGCGCGAGTTAGCACAGCGCGGGGCGTTTCTCGAATATGACATGATCGGTATGAGCTACTACTACGCCGACGAGTCGGCACAGTCGCCTTCCGATGAAGAGAACGCCCGCGCCATTCGCGAGCTGATTGACGATGGCTATATTCAGCAGATTTTACTCTCACAGGATGTGTTCCTGAAAACCATGCTCACCCGCTACGGCGGTCACGGCTACGGCTACATACTCAAACATTTTGTTCCCCGCTTACGTCGTCACGGCGTTAACGGGGAACAACTCGAAACCCTGATGATTGGAAATCCCCAACGGGTCTTTGGCGGATAAAAGGAAAGTCATAATGCAGAAGAAAATTTTACTGGTGGGTGAATCCTGGACCAGCACATCAACGCACGTTAAAGGCTTCGACCAGTTTGCCACCGCGACCTGGCACACCGGGGCAACGGACTTTTTGGCCGCGCTAGCCGATAGCCATTACGCCATTACCTATATGCCTGCCCACGCGGCAGCGGTCGAGTTTCCGCTGACGCTGGAAGCGCTACAGCAATGGGATGCCATTATTCTCTCGGATATTGGTGCCAATACTCTGCTTTTGCACCCGGATACCTGGCTGAAAAGCCGCCGTACCGCCAACCGATTAACGCTACTGCATGACTACGTTGCGGCGGGCGGCGCGCTGATGATGATTGGCGGCTACTACAGCTTCCAGGGTATTAACGGCGGCGCGCGTTATCGTAATACCGCAGTAGAGAAAGTACTGCCGGTTCGTTGTCTGGCATGGGACGATCGTATTGAAACCCCAGAGGGTTGTTATGCCGAAATGACGGAGCCCCACGCGCTCTTTAACGATCTTCCCGCTGAATGGCCGTGGCTGCTGGGTTATAACGAAGTGGAAATGCACCCGGAAGGCAAACTGCTGGCGACCGTTGCGGGCACTAGTCACCCGCTGCTGGCCATTCGCGAATATCAACAAGGTCGTTCTCTGGTCTGGACCAGCGATATGTCAGCGCACTGGCTACCGGAAGAGTTTGCCAAATGGCCGGGCTACCGCCAGCTGTGGGTTAACTGCCTCGACTGGCTGACGGAACGCGACTGATGGGCGCAACTCTCGAACTCGCCCAGCATCTGCTGGGCTTTAATACCATTAACCCACCTGGCAACGAAACCGACTGTATGCAGTTCTTTGCCGATTGGCTTCGCGATAATGGCTTTGAGGTTTCGCTCTCATCATTCGGTTCAAGACGCAGCAATCTGATCGCCACACTTCCCGGTGCAAAAGCCGGGAAACCGCTGGCCTTTACCGGCCATCTGGATACCGTACCGCTCGGTAATGCACAGTGGCTGTACGATCCTTTCGGCTCGCAGGTTGACGGCACACGCCTTTACGGTCGCGGTTCCAGCGATATGAAGGCGGCAGTGGCGGCGTTTGCCATCGCCTGCGTACAGCATCGGGACGCTATTCTCGCCGGGCGCGGTGCGGTCCTGCTGATTACCGGCGGAGAAGAAACCGGCTGTGATGGCGCAAGAGCATTAATTGAGTCCGGCGCGTTACCGGAGATCGGTGCGCTGATCGTCGGAGAACCTACCGCCAATTACCCCGTCATCGGACACAAAGGCGCACTGTGGCTACGCTGTGAAACCCGAGGGAAAACCGCGCACGGCGCGATGCCCGAACTGGGAATTAATGCTATCTATCTGGCGGCGGATGCGCTGGGCAAGATTCAGCATTTTTCACCAGGTGCACCGCATCCGTTAATGAAGCAACCCACGCTTAACGTCGGACGCATTGAGGGTGGACTAAATATCAATTCCGTGCCGGATCGCACGCGTTTTGATGTCGATATCCGCAGCGCGCCCAATTTACAGCACGCCACCATTCGTCAGCAACTCACCACGCTGTTGGGCGAGAACGTGACGGTCACCACGTTGGTCGATTTGCCTGCGGTATTAAGCGAGGAAAATCACGCCTGGATAAAGCAGGTTTATCAGCGCTGCCAACCACTGCACAATAAACCGCTTGAGCCACGCGTCGTCCCCTACTTTACCGACGCCTCTCTGCTATTGCCCGCGCTGGGTAACCCACCCTGCATTATTCTCGGCCCTGGCGAACCTGCGATGGCGCATCAAACCGACGAATACTGTCTGCTCAGTCGAATAGACGACGCCGAGCGACTATACGGGGAAATTATCGCTGACTGGATGGCATAGCATCAACAAGGACGAACATCAGCCGACCGTCTTCAGGATATGCGTGACAACGCCAAAAATATCCAGCGAGTCTTCGCCGCTGAACTGAATCGGCGTATAAGCCGGATTTTCAGGAATCAGCATTACCGACGGGTGCGTTTGCAGGCGCTTAACCGTGAACTCACCGTCAACCGCCGCGATCACGACATCCCCATGCTGTGCGGTTTTCGCGCTATCGACCACCAGCAGATCGCCATTGCCAATTCCCGCGCCGCTCATGGAATCCCCAGCGGCGCGGACAAAATAGGTCGCGCTGGGATGCCTTATCACCAGCTTATTTAAATCAATGCGCTGTTCAACATAGTCCTGCGCCGGGCTTGGAAATCCGCAGGGCACGAGGTCACTGAACAACGGTAGCGCAGCCATGTGGCCTGGGCCAGTTGGTGAATAAAACTTCATAATGAACTCACTCTATTGACACTGTTTATGCATACAGTATATATACTGTCGTTATACCCAGTAAAGAGAGGCTAAAAATGTTCGTGGAACTCGTTTATGACAAAAGGAATTTTGAGGGTTTACCTGGTGCAAAAGAGATAATCCTCGGCGAATTAAGCAAGAGAGTGCACCGCATTTTCCCGGATGCCGAGGTTCGGGTAAAACCGATGATGACGCTGCCGGCCATCAACACGGATGCCAGCAAACATGAAAAAGAGCAGATCAGCCGTACGGTGCAGGAGATGTTCGACGAGGCGGAGTTTTGGCTGGTGAGTGAATAACGCGGCGCTGTTATCTTCTCTGGCACAAAACCCGCTACGCGTCGTTAGCGCCAGAGAAGTACATGCTGCTCTTACAGTTCCAGTATCATGTCGACGCAGCGCAATTGCGCGTTCGCCGATGCAGAGAAGTGCACGCTTTCCTTCACAACGGTAAATCCTTGTGCCTCATAAAACCCTTGTGCATTGGGCGTTGAGGATAAGGTAATCGCTTGAAATCCACGGGCGCGTGCTTCTTTTTTTATTGCATTCATAATCGCCCCAGCCAATCCCTTTCCGCTGTATTCAGGCAGCGTAAAAATAGCCTCTACGCTACCGGAAGTGAGATCGAGATAGCCCGTTGCCACCGGCCGATCGCTATCGTCCACCGCCACAAAAAACGGATAATTAATAATCTCCTGACGATACTGCTCAGGCATATTGTCCGGCGTCCATGCATCAATAACCGCCGCGTCATAGCTCGATGTGCATCCTGCACGAATAGCCTGATTGCGAATATCCCAGCATCGTTCTGCTTCTTGCGGTGTAGCTTGTCTGATTTGCATCAGTATTTCCCTCGCTTATCGTAATTGTCGTTTTACAAGGCAAAAAAACGGGACCCCAGCGGTTCCCGTTCATCTATAACCCAGCAAGTGGATTACATGTTTTCGATGATCGCGTCATCAAACCCTGAATATTTCAGCAGCTTAGCGCCTTCCATACCTTTAACGATAAGGTCAGCCGCTTCGGGCCATTCCATATGACGGAGCAGTAGTTAGCTAAACTGAAAGCAACCATCTGATATTATTAAAAATAATCACTATCACCCGTTAGGCCATTAGAGCTTAAACATCTATATAACCCACTGATTACCATAATATGTTTTTAAGTTTTGATAACTACTTTTAGCGAAGAGTTCTGTTAGCACTTCACGCTCAGCCCCGAAGGAGCTGCTATGAGCGGACAGCGGACATTCCTGAATATTAATGCTTAAAAGATGAAGGGAATTTTCATTGTGAATGGCCCTGCCATTCCTTTACACGTGCTCATGGTCTCTGAGGAATACGGTCACTCCATCTAAGAATGTAGTAACGCGACGTTCTGAAAACAACCGGCCCACAGCTCCCGGTCATATGTTACGTGTTCCTACTCAAATATTCTGTAATGCAGGAGAGTTGAATATCGTTGTCCCTTATGAGAGATAAATGGACATGTATGAAATTAACAGCCCTCCTTCCATGGGCGTAAAGCCAAAGATGTCTTTAGCAATTGAATAAATTGCTCTGCTCTTGGGGGACGATTTCCAGCCTCTTCAGCACTCAGCGCAACAATATCTGCATCGGGCAAGTGAAAATCCGTTAAAATCCTTACCAACGTCCCGGAATTTATCTGGGGTGAAACATCCCATTCCGAGCGCATAATAATTCCGCATCCTGCCAAAGCCCATTTTTTAACAACATTACCCTCGTTACTTGACAGCCGTGGGCGAATACGTACCGGTGTCTCTACACCTTCACGACTAAATCGCCATAGAGTCACGTCTTCGTCATTCTCTCGTAAGGCAATACAGGTATGTTGTTTCAACGCTTCTGGCGTCTCAGGTTCACCCTGTTTCGAAAGATAGGACGGAGATGCGCACACAAAACGTTGGTTTGCGGCAAGTTTAATGCAATGCAGAGAAGAATCCCGGAGTTCACCGATATAAATAATAACATCCCACAGATGTTTTAATGACCAGTTCGGAACATCAGATAGCGTTAATTCTGCTTCAAGATGGGGATGCATTTGGGCGTATTGCGCAAGAATCGGTGCCACATATTCATTCCCAAACCCCAGTGGGGCTAACACACGCAGTTTGCCCGCAACCTGCTGCTGGCGGTTATCGATGATCTGCTGGAGTTCATTGAGTTCTGCAATAACCTTTTCGGCTCGTGCGAAAACCAGTGAACCTTCATCAGTAAGACTGACGATGCGCGAAGGCCTCTGAATCAATTTGACCCCTAATCGCGTTTCAATGCCCTGCAAACGTTGTGTCACCGAAGAGGGGGAGATATCCAGAGCACGTGCCGTAGAGGCAAGGGTTTTATGCGTTGCAATGGCATGAAAGAAACGCAGGTCATCGCTGTTAATCATTAAGCCTCAGCCTAATCATGGATTATGGTTTGGTTTATTTAAACATAAACCTTTAACTGTAAAAATAACAAAATCATTCTATGACCGGAGACCAACGATGACCTACCCACAGTGGCTACACGAACCTGAGACTCCTTATCTTCTTATCGATGAAAACCGTTATCAGAACAATATCAACAAACTTTATAACCATGTTGAAGGGCTGGGAAGCCAGGTACGGCCTCATCTTAAAACATTACGCTCACCAGAAGCAGCGCGTTACCTGTTAAAAAATAATGATTCACCGGCTACGGTTTCGACTCTCGCTGAAGCAGAGGGATTTGCCGATGCTGGCTATACCAATATCTTGTATGCCGTCGGGATTGCACCACATAAACTGGACCGCGCTGCACGGCTTATTCATCGAGGAGTGAATCTTCACATCCTGCTGGACACTCCCGAGCAGGCATCAGCGGTGACAGAGTATGCATTGCAGCATGATGTCGTCTTCTCTGTGTTTATTGAGGTGGACTGCGACGGACATCGGGGCGGGTTACCTCCTGACAGTCAGGCATTGCTTGACCTGGCAAAACAGGTGCATGGCCACGGGGCAGAACTGAAAGGGTTAATGGCACATGCCGGTGAATCCTATAGCTGTCGCACCGAGGAGGACATTCGACTGGCTGCGAAAAATGAATGTGATGCGATCCGCCTGGCCGGACGTCGGGTGCGCGATTCGGGGATTCCCTGCCCTGTGCTGAGTGTCGGAGCCACGCCAACGGCCCATTTTTCAGCGGAACTGGAGGGCATCAATGAGGTCAGAGCGGGTGTCTTCACTACCTTTGATCTGGTGATGAAAAACGTCGGTGTCTGCGGTCTTGACGATATTGCGCTCTCGGTCGTGACGACTGTTATCGGACACAACCGGGATAAAAACTGGATATTCGTTGATGCAGGATGGATGGCCATGTCTCGTGATCGTGGTACGGCATCACAGCATGAGGACTACGGCTACGGGCTGGTGTGCACTATGGCGGGTGAGCCGTTGGAGCGGCTGTACGTAAGTATCACCAATCAGGAGCACGGCATTATTGTGTTGCCCGCAGGCTCATCGCTGACAACAGACAGCTTCCCGATTGGCTCTCGTCTCCGCATTTTGCCTAATCATGCCTGCGCAACGGCAGCAATGCATCACCGCTACCTGGTTCTATCAAAAAATGGAGAACAGCAAACGTGGCATCGTATCACCGGCTGGTAAGGACCCGGCGTGACGCAAAATTATTGGCTGACATTCACCATAACGACTTATCAGCTGCCTTATGTAAGGTATCGGTCTTCATAGACTGCAGAGCATAACCGGCGGCATTCCAGGATATCCAATAAAAAAGGTGCCAGGGAATTGGCACCTGGAATACAAAACATCGTTTAAACGACAACATTTATCGTTCTTTAGCCTAAGCATGAACCGTTACATTTTATTACGGTATTAATAAAAATGTTTCTTTTTAAAGGCTGTTGGAGCCGTCAATAATTTCAGCGTTGGCTATCGAGGTTCATATTATTTAGAACAATAAACTCTGGCCTCGCGAGGAGTATAAATACCAATGGTTACAATTCGTAAGAAAACATCCATTCCTGTTTCCTGCACTTCAGTACGAACAACCTTATCCGCGCCGCCGCAGACCAACGCTGCATCAATCGTTTTGCTCTGCCCAATACCGTTAACAAAAAAGGTTTGCGTGGTTTCTTGAGTCGGTTTTTCAGCTATACCGTTGTTTACTTTGAAAGTTTGTTGTGCACAGCCGGAAATTAAAGCTGCTGTCAGGGCTATCATTATTAATTTTTTCATGATCAGTTTAAAACATATGAATGATGGGAAGCGGATGATATTCCGCTGTTATCACTCTACATATCCGACCACTGAGAATAGATAAGATTACCTCACGGTTGTTTAGATATTATTGATATATGTATTTTAACTAAGGTTGGTTGTTGTGGTGTTGTAACGTAATAATATGCACAGTCTGCTTTGCGTGGGGAGTTTAGAATATGTTGGCAAAATTAAGCCTCATTCAAAAAAAGAGTGTGTCATGGTTTTACATGACACACTCATTGTGGTTATTTCACCGTTTCAATTTTCGGCGGCTGCCAGGTTCCGTCCAGAATCGACTGCTCACCCCAATACGCACGGATATACAGTGATAACTTGCCGTCCGGTGCCGGCAGCCAGTTATTCACCTTATCCTCTGCTGGACGTTTTTTGCTCACATAAAGGGTTAGTGAACCGTCTTCGTTATACTTCAGATTTTTATTTTTGGTCCCCAGTGAATAACGGTTCAGCTCATTTGGGCTAAACAGATGTTTGCTGTTATACAGCGTGAGTGACCAGAAGCCTTTCACCGGCGGCAGCTCGCCTTTCGGGAAGGTTACCGTGTAATCATGGTCGCCTGAAAGCTGGTTACCGGCGGCATCATTGTCGGTATAGAAATACTGCGTTTCGTCCGGCTTGTTGTCGAACATGTTAGATTTCGACGTGCCGGTACGGTTGTAGTAATCGACACCAAACTCGGCGTTATGTTTGGAACGGTTCCAGCCGTTGCCGGCAGGCACGCCGTTGTTCTTCCACTTAAAGAAATCCGCGATAACAGTTTTATCCGTCGCAACCGCGGTTTCGTCCATCCATTTACGAATTTCCGGGTTCTTCTTACCCGCTTCTACCAGATGACGGAACTGGGCATACAGAGCTTCTTCACCCGGCAGCGGCGGCACTTTTTCAAGCACGTTAGCGAACTGGTCAAAGAATTTTTCCGGAACGACCCAGCGCGTCTCACCAGCGCTTGGATCCGGCTTATCACCGATTGCCGGGATTTTGGAATATTCATAGGACTTCATCTTGCCATCAAATTTACTTAACGGGTAAGTCATCACTTCTTTGATAGGCGCCTGAATGGCCTTGCGATCTTCCGGGGTATCATCCATCTGGATACGAGGAATCACGTTCGCCATTTCGGTCGAGGACTGGATCACGCCGTTAAAGCCTTTTGGCGTTTCGCCTTTCCAGTTCGGGCCGACGAGCAAATAGAAACCGGGCTTGGTTCCATAGGGTTTACCCACATTGCCAATCTGATCGGTACGGGCGTCATAGATGGCATAGACCCAGAATCGGTCGCCAAAATCCGGCACCTGAATAACGATTGGCTCTTTGTCCAGCTCAAAGAAGCCAAGGCCGTAGGCCACGTCCTGGTTCGGGCAGGTAACGAAGGTCTCCTCCGGCTTGATATAGTCGGTGAGCATGCTCAGCTGGCCCATCGGCGCGACCGGCACCATTCCGCCGTTCAGCGCCGGGTATGGCGCTTTGGTAATAGTTTCACGCCGGTTAAACTGGTTAACCATCGGCCAGCCCCAGATGTAGGCTTGTTGCGCAATGGCCTTCACATAGGCTTCAGGCATCGTGACGTCCGGGGACGGCTGGGTTAGTTCATCAAATTTGGTCGGATGCGGGATCGTCAGCGGCGCGCTCTGGGCAAAGGCTCCGGCACTGAGCGTCAGGGCAGTCAACATTGCAAGGTGCTTCATTTTCATCTTATGTCTGACTTCTATTTATTGGTCTGAACCAGATCGTCTGGCACCCAGGTCTGGTCATAGAAACCGTCTTCGGTACCGTAAAGTCGTAATGCCACGAGGAAGTTGCGGCCGGAAACGGTTTTAATAAACGCGCTGTCGGCGACGCCTTCTGGTTTATTCGGCCCAAACCACAGGTCGATAGAGCCGTCCTGGTTTTTGGGAATGTTGTAATAGCCGTTGGTTGACGGCAGCAGCTGGTCGGTTTCCGGCATGGTGCCGTCGGTAATGTTATAGGCGGTGACGGCCCAGAACAGCGCCGCCGGCGGGTTTGGCGGTAAATGGAGCTTGTAAGTGTTGCTGCCGTCGAGGAACTTACCGGTACTGTCTTTGGTGGCGAACGGATATTTAGAACCCGCACCGGTAGTGTGCATCACCATTGCCGCCGCGCTGGAGTAGGCAATCTGGAAGAATGCCGCGCGCTGGTTGGCATCGAGCGTGCCGTACTGCATCCACTCGGCGGTCGCACCGGCCCAGGAGGTTTCCCACTGGCGGTCTTTGTAGTACAGCTGGCGCTGATCGTCACGGCCTACCTGGCGACGCGCAAGGATCATGCGTGGCGCGGTCTCGACGGCCTTTTTCAGCATCTCTTGCTGCTTCGCGCTCGGGTTGAACGGTTTGCCTTTCACCATCCCAATGCTCAGTAACGCGCTGCGTGTCTCCTCCGGGATGGCCGTCAACGGCTCATAGTCGACGAAGGTTTTCAGTTTCTGCCAGTAGCTGGCGTCGGTCGGATACATCATATTGACGCGCTTGCCGCTGGCGTCCGGGAACTGCATCGGTTTGACTTCTTTTTCCACATCCCACAGCGGATACACGCGTGTGGTTTCGGCGTTTTTCACCGCCGGAACCGGGTCTGGCTTACCGTCGCCTTTGCCCATAATGGTTCTGAAGAACAGGAATACGTTGTAGGTCGAGGATTTAAACGCGTAGTACCCCTGAGGCACCGGCCCTTCGTAGTCCGGCGGTAACAGCAGATACAGCCCACCGCGGGCGCGATCCGGGCCAATAGCGCCCACATCGGTGATGGTTTTCTGGAAGAAGTCGGTGAACATGCCGATCACGTTCGGCGGCGCTTTAATGACCAGCGGGCCGGTCTCTTTCAGATCCAGATAGCTCATTGAATAGATAACGTCGCCGTTCGGCGTAGGCACCACGGCGCGGCTGTCCATGCGCTCTTTCCAGATAGGCAGCACATTATAGCCTTTGCCAAATGCCGCCTCCGAACCATCGCGCAGGCCAATGGTGTTCAACAACGGCAGCGTCTGAATATAGGCCTGGATTGCGTCCTGATAGTAAAGTTCATCGCTGAGCGACTGCGCCTCTTCCTGAGGAAGCCAGTTACCGTTATTCAGTTGTTTCATGAGGGGTGACAGAGGCGCGTCGGCGGCTGTTGCGGGCTGAGTCCACATGAGCGCCAGCAATACCGCGGTGGTAATGACGTTAACTTTCATAAACTTTTCCTGAGTGAGTAGGACGAATAATCAGAGATAAAAACGGCTTCCAGAGTAAGTAATTGTGGGGGTGCTCTGACATCAAAAAGGGAACCCATTTAAGAATAGTCAAATCTGCAAAAATGTAATCTTTATAATTATTTATTTATAAATTTCTGAAATTATTGCGTATGCATTATTTGGCGATATCCTGCGTTTTTTCGTCGAGGACATCGGATAGCGCCAGGCGGGACTTTCAACGATGGCGGCCACGTTTACGGGAAGACATTGCAGATGTGAATCGCTGGTCTATGCTCAGAAAATACAGGATCTGCCGCTCGGCTGGTTGCTTGAATAATAATGATAATTTCACATTACTCGGTGGTGGGTATGAATAAGCTTGTGCTCGCAATTATCTCGACGATGCTATCGATTATCTCGTTTTATTCTCTTGCCGCTGAACCCCGTCAGGAACCTACCGACGCAGAGCGAGCCCGTACGGTTTATATCTTCCATCAACCGATTGTGATGCTGCAGGCGAAATTTGGTCTCACTACGCCGGAAGAGCGGGTTTTACGTATTAGAAATACCTTACGCGGCTTCACAAAGGCGGATGTCAGTGAGCCGCTAAAAATCATTCCCGTGACGCGCTATCACCAGCAGGGCCGACTTATCGTGATGAATGGCAAACCGGTTATATTGCTGACCCAGGCCGATCTGGATGAGGGGGACGATCTCACCCTGGATCAGGCCGCGCAGCGCGTGCTGGCGCGCATGGAAACGCAGCGCGCAGCGCTTCGCGATCAGTACGATACCGGCTGGCTGGTGCTTTCCGGAATTAAAACGCTGGCGGGATTGCTGGTTTTAGTCGGCTTTTTCTACGGTGCATGGCGCACGTACCGCTGGGTCAGCCGCTATTTCCGTCGCCGTGTGGTGGAACAGCGCAGCAAAATCCCGCAAAGCTGGCGTCGATATATCGGCGTTGTGGAGGCTCGATTATTCGCTCTGCTGATGATTATTCTCGCTATTTTTGCCTTTTACGCATGGCTAAGCTGGGCGTTTAGTATGTTCCCCTGGACTCGCGTCTGGGCAACATCGTTGGGTGACTGGTCGCTGCGCGTCATTCGTCAGATTGCCTTATCCATCGTTTCGTCGTTACCCGGTCTGCTGATTGTGTTGATTATTTTCCTCATCACCGCCTTCATTCTTAAGCTGCTTAAGATGGTCCTGAATCAGGTTGAGGCGGGGCGCTTGCAGTTTCCGGGCCTGCATCCCGAAACGGTTGGCGCGACACGCAAATTGATTTCGGTGATGGTGTGGTTATTTGCGCTGTCTGCAGCTTACCCGTTTCTACCGGGGGCAAATTCACTGGCCTTTAAGGGCATCAGCGTCTTCTTTGGCCTGATGTTAACGCTGGGCTCGGCAGGGGTCATGAACCATGCCATGAGCGGCCTGGTGCTTATTTATTCTCGCGCGCTGCGCAAAGGGGACGTCATTCGCGTGGCGGATAATGAAGGCAAAGTCAGCGAAATAGGCATGCTCGCCACCAAAATCATCACCCGCGAAAACTACGTGGTTACCGTGCCTAACGCGGTGGTGGTCAGCGGCAAGATCACCAATCTCAGCGCACAAAATAACGACGGCAGCGTCAATTTAACCGTCAGCGTTACTATCGGCTACGACACCCCCTGGCGGCAGGTACATGCCATGCTTGAGCTGGCAGCAAAACGGGCAACCTGTGTTGACCTGACGCGCCCACCGGTGGTGCGTCAGCTGGAGCTGATGGACTGGTACATCGCCTATGAACTTCAGGTCCGGCTGTTACCGGAGCAGTCACTCGCCGTCGCGCGCAACGAGCTGCACAGCCATATTCAGGATGTTTTCAATGAGTTTAACGTTCAGATAATGTCGCCGAACTTTGTTATGCAGCCTGAAGGCAGCGTGATGGTCGCGAAAGAGAACTGGTATGCCGCCCCCGCCGCCCCGTCAGACGGGAAAAATTCGCTTTAATTGCCGGTAACCGGCTGAGGACACATGAAAAAATCGACATGGCTTTGTCTGGCAATATGCCTTCCCACAACGACTCAGGCAAGCGCGCTGTATTTCTACGAAATTGCGACCGAGGATACCGCGCTGGCAGGTGCTGGCCAGGCCGCCCGCGCGCAGGACGCTTCGACGATCGTCACGAACCCGGCTGGTATGACCCGTCTACCTGACCACATGTTTACCGGCGGCCTGCAGGCGATGGACGGCGATATTTCTTATCAACTGGATGATGACGCTGGTCGCCAGAGTCCTGGCGATATCCTGCGTTTTATTCCGAATGGCAGCGCCTTTTACTCGCAGAAATTAAATGATGACCTCTATGCCGGGATTGGCATGTACGGAAACTATGGCCTGGGTATCGACTTCGGTAACTGGGCGGGCGACCGATTAATTAAAAAAAGCACCATGGTGGCCATGACCTTAAGCCCTTCTCTGGCTTATAAGCTGAACGACCGGGTATCGGTCGGCGGCTCCGTTAATGTCAACTATGGCTTTCTGTCGCTGACCCGTAACGTAGATGGCAACGATGAAAAAGAGAAGGATCACGACTGGGTGCTCAGCTATCGTCTGGGTTTGCTGATGGACCTGACCGATAAGACCCGCGCGGGTATTGCCTGGACGAGTAAAACCAAATACGACTTTAATATCGATGGTAAGGCCCGCTTCCCGAATTTAGCCAATATCGAATACGACCTGCCCATTTCGGCGCAGGTGAACGCGCCTCAGCAAATTATGTTGAGCCTGGTGCACGATCTCAATAAACAGTGGTCGGTGATGGGCGATCTCGGCTGGCAGGACTGGAGCCAGTTTGGCAGCCCGCAGATTGCGGTCGCCGGGCGTGACGCCGACAAAACAAACCGGCTTAAAGACTCCTGGCATACGGCGCTCGGCGTGCAGTATCGCCCGACGGAACAGTGGCGATTGAATGCCGGCGTCGCATTCGACAGCACTATCTATCAATCGCAGAGTGACGTTTCGCTCTCCATACCGACCGGTGATGAATGGCGATTTGCCACCGGTGCGCAGTATCAGATGACCCCGCAAAGCAATATTGGCTTTGCCGTATCCTACCTGCATATGCAGTCTTCACGCGTGCAGTCTCCAGAGCCATTCAAGGGCAGCTATGACAATCCCTATCTGTGGTTCGCGAGCGTGAACTACAGTTATTCATTTTGATTTTTGATTCCTGATTTTAGTAGGTTCGCTTTTGCACGAAGCGGGCGAACCTACTAAAGTGAATACGAATGTCCGCGGTGAGCTGTGAGTTCAACCGGTCTAAGAGTTATTGCTACCCTGCCTTTACCCGGAGTGTGGTTTGCCGGGTATTATTGGATCCCTGTGCGATGCCCCTAATACTAACTCCAGTGTGATTCCATATAGTAACCATAACTTACTGCTCTTCATTTAGTGCAGAAGGTCATCCAAACCGTTTACCGGCTGTTTTTACTCACACACGTTCATGCCGCAATTAACTTTCAAATTCAGCAACAGCCGAGATAACTTGCATAGTCATTCTTCCGGCAGCACTTGTCAGACCAATACCTTAGAAGGCCGGGCAATGAACTCGAATGTCTGACGCAGGCAGTAGTCCATTCGTTTTCCTTGGCTGTCTGTATATAATAAGTTTTATCGTAGGATATTTTACGTTTCATAAGGCATCAGATCGCAAGCGAAATCGGAGTAAGTGTAATCCAAGCTGAAGTGCTGGATAAAAACCTTATCATCTCTATACCGGATGCAGTCAAGATGGAAGCTATTTCCAATGCTCGCTCGGTGCGCCATGCGCTGCGGGTTTATTTTGACTTAACGCTTAACTTTCTGATTTATTGTAGTTACGCTATGATGATTATATTACATATATGATTACCAGAATTTCAGTTAAGTACAACAATAAACGCAATACCAATTAAAATTCGAGGGTTAACAATGAGCGTCAGAAGAGATAGCGACGGTAAATATGTGACAAGTGAACAGCCTTTTAAGCAGTATGATGAAAAGTGGCGCGCTGATAATGCTGCTAGCTGGGAAGCACCCAGCCAACCAAACCAGCCTGTTAACAATTCATGGAGTAGTATCCAGCAGCCCACATCTACGTCAATGTCTTATGACGACCAACTGGCTTTCGCCAGCGGCGCGGGAAAAGTTCTTGCCTTAATTATTATCTGGTTTACGCTATGGGGCGTTATATTAATACCAGGGCTACAGGCTTCGCAAATACTCATATATGCGGGTGGGCTTACCTCAATCCTGGGAAGAATCATTTTCTCGATCCTTTTCAGTGTCTATTCCATCCTGTTTGCCCCCCTTCAGTTTGCTTACCTCTTTGATGTAGACCTGGTAATGCGATTGCTCATTCAACTAGGGATGATAGTTGTACTGTCATTTCTGGTATTTAAATTCTGGAAGAAATTGAAGAAAAAAATATTGTATAGCGTCGCTATTATTGCAGTACTGGCATATATAGCCGTTGGGCTGGTGTCGCTTAATAGTGGACTTTGGGAATCATTTAAGTTTTTCCCGTATCTCAGTTAGTAGTTCCGTCTTTACCTTACTGTGGCACATAGCATAATGAAGAAGAGAGATTGATGAAAAAATCGTTGCTGGTAATAGTTCTGCTTGGGTTAAGTGCATCGGCAGCAGCCGGGGAAGCACACTTTTGTGGCTCCCCTGAAGTTGGCGCGCTCGAAACAGGGCGTCATGATGTTAATGACAGTACCGTTTTTACTTGCGGTGGAGGGATCAAAGGCACCCTGCCCGAACTGGCAAAACAGGGTTGGAAAGTTGTGCAAGTGAGCGATCAGATGGCATCATCATCTTCGTCTGATCCGAGTAAATCCACTGTCTATTCACGGTTGATAATACAGAAAGACTGACAACACGTGTTTTCTTAATGACCAACCAAACTCCGTCAGCTGGCAGAGTTTGGTTGTCACTCTGAGTTTCTAACTTGTGGTTTTCACCAGCATCGTAACCTGTTTTGTCATCTTGCTCGAAGTCACCTTCTAGTTCAGTCCACCGTGAGCCCTTACCTGGTCCATTTTCCCGGGCAACCTCGCAATCAGCTCGTGGCGCTTAGGTTAGGTCAAATACATTGACCACAAATTTCAGCAAAGCTCACGATAAAGCAGAGATCCCCCCGAAGGTAAGACGCCATCTACGTTTCGCGAACAGAGATCTTTGGCAGAAAGACTGTATGAAGTACAGGGCGTAAATACGAAAGAACTGCTGGGACATAAATCCCAGAGACAAACTGATAGCTGGTGTAAGCACACCTGTTTTAGTTCCACGCACTTTTTGAGATTTCCGGTTTTTCAGCCATCAGCCGGTACTCTTCTGGCGTCAGGTTATTCAGGGA
>NZ_JBKHUI010000030.1:0-26472 GCF_046569695.1 Kluyvera sp. 142486
TGTCAGATCGTATGCGCCTGTTAGGGCGCGGCTGGTAAGAGAGCCTTATAGGCGCATCAGAAAAACCTCCGGCTATGCCGGAGGATATTTATTTATATCGAGAATAATTTACTCGACGGTCAGGATACGCGTGGTATTGGTTGAGCCCACGGTGCTCATCACATCGCCCTGGGTCACGATAACCAGGTCGCCGGACATCAGATAGCCTTTATCACGCAGCAGGTTTACTGCATCGTGTGCGGCAGCTACGCCGTCGCATTCGCTATCGAAGAATACCGGGGTGACGCCACGGTACAGCGCCGTCAGGTTCAGCGTACGCTCGTGACGAGACATAGCGAAGATAGGCAGCCCGGAAGTGATACGAGAGGTCATCAGCGCGGTACGGCCAGACTCGGTCATGGTGATGATGGCGGTAACGCCTTTCAGGTGGTTTGCTGCATACATTGCCGACATGGCAATCGCTTCTTCCACGTTGTCGAACTGAACATCCAAACGGTGTTTAGAAACGTTGATGCTTGGGATCTTCTCTGCGCCCAGGCAAACCCGCGCCATGGCCGCCACGGTTTCAGAAGGGTACTGGCCCGCTGCGGTTTCTGCAGACAGCATCACCGCATCGGTACCGTCCAGTACGGCGTTCGCCACGTCCATCACTTCCGCACGGGTAGGCATTGGGTTGGTGATCATCGACTCCATCATCTGGGTTGCGGTGATCACTGAACGGTTCAACTGACGCGCGCGACGAATCAGCGCTTTCTGGATACCGACCAGCTCAGGGTCGCCGATTTCAACGCCCAGGTCACCACGGGCAACCATCACCACGTCAGAAGCCAGAATGATGTCGTCCATCGCGTCCTGGCTGCACACCGCTTCCGCACGTTCTACTTTAGCGACGATTTTTGCATCGCAGCCAGCTTCACGTGCCAGACGGCGAGCGTAGTTCAGGTCTTCGCCGCAGCGCGGGAAGGAGACGGCCAGGTAATCAACGCCGATTTTAGCGGCGGTATGAATATCCGCTTTGTCTTTATCGGTCAGGGCTTCAGCCGAGAGGCCACCGCCTAACTTGTTGATGCCTTTATTGTTGGACAGCGGGCCGCCGACGGTTACCTCGGTGAACACCTTCATGCCCTGAATTTCCAGCACTTTCAGCTGTACGCGGCCATCATCCAGCAGCAGGATGTCGCCCGGCACGACGTCGGCAGGCAGACCTTTATAGTCGATGCCCACTTTCTCTTTGTCGCCTTCGCCTTTACCAAGGTTGGCATCGAGCAGGAATTTGTCGCCGATATTGAGGAAAACTTTACCTTCTTTAAAGGTAGAGACGCGAATTTTTGGTCCTTGCAGATCGCCAAGAATAGCTACATGGCGGCCCAGTTTTGCTGCGATTTCGCGTACTTTGTCAGCGCGTAGCTGATGATCTTCTGGTGTTCCGTGAGAGAAGTTCATGCGTACGACGTTAGCACCGGCGGAAATTACCTTCTCGAGGTTGTTATCGCGGTCGGTTGCTGGGCCTAACGTGGTGACGATCTTGGTTCTGCGAAGCCTTCTGGACATGTAATACTCCGTTGACTAATACAACTCAGGTGTTGCGTGAACAGGATTCGGTAGCAAGCGTTACCGAATGTTTTAATAGGTTACACTTTTATTATCGCTTTTAGTGATTATCGCTGTGTGCGGATAGCTCTTTATCAAACCGCGATTCCTTTAATGCTTCTTTGACTCGCTTCAAGTTATCCCGGAATTTCGCCCCTCGACGCAGGGTAAAACCAGTTGCCAGGACATCGATCACGGTAAGCTGCGCGAGTCGGGAGACCATTGGCATATAAATGTCGGTATCTTCGGGAACATCCAGCGTGATGGCAAGGGTCGCTTCTCGGGCCAGCGGCGTGCCGGCGGAGGTGATGGCGATAACCATAGCATCATTTTCCCGCGCCACCTGGGCGACCTCAACCAGGCTTTTAGTTCTACCGGTATGGGAAATCAGCACCACAACGTCATCGTCGCTGCAATTCATACAGCTCATACGTTGCAGTACGATGTCATCAGAATAGATGACTGGGACGTTAAAGCGAAAAAACTTGTTCATCGCGTCGTGCGCCACGGCGGCGGAAGAGCCTAAGCCGAAGAAGGCAATTTTCTTGGCTTGGGTCAGCAGATCCACCGCGCGGTTAACCGCCGACATATCCAGCGATTGACGCACGTGCGCCAGGCTTGCCATGGCAGACTCGAAAATTTTCGCCGTATACGCTTCAACGCTGTCATCTTCATCAACATTACGATTAACATACGGTGTACCGTTGGCCAGACTTTGGGCAAGATGGAGCTTAAAGTCGGGGAAGCCGCGGGTCTCCATACTGCGACAGAAGCGGTTGACGGTAGGTTCGCTGACCTCAGCCTCAAGGGCGAGCGCGGCAATGCTTGAGTGGATTGCCTGTTCAGGAGCGGCAAGAATAACTTCCGCCACTTTTCGCTCGGATTTGCTAAGGTTTTCCAGTTGGTTCTGGATTCTTTCCAGCATGTTCATCGTGACAAGTTGCTCATAGATTGAAACGATTCCATTAATGGGTGAAATCTGCAGGCGTTTTAGCAAGAATATACGCCTGAAGCCTGGCGAAAAGTGGAGAGAAACAGCAAAAAATGTTGTTTTTTTTCATTACATGATCAGCGTCGTATTTTAATAGACGCCGCTCGGGCGAAAGAACGAACAATACTGGCGGATTGCCTAAAACTCAGGCCTTGATGGTTCCGATTTGTGCGATCGGACGCGTTGACGCGCGTTAAAGGGTTTCGGCAATTTCGTAAACACAGTACAGTGCACCGTAAGAAAATTACAACGATATTCGCTATTTTTCAGGAAAACCTGATAGCTAGCGGGTATATAACCTGGCAGCGCCTTTGGGTGGTAAACCGGGATCTTTAACTGAGGAGAATGACATGGCGGTAACGCAAACGGCCCAGGCATGCGATCTGGTCATTTTCGGCGCGAAGGGCGACTTGGCCCGCCGAAAATTGCTGCCTTCCCTGTATCAGCTGGAAAAAGCCGGCCAGATTAACCCGGACACCCGGATTATCGGCGTAGGCCGTGCTGACTGGGATAAAGCGGCATACACCAAAGTTGTCCGCGAAGCGCTCGAAACCTTCATGAAAGAGAAGATTGACGAAAGTTTGTGGGATACCCTCAGCGCGCGTCTTGATTTTTGCAACCTTGATGTTAACGATGCGCCAGCATTTTCGCGTCTGGGTGAGATGCTCGATCAAAAAAATCGCATCACCATTAACTACTTCGCCATGCCGCCTAGCACCTTTGGCGCCATTTGCCGCGGCCTGGGTGAAGCCAAGCTGAATGCCAAGCCTGCGCGCGTGGTCATGGAAAAACCGCTGGGTACCTCACTGGAAACCTCACGTGAGATCAACGACCAGGTGGGCGAATACTTTGAAGAGTGCCAGGTTTACCGTATCGACCACTATCTGGGTAAAGAAACGGTACTGAACTTACTGGCGCTGCGCTTTGCCAACTCCCTGTTTGTGAACAACTGGGATAACCGCACTATCGATCACGTGGAAATCACCGTGGCTGAGGAAGTCGGGATTGAAGGCCGTTGGGGTTACTTCGACCAGGCCGGTCAAATGCGCGATATGATCCAGAACCACCTGCTGCAAATTCTGTGCATGATTGCGATGGCGCCGCCGTCCGACCTGACCGCTGACAGCATCCGTGATGAGAAAGTAAAAGTGCTGAAGTCGCTGCGCCGCATTGACCGCAGCAACGTTCGCGATAAAACCGTGCGTGGCCAGTATACCGCAGGGTTTGCGCAGGGGCAGAAAGTCCCGGGCTATCTCGAAGAAGAGGGTGCAAACAAATCCAGCAGTACCGAAACCTTCGTTTCTATTCGCGTGGATATTGATAACTGGCGTTGGGCGGGTGTGCCGTTCTACCTGCGTACCGGTAAACGTCTGCCGACCAAATGCTCTGAAGTTGTTGTCTACTTCAAAAACCCTGAGCTGAACCTGTTCAAGGAAACCTGGCCTGAGCTGCCGCAGAACAAACTGACTATCCGTCTGCAGCCGGATGAAGGCGTGGATATTCAGATCCTCAACAAGGTCCCAGGACTTGAGCACAAGCATAACCTGCAGGTGACCAAACTGGATCTGAGCTACTCCGAGACCTTCAATCAGACTCACCTGGCAGATGCCTACGAACGTCTGCTGCTGGAAACCATGCGTGGTATTCAGGCGCTGTTCGTGCGTCGTGACGAAGTGGAAGAGGCGTGGAAGTGGGTCGACTCCATCACGGAAGCATGGGCAAGCGATAAAGACGCGCCAAAACCGTACCAGGCTGGCACCTGGGGACCGGTTGCTTCGGTCGCGATGATCACCCGTGATGGACGTTCCTGGAATGAGTTCGAATAACCGGTCTCGATAATCCAAGAGGGTTATTTTACCGGTAACATGATCTAACACAGCATGTAGTGCTATTTTTGCGCATTTAAGCCCCGGGTGGATTCACCACCGGGGCTTTTTTTATTACACTACCGGTAGACCTTTGCCTCTGAGCTGCGCTATACGGGCTTTTCCGATAAATCAGACCGATGATTTATCCGTGTAAGATAGCGGCCTGGACAGAAAAATTTTAAGGAGCCTTTATGAACTCTGTAATGTTACGCGTAACAAATCGTATTATTGAACGCTCGCGTGAAACCCGCGAAGCCTACCTGGCGCGTATCAATCAGGCCAAAACTGAAACGGTTCACCGTTCTGAACTGGCCTGCGGTAACCTGGCACACGGTTTCGCTGCCTGTCAGCCGGACGATAAAGCATCGCTGAAGAGCATGCTGCGTAACAATATCGCGATCATTACCTCCTATAACGACATGCTTTCTGCCCATCAGCCTTATGAACATTACCCGGAGTTGATCCGCAAAGCGCTGCACAGCGTGAACGCGGTCGGTCAGGTCGCGGGCGGCGTACCGGCTATGTGTGACGGTGTGACGCAGGGGCAGGACGGTATGGAGCTTTCCCTGCTGAGCCGCGAAGTGATCGCCATGTCTGCCGCCGTGGGTCTATCCCACAATATGTTTGATGGCGCGCTGTATCTCGGCGTGTGCGACAAAATCGTTCCAGGGCTTGCCATGGCGGCGCTCTCTTTTGGTCATCTGCCGTCTGTCTTTATCCCATCAGGCCCGATGGCGAGCGGCCTACCGAACAAAGAAAAAGTGCGTATTCGTCAGCTTTATGCTGAAGGTAAAGTGGATCGTAACGCGCTACTGGAGTCTGAAGCCGCGTCCTACCACGCGCCGGGTACCTGCACCTTCTATGGCACCGCCAACACCAACCAGATGGTGATTGAATTTATGGGCATGCAGTTGCCAGGGTCCTCATTCGTTCATCCGGACGCACCGCTGCGTGCTGAACTGACCGCTGCCGCAGCGCGTCAGGTAACGCGTATGACCGGTAACGGCAACGAGTGGATGCCGCTTGGTAAAATGATCGACGAAAAAGTGGTGGTCAACGGCATCGTGGCGCTGCTGGCAACCGGCGGTTCAACCAACCACACCATGCACCTGGTGGCGATGGCGCGCGCGGCGGGCATCATTATCAACTGGGATGATTTCTCTGACCTGTCTGAAGTCGTGCCGCTGATGGCGCGTCTCTACCCGAACGGCCCGGCCGATATCAACCACTTCCAGGCGGCGGGTGGCGTACCGGTACTGGTACGTGAACTGCTGAAAGGCGGCCTGTTGCATGAAGACGTCAACACGGTGGCCGGTTTTGGCCTCTCGCACTACACCATGGAACCGTGGCTGAACAACGGCAAGCTTGACTGGCGTGAAGGCGCAACCGCCTCGCTGGATGACAACATCATCGCCACCTTCGACAAGCCGTTCTCTAAACATGGCGGTACCAAAGTACTGAGCGGCAACCTGGGCCGTGCAGTCATGAAAACCTCAGCCGTCCCGGTTGAAAACCAGATTATTGAAGCGCCAGCCGTGGTCTTCGAGAGCCAGCACGATGTGCTGCCAGCGTTCGAAGCGGGCTTACTGGATAAAGATTGCGTGGTTGTTGTGCGTCATCAAGGGCCAAAAGCGAACGGCATGCCAGAATTACATAAACTTATGCCGCCACTTGGTGTATTATTGGACCGCTGTTTCAAAATTGCGTTAGTCACTGATGGACGACTGTCCGGTGCATCCGGTAAAGTACCGTCAGCGATCCACGTAACCCCTGAAGCTTATGACGGTGGCCTGCTGGCGAAAGTGCGCGATGGCGACATGATTCGCGTCAATGGCCAGACCGGCGAGCTGACGCTGCTGGTTGATGAAGCCGAGCTGGCCGCACGCCAACCGCATATTCCCGATCTGAGCGCTTCGCGCGTGGGGACAGGCCGTGAACTGTTTAGCGCACTACGGGAAAAACTGTCCGGCGCAGAGCAGGGCGCAACCTGTATTACCTTTTAAGATGACACGTTTTGTAGATCTGGCGAGAGAAAATTTCTGATGAAAAACTGGAAAACAACTGCTGAAGCAATCCTGACCACTGGCCCGGTAGTACCGGTAATCGTGGTTAACAAGCTTGAGCACGCAGTACCGATGGCGAAAGCGCTGGTGGCTGGTGGCGTACGCGTTCTGGAAGTGACGCTGCGTACCGCTTGTGCGATGGACGCTATCCGCGCTATTGCCAAAGAAGTGCCGGACGCTATCGTGGGCGCGGGTACCGTGACCAACGCTCAGCAGCTGAAAGAAGTGACCGAAGCTGGCGCGCAGTTTGCTATCAGCCCAGGCCTGACCGATAACCTGCTGAAAGCGGCTACCGCGGGCACCATTCCGCTGATCCCAGGTATCTGCTCCGTGTCTGAACTGATGCTGGGTATGGAACACGGCCTGAAAGAGTTCAAATTCTTCCCGGCTGAAGCGAACGGCGGCGTGAAAGCGCTGCAGGCGATCGCGGGTCCATTCTCTCAGATTCGTTTCTGCCCAACCGGCGGTATCTCTCCAGCTAACTACCGTGATTACCTGGCGCTGAAAAGCGTACTGTGCATCGGCGGTTCCTGGCTGGTTCCGGCTGACGCGCTGGAATCAGGCGACTACGATCGCATCACCAAACTGGCTCGCGAAGCGGTTGAAGGCGCGAAGCTGTAAGGTGTTTGCTGCACCCTGCCTGATGGCCGGGTAAGCAAAAAAAGGGCGGGTATGCGCAAGCAGCCCGCCTTTTTTCTTACCCCTGAACCACCACTGCCGCAGCGGCGATTTTGGCGCGCTCGACGGCCTCTTCAACGCTGTCCGCCGTTGCCAGCGCCACGCCCATACGGCGAGAACCCGCAATATCCGGTTTACCGAACAGACGAAGCTGTACCCCGGCGCTTAGCGCATTCTGCACGTTATCAAAAGTGACATTACGACTGGTCAGTGTCGGCAGCAGTACCGCAGAAGCTGACGGGCCGTACTGACGGATGGCGCCAATCGGCAGCCCGAGGAAAGCGCGAACGTGGAGGGCAAACTCGGAGACGTCCTGCGAAATCAACGTCACCATGCCGGTATCGTGTGGGCGAGGGGAGACTTCGCTGAACACCACGTCATCACCACACACAAACAGCTCTACGCCGAATAGACCATAGCCGCCCAGCGCCAGCACCACCTCGCGGGCGATCTCCTGCGCACGCGCCAGCGCCAGTTCGCTCATCTGCTGCGGCTGCCAGGATTCACGGTAGTCGCCATCTTCCTGACGGTGGCCGACTGGCGCGCAGAAATGAACGCCGTCGACGGCATTGACGGTCAGCAGGGTGATTTCGAAATCAAAATTAACCACCCCTTCAACGATCACCCGGCCCGCACCGGCGCGACCGCCTTCCTGGGCATATTGCCAGGCCTGTGCCAGCTGATCTTCATGACGAATAAAAGTCTGACCCTTGCCGGATGAACTCATCACCGGCTTCACGATGCACGGCAGGCCGATATCGGTGACCGCCTCGCGGAACTGCGCTTCGCTGTCGGCAAAGTGGTAGGCCGAGGTGGGAAGCTTGAGGGTTTCCGCCGCCAGACGGCGAATGCCTTCACGGTTCATCGTCAGTTTGGTTGCACGGGCGCAAGGCACCACCTTCTGACCCGCTTGCTCAAGCTCAATCAGCGCATCCGTGGCGATAGCTTCAATTTCTGGCACGATAAAGTCCGGCTTTTCCTGCGCAACCAGCGCTTTCAGCACGTTGCTATCGAGCATGTTGATAACGTAAGCGCGATGCGCAACGTGCATGGCCGGCGCATCGGCGTAACGATCCACGGCGATCACTTCAATGCCTAAGCGTTGGCATTCGATCGCCACTTCTTTACCTAACTCACCTGAACCCAGAAGCATTACGCGCGTCGCAGCAGGACGCAGAGCTGTTCCTAATAACGTCATTACCCATTCCACCGTCTATCCAAAGTTTGGCGCATTATAAACGAAAACGTTTGCGTCTGTCTTGCGAGTGGCACAAAAGGCGGATGAAACGTAGGATGAGGTGATAGGTTAAGTTGGCAATGAGCGCGACTTTTGCCAGGCTTAATAATGAATTAACACCACAAGAAGAATAACGAGATGCCACCTAAAGCGAAACGGATACCCCACACCATGACTTTGCATGGTGATACGCGCGTCGATAACTACTACTGGCTTCGCGATGACACCCGCTCTAAACCCGCGGTGCTGGATTACCTGCAGCAGGAGAACACCTACGGGCGCGAAGTAATGTCCTCCCAGCGCAGCCTGCAGGATCGCGTGCTAAAAGAGATTGTTGACAGGATCCCTCCACGTGAGGTTTCAGCACCCTATATCAAAAACGGCTATCGCTATCGCCAGGTGTTTGAGCCGGGCCGTGAATATGCGATTTACCAGCGCCAGGCATTAAGCAGTGATGAGTGGTCCTTGCTGATTGATGAAAACAAACGGGCGGCGCACAGCGAGTTCTATACTCTGGGCGGGCTGAACGTCGCACCAGACAATAATCTGCTGGCGGTAACCGAGGATTTCCTTTCCCGTCGCCAGTACAGTCTGCGCATTCGCCATCTGGAGAACGAAACCTGGCTGCCGGAAGTGATTGATGATGTTTCACCGGGCGTGGTGTGGGCCAACGATTCGCGCGTGCTTTACTACGTGCGTCAGCATCCAACGACGCTGCTGCCGTGGCAGGTGTGGCGACATCAGGTTGGTGCGCCTGCTGAGCAGGATGAACTGATTTACGAAGAGCAGGACGAGATGTTTTACGTCAGCCTGCACAAGACCTCTTCACGCCAGTACGTGGTGATTGCGTTGTCCAGCACCACCACCAGTGAAATGCTGCTGCTGGATGCCGACCAGGCCAACGCCAGGCCGCGCGTCTATGTCCCGCGTCGTAAAGATCACGAATACAGCCTCGATCACTACCAAAACCAGTTCTACCTGCGTTCTAACCGTGAGGGTAAAAACTTCGGCCTGTATCGCAGTGAATCCTGGGAAGAGGCCGAGTGGCAAACCCTGATCGCACCGCGCGATGCGGTGATGCTGGAGGATTTCACGCTGTTTCGCGACTGGCTGGTGGTGGAAGAGCGCCAGCATGGCTTAACCAGCCTGCGGCAGATACATCGCCATCGCCAACAGGAAACGGCAATTGTCTTTGACGATCCGGCCTATGTGACCTGGATTGCCTATAACCCGGAACCGGAAACCGCCTGCCTGCGCTACGGCTATTCATCGATGACCACACCGGACACGCTGTTTGAGTTGGATATGGACAGCGGCGAGCGCCGTGTGCTGAAACAGCAGGAGGTGAAAGGGTTTGACGCCAGTCGTTACCGCAGTGAACGCATCTGGATTACCGCACGCGATGGCGTCGAGGTGCCTGTGTCGTTGGTCTATCGTCATGAGCATTTCCGGCGCGGTAAAAATCCGCTGCTGGTCTACGGCTATGGTTCCTACGGAGCCAGTATGGACGCCGATTTTAGCAGCAGCCGCTTAAGCCTGCTCGATCGGGGCTTCGTCTTTGCCATCGCCCATATTCGCGGCGGCGGTGAGCTAGGGCAGCTCTGGTATGAAGAGGGAAAATTCCTCAAAAAGAAAAACACCTTCAATGACTACCTTGATGTCTGCGATGCGCTGCTGGCGAAAGGCTACGGCGCCCCGGCGCTCTGTTATGGCATGGGTGGTAGCGCGGGAGGCCTGTTGATGGGGGCTGTGATTAACGAGCGCCCTGAACTGTTTCACGGCGTTGTCGCGCAGGTGCCGTTTGTCGATGTGGTGACCACCATGCTCGATGAGTCGATTCCGCTGACTACCGGTGAGTTTGAAGAGTGGGGGAATCCGCAAGATGAAACCTACTATCGCTATATGAAGTCCTACAGCCCTTATGACAACGTCAAGGCACAGGTTTATCCGCACCTGCTGGTGACCTCCGGGCTACATGATTCTCAGGTGCAGTATTGGGAGCCAGCAAAATGGGTGGCGAAGCTGCGTGAACTGAAGGTAGACGATAACCTGCTGCTGCTGTGCACCGAGATGGACTCCGGCCACGGTGGGAAGTCCGGTCGCTATAAAAGCTATGAGGGGGTGGCGTTGGAATTTGCCTTCCTGATTGCCCTGGCGCAGGGGACCTTGCCGGGGCAGTCCGAGCGCTAGCTACTGTTCGAGATAGTGCTTTAGGGTCACGCGCAGTTCCGGGCTCATGCGGTCGAGGTTGTTAAACAGCCAGCGCAGGTAGCCCGGATCGTTTTTCGCCACTTCAGCTACTTCCTGCCCGCGGTATTTGCCGAAAGTAAAAGTACGCAGCAGCGCCGGCCGGCCGGTAACGTCCACCATTTGGTCCGGCGTCCAGCCTGACACCTGCATAATGTCAATCAGCAGCGAGGCGGTGATATAACAGTCGTAAAGTGCGCGGTGATGATGCAGGCCCGGCGGCGTCGCCACGCTGAGCTTGCGCGACTTATACAGCGCCATATTGCTGTACTTGATGCCCGGCCACAGGCGGCGGGCCATCTTCATGGTGCAGATCCACTCGCCGTCCATTTCTGGCAGCACGCGGCGGTCAAAGCTGGCGTTGTGGGCAACGTACCAGGGGCTGCCCTGATAAAACGGCACCACCTCCTCAATCCACGGCTTGTCGGCCACCATCTCTTCGGTGATCCGGTGAATGGCCATCGCTTGCGGGCTGATAGGGCGGTCCGGACGCACCAGATGACTCATGGGGTTGACGATTTTACCGTCAATAACATCAACGGAGGCGATCTCCACGATGCCTCCTTGCAGGTCACAGGTTTCTGTATCGATTACGCGCAGCATGGCAAACTCCGGCCTAAAACGTTTAGCGTAAAGGAATGATCTCGCCTTGCCAACCCTGGGCGCTCTTTCTGCCTGTCAGCAGCAGTTCACCCTCATCGGCACGTACAATAAGCTGACCGTTTTCATCCCACAGCGCGCTGCCACCGGAGAAGGTACCATTGGCGTAGTTCGATTTCAGCACAGCAATAGCGTACTTATGGGCAAATCGCTGCAGCCGCTGGCTGGTTCGCTGTTGCTGCGGTTCAGCCATTGAACTGACCGTTGCCAGCAGCGAGGCCTGTGGCGAAAGTTCGCAGCCTTCATGGTGCAGTTCAAAGACGCTGATTTGGTCTGACTCCGGGGCCAGGCAGGTTCCCTGGCCCTGATGCCGTTTGATAGGGCCGGTGGCGTGTGGGGCGAAGATCACAATGCCTTTGATGCGCTTACCGTCGTTTTCCATTGGTAACCCGGCGATAATGGTCATCTGGTGCCGCTGGGCGGCCTCGCTTAAGGGCTGTAGCTGGGTATCGTTCGGCGGTGCGGGCAACGTTTGCTCATCATCGGGGCCGGTCAGAGAAAGCTCCGGGAAGATTAATACCTTACAGGCCTGCTCGGCGGCGGCATCGATAAACCGCAGATGGTGGGTAATGTTCTCAGCGATATCCCCTCTACGGGGAGCATATTGCGCTGCAGCAATAGTCCATGTCAGCATAGTTGCATCCTTCAACACGTTGTCATTGGGCTTTTATCCCAGAAGATAGTATCAGGATGGACGTAAGGAACTGTCACTTAGCGTAAGCTTTATTTGGCTTTTGGCTCGTACGGCAGGCGAGAAAGGTTAACCGAGGCTAACCGGTGCGTAATTAACCGTTCGCGGAACCAGTCACGCAGGTGCGCTGGCTGTTCGCGTTCCACCACTTCGGCGACGACCGGCATATTGTAACGCTCTTTAAACGCTACGCCTGCGGCGGCCAGATCGACGTTCACTTTGTCCATCTCGTCCTGAGGTAGAGTTGCCAGATTGGTATGCATGATTTTCTCCTTGGGATAACGCGCAAAAGTTACTAAGAGTATCGCAAAATGGCAAGTCCAGAGGGTGCTCATCTCGACGTGAACATTATACAGCGTTATTCTTTGTCATATATCGATAACAAAAGGGAATGATGGAAATGAAATTCACCGCTCCTCGCGCGCTAGGTGCCACGCTGTTTTTACTCGGATCGCTGACGGCTTCACCTGTCTTTGCACACGCACATTTGCAACAGCAAACCCCCGCGGCCAATTCGGAGGTCAGCCCGTCGCCGCAAACTTTAACCCTTAACTTCTCCGAAGGCATCGAACTGGGATTCAGCGGCGTGACGCTAACCGGCCCCGAAAAGCGGATTATCCCGGTCGGTAAAGCGGTGCGCAACGAGAAGGACAACACACAGCTGGTTATTCCGCTGAGCGAAACGCTGGGTGATGGGCTCTATACCGTCGAATGGCACGTGGTTTCCGTCGACGGCCATAAGACCAAAGGTCAGTACCAGTTTAGCGTCAAGTAACCATGTTGACGGCTCTCTACGTTGGGTTGCGCTTTACCCACTTCGCCGCGCTGATGGTCGCCTTTGGCTGCACGCTTTATGCCGGATGGTGGGCACCAAAAGAACTTCGACGTCTTCTGGTGCAACGCTTTTCCAGACTGCTGCGCGGTTCGCTGACGCTGAGTGTGCTCTCGGCAATGCTGATGCTGGTGGTGCAGGGCGGGTTGATGGGCGACGGGTGGTCAGATACCTGGCGGCCAGAGGTTTGGCAAGCGGTATTGCAGACGCATTTCGGCAGCGTCTGGTTATGGCAGATTGTGCTGGCGTGGGTAGCTCTGGGCGTGGCCTGGATTCGGCCACGACAGATGATGCGGCGACTTTTGCTTCTCTGCGTGGCTCAGTTTATCCTGCTGGCGGGCGTCGGTCATGCTGCCATGAACGACGGGGCAGTGGGCGTATTGCAGCGCGTCAATCATGCGATCCATCTGCTGTGTGCCGGGGCATGGGTGGGCGGGCTAATTCCGTTCCTCTACTGCCTGCGGCTGGCGAAAGGGCGCTGGCGTCAACCGGCAATTGCTACCATGATGCGTTTTTCTCGCTATGGGCATCTGGCGGTAGCGGGGGCCATCGCCAGCGGGGTAGTCAACGCATGGCTGATTCAGGGCGGATTCACCACCGCGACGTCTTACGGAATAGCGCTGTGGGTGAAGTGTAGTTTTGTCGCGCTGATGGTGCTGGTGGCGCTAGCGAATCGTTACCTGCTGGTGCCGCGCATGCCGACAGCCCCTGATTGGGTGTCGCGTATTTTCCTGCGGACCACGCAGGCTGAAATTGTCCTGGGGGCACTGGTGCTGGCGTGCGTAAGCCTGTTTGCGACCTGGGAACCTTTTTAATTGAACTGGCGAATTATGAAAAAGATTATTCTCTCTTTGTTGTTATTAACGGCGTCGGGATCCGCGCTGTCGGCGCAGATCATCACCGTGAGCCGCTTTGAGGTGGGCAAAGATAAGTGGGCGTTTAACCGCGAAGAGGTGATGCTGACCTGTCGGCCTGATAACGCGCTGTACGTGATTAACCCTAGTACGCTGGTACAGTATCCGCTGAACGATGTTGCAGAGCAGCAGGTGAAGGAGGGCAAAACGCAGGCGCAGCCGCTGAGTATCATCCAGGTTGACGATCCGAAACAGCCCGGCGTGAAAATGAGCCTCGCGCCGTTTATCGAGCGAGCGCAGAAACTCTGCTAAATCGCAGGATATCTGTTTAGGAATCAATAAAAAAACCGCAAGCCTTTTGCAGAAAAGGCTGCGGTTTTTTTATGTTATGCCGTTTGTTGAACGAAATTTTTCAGCTCACAGCAGTTGTGGACTGGAAAACCTGTCACGGTCATCTATTCTTATAAAGCAAGGCGACTTAGCCTGCATTAATGCCAACTTTTAGCGCACGGCTCTCTCCCAAGAGCCATTTCCCTGGACCGAAAACAGGAATCGTTTTCGGTCTCTTTTTATCTGCAGCTTCCCTCCGCAGGGTAAACACACTTTACTGTTCGTGTCCTTGTTAACCCAATGTAAACAGATTCTCGGCGGCATCCAAGCACTTTTGCGTCATTTGGCAAAAAAAAATTTCCGTGAAAATGTGAGTTCGCTAATAGAACGTCAGAAAATCGCTGGATAATCATTTCGTTTGCAATAATGGCTACCACGCTAATTATAATTTCACTCATTATTCGAATATTTATTTCAACTCGTGAATAAAAATCGCTATTTTTTTTTGAAGAAAAAGCGCATGCTTGCGGCGAGTTAAGCCACAGCCTGCCACGCCGCATCACACCTCTGTTTTCTGCCGTTTTGTAAATAAACGTCCGGGCAGTGAATTTGTCGAACGCAGTACTGTCAAACACTCATACGTACCGCTTAAAGACTGATGAACGGACTCGTTTTTTTCCTTACGCGTTACCTTGTGCTGTGCTCCACGTTATCCGGAAGAAATGATGTTCCAGAATTTTGATGTTCGTTTACTTCACCCTCGCAATGGGCTGAAGTGGTTTGCGCTTGCTCTGTTATGGCTGGTAGTCCAACTCCCTTATCCGCTTCTCCATCTGCTCGGCACCTCCGTTGGTAAAGCGTCGCGCCGTTTTTTAAAACGCCGTGAGCAAATTGCTACGCGCAATATTGAGCTCTGCTTCCCGCATATGGATGCCGCCGAGCGCGAAAAACTGATTGAACAAAACTTTATGTCTCTGGGCATGGGGCTTATCGAAACCGGTATGGCCTGGTTCTGGAGCGATGCGCGCGTGCGCAAGTGGTTTGATGTCGAAGGCTATGCCAACCTGATGCACGCGCTGAAAGAGCAGCGTGGGGTGATGGTGGTTGGTGTGCATTTTATGTCGCTGGAATTAGGCGGCCGTGCGATGGGTCTGTGTCGTCCGATGATGGCAACCTATCGTCCGCATAACGACCCGCTGATGGAGTGGGTACAAACCACCGGCCGTCTGCGCTCGAACAAAGCGATGATCGATCGTCGTAACCTGCGTGGCCTGGTTCAGGCGCTGAAAGCGGGTGAAGCGGTGTGGTTTGCGCCGGATCAGGATTACGGCCCGAAAGGGAGCGTATTTGCCCCGTTCTTCTCAGTGAACGAAGCGGCCACTACCAACGGTACCAACGTGCTGTCGCGACTTTCTGGGGCCGCTATGCTGACCGTGACCATGGTGCGTAAACCGAATATGAAGGGCTACACGCTGCACATTAGTGAAGCGATGACCGATTATCCTTGCGGGGATGAAGTGTCTGCGGCGAGTTACATGAACAAGATTATCGAACGCGAGATTTTACGTGCGCCGGAGCAGTATCTGTGGGTGCATCGTCGGTTCAAAACCCGACCGCGGGGAGAAGCGTCGCTCTACAAAGCGGTGCCACACGCTAAATAAAATAAATAACCCGCCAATTGGCGGGTTCTTTTTGGGTTAGACAAGCCGCATAACCCAGGCATCGGACGGTTGATCGTAATGTTTGCGATAAAGAACTGAATGTTCGCCATCAAGAAGGGCCGGGATGCTGATGTCGGCATCCCAGGCATCTAACTGCATGCACAAATCGGGATCGGACTTACAAGGGATGCTTAACGTTCGCTCGCCGTGTTGTTCGGCGTGCAGCACGGCATCATCGATCTCGAATGCGCCGATGCGTACGCTGGTTTTACTCATAATGCTCTCCGTTAATCTGCTGACCGGTGTGGTACGACCAGTGGCCGTACCTTTTTATCCTAGCCAACGCAGAGCATTTCGCCAATTAAAAAAATGCGCTTTTTTTGTGCGCTACTCCGACCTGTTAATAAAAAGTTTCCCATCGCGCACCAGTTCTCGCGGGTAACTGTTTTTTAGGCGAGAACCAATACGCTTTGCCAGCCCGAGCGGAAAGCCCTGGTACGTGACAATGACGTCATCCTGCACTGGGGCGTTTTCCGGGTAAACATCGCGCCCGCGATACCATTCCTGCGCTTCTTCTGCCGTCAATTCATGCCCAAGCTTCTCGGTGTTTGCCAGGGCGATAACCGCTTCATGCTGCCAGCGGAAGCCTTTATTGTGGGTTTCAGCAAGCTTAATGCCGATGCGGGAGAAACGCACTTTGCCCAGCAGCGGCTCTATTTCCGTCGGGAACAGCCAGATCTCTTTGTCGCGCTGCCAGAGTGTTAGCGACGCATCCCACTCGATTCCCACACGCTTAGCCGCCTCGGCTACCGCCGCTGATTCGCGAGTTTTCATTGGCACAAACGGGAATTTGCCGACCTTGTAGCCCGGGGCGGGCAGCGGGTCGATCGCCGCTGTTTTATGCAGTCGAGCGACGAAGAAACCCTCACAGTCGTAAATTTGTGGGAAGACGTGCAGATAGCCTTCCGGGGTCAGCGCCTGCTCTGCCGTTGGGAAAAGATCGCCCAGCGGCAGCACTTCCACCGCTTCTGGGTAACGCTCAAGCAGCCAGTTGACCACCGATTCGTTTTCATCGCGATTAAGCGTGCAGGTGGAGTAGACCAACGTGCCGCCGGGGCGCAGAGCATGGAATGCGCTGTCGATAAGCTCACGCTGGGTGCTGGCGATTTCCAGGTTGCTGGCGAGCGACCAGTTTTTTAGCGCGTCCGGGTCTTTACGCACCACGCCTTCGCCAGAGCACGGGGCATCGAGCAGGATAGCGTCAAAGCTCTCCGGCAGCGCTGCGCCAAATACGCGACCGTCAAAGTGGGTCAGGGCGGTATTGGCGATACCGCAGCGGCTGATGTTGGCATGCAATACCTTGACGCGACTGGCTGAAAATTCATTAGCCAGCAGCATGCCGCGGTTTTCCATTCGAGCGGCGATCTGCGTCGTTTTCGAGCCTGGCGCGGCGGCGACATCCATCACGCGTGCGGGTGTAGTGCCATCGGCAAACAGCGCGGCGACGGGCAGCATGGAGCTGGCTTCCTGGATATAAAACAGGCCGCTCAAATGCTCGGCGGCGCTGCCCAGCGGGATCTCATCGGCATTTTCGCGTTCAATCCAGAAACCTTCGGCGCACCAGGGAACCGGAGTTAGCTGCCAGCCGTACGGCGCAACCAGCGCCAGAAAATCATCCACGGTAATTTTGAGCGTGTTGACGCGAATGCTGCGACGCAGCGGGCGCTGGCAGGCATCAAGAAATGCATCAAAAGAGAGATTTTTCGGCATGGCCTCACGCATCTGCGCAAGGAATTCATCGGGGAAATAGACTGAGTTTTGAGCCACTGGTGAATACCACAAGGAGATAAAGAGCGCGCAGTTTATCATAAAAATGCGCCGGTGACGGGCACCGGCGCAGAGGGTTTTAGCGTGGCAGGGCTGTGCCCCATTCTCGCCACTCTTTCGGCTCAGACTCCAGCAGCAGGAAGTGTTTCCCTTCCTGCGCTTTCGGTGCCAGCGGGATGCCCGGCGGGGTCGCAAAGGCGATACCGCCGCGAATGAACTGGTTGAAGGTACCGGTTTTCACCACGCCGCCCACCAGGCCAAAATCGAGGCTATAGCCGGAGGCCAGCCAGAACACCGAGTTGTTGCGCACCAGATGCTGGTAGCGCTGGCCGATGCGCATTTCAATCATCACTCGATCGGAAAGGCTGCCCAGACGTAGTCCGGTGACGGTGCCAACCTCAAGCCCACGGAACAATATCGGCGTCCCGATACTTAGCGAACCGGCTTCCGGTGCTTCCACCACGATGTTCAGGCCGTTGAGGTAGCGGGAGTCGGAAATCGTCGCTTCCTGTAGTTCAAAATCACGGCGCATTTCGCCGTGGCCTGGTTCGACGTTAACGTACGGCTGCAGCAGAGTATCCAGATGCTCCACGCCAGCCGCCGAGATTTGCGGCGTGATCACCGAGAAACGAGTGCCGCGTCGCGCAAAGGTTGAGACATATTCAGGGTAAAGCACGGCGCTGGCCTGCACTTCGTTGCGCGAAGCGTTCAGCTCCAGGTTTTGCACCTGACCGATATCAATACCGAGATAGCGAATCGGCATACCGGTCGAGAGCTTGTCGGCATCAAAGGCGTGGAGGGTGATTTGCCCGCCAATGGCGCGTGCGGCGGTCTCCGACGCGTAAAGCAGGCGTTTCTCGCCTTTACGGTTGCCTGCTCCGGCGGCATTGAGGTTGTCAAAGCTGATTGCCCCTTTCAGCGCGCGGGAGAGTGGGGAGGCCTGCACCGTCAGGCCGCTGCCGTTGAGCTGCACCTTAGCGCCGCCTTCAGCCCAGAAGACGCTATTTGGGGTCAGCAGCGAGCGGTACTCCGGCTTAATGTGCACCGCAATATCGAACGCGTTGGCGCGGGGTTGCACCGAGGTGACCTCGCCGACTTCAAATTTACGATACAGAACGATCGAGCCGGTCTGAATATCCGGCAGCGTCTCCGCTGTCAGCATCAGGGTGGTGGTCGGGTAGTCGCTAAGGTTGTTCTCCTGCGCTTTCTCGAGGTTAGAGAACAGCGGGTAGCTCGACTTCATCGGTCCTTTTTCACCCGGCAGGATACGAATCCCGCCGCTGAGCCATTCGTTAGCGCTGGCGCCTAAGAACTCAACGCCGTCGATGCCCACTTTGACATCCATCTTGCTGTTGACCACAAACTTGCTGTCACCGTGGATCAGGTCGCGGTACTGCGGATCGATGGCGATAGCAAAGCTAATACCTTTCGCCGTTAACGTGCGTTCCATAACCTGGCCGATTTTCACCCCATGCAGCATAATCGGCTGCCCGGCATCGATGCCGTAGCTTTCTGGCGCGGTCAACGTCAGCGTCATGACGCCCGGCTGTTGCAGCAGCGTTTTGTCTGCCGCCAGCACGGTAAAGCGATCTTTCGGCTCGCCGTCGCCCGGCACCAGTTCAAAGGTGCTGCCGGTGAGCAGTGTGCTCAGATTGGTGTTCTCCAGCGACAGCTTGGGCTGATGCAGCTCAATGCGCGTTTTTTCCCGCAGTAGCGAGACTACGCTGGGATCAACGGTCATTTCGCCGGTGACGGAGCTATCCGGGTTGAGCGTCAGTTTGGTCAACTGGCCCACTTCCAGCCCCTGATAGAGCATCGGTGTAGAACCGGCCTTCAGACCATCGCCGCTTGGCAGTTGAAGCTGTACCAGCACACCGCGCTGGCTGTGAGCAAGATCCTCATAGAGGCCGTATTCATCATTCTGTGCAGCGGCCTGCGAATCGGGAGGGGAGTCAAAGGCGATTGCGCCGTTCACCAGCGCTGCGAGGCTTTCGAGCTGCACCTTCGCGCCACTGAGCCCTACATCAGCCTTAATGCCCGAAACGTTCCAGAAGCGGCTGCCTTTTTTCACCAGATTGGTAAAGCGACGTTCGATCAGCACATCAATGGTGACGCCCTGATTGTTCGGGTTAATGGCGTAGTCATAGACGCGGCCGACCGGAATTTTGCGAAAGTAGACCAGCGATCCGCTGTTGAGCGAGCCTAAGTCCGGGGCGTGCAGATGGATCATCAGCTCACCGTTGTTCAGGCGATATTTGGGCTGCGTATCCAGCGCGGTGAAGTGATCGCGCGCTTCGCCTTTCCCCGGCATCATGCCGATATAGTTACCGCCAACCAGCGCATCAAGCCCAGAGACCCCGGCAAGGGACGCCTTCGGGGTGACCAGCCAGAACTGAGTTTCGTCGCGCAGCGCATCTTCCATATCGGATTTAATGCTGGCGCGCACTTCGATTTTGCTGCGGTCCTGGGCGAGGCGAATATCCTGAACCGTGCCGACCTCAACGCCCTGGAAGCGCACTGGGGTACGGCCCGGCACAATACCGTCCGCTGACATGAAGTCGATGGTGATGGTGGTACCGCGATCCTCATAGCTGTTCCAGATAAGCCAGCCGGCAATCATCAACGCGATGATCGGCAGCAGCCAGAACGGAGAGATACGGCGTTTAGTTTTAATTCGCGCCTCAGTCTGTGAAGCGGGCGTTTCCTGACTCATGTGCGTCCCAAAGTATGCGGCTGTCCAGCCATTCAACAGCAAGAATAGTTAATATTACCGCAGCGCCGAAATAAAACGCAGCGGGGCCCATCGTGAAGGCGAGAAGCTGATCACGATTGATGAGCGACATGGTTAACGAAATCACAAACAGATCGAGCATTGACCAACGGCCAATCCAGGTGACAAAGCGCAGCAGCAGTATGCGCGTGCGCAACCCCTGTTCGCACTTAAAGTGAATGCTGATTAATAGCGTCAGCATCACGATAATTTTGGTAAACGGCACCAGAATACTGGCAATAAATACCACCGCCGCCACCGCTACATTGCTATTGGCAAGCGATATGATCCCAGAAAGGATGGTGTCTGTCTGCCGCCCGCCGTTGACGTAGATAACGGAGATAGGTAGCAGGTTCGCAGGTATGAGGAAGACAATTGAGCTGACCAGTGCCGCCCAGCTTTTTTGCAAACTCTGCCGACGACGGTAGCGCAGCGGCGTATGGCAGCGGCGGCAGCGCCCGCGCGCATCGGCAAAGCCGGTATAGTGACATGCAAGGCAGACGCGCAGGCTGGCGTCCGGGCGCGTGGCGGGGCGCTGGGGATAAAAGCGCTCCCACAATTGCTCGATGTTCAGGTGAATCAGGGTCAGGATGCTGAGCACCACCAGAGAGATAAACGCCAGCAGGCCGATTCCTGGCTGCAGGAAGGCGTAGTCCTGAACTTTTATCGACGCGACGGCGATCCCGACCAGGTAGATATCCAGCATCACCCACTCTTTAAGCTTATCGAGCATCAGCAGGACGGGGCGGAGGTTCATGCCCAGAATATTACCGAGCCATAGATAGGCAATGGAGACGACCAGCACGGAAGGCGCGCCGACGGTACAGAAAAAGACCATCGCCGCCGTGATAGGATCGCCCTGATCGGTCATCTGCCAGATGCCCGACAGCAGGTTGGCATCAATGCGTACGCCCAGCAGATGCAGACGCAGCAGCGGTTCGCTCCATGCAAAGGGCATCAGCAGCAGCATGGTGATAGCCATCGCGCCGAGGCGGGTCAACGACCAGTCACGCCCGTCGCGCACTTTGGCGTTACAGCGTGGACAGTAGGCACTTTGTGATGATTTTACGACCGGTAATCGAAAAAGCATATCGCACTGGGGGCAACGTTGGTAATGTGCCCACGGCAACGATGCATTAATCTTGTGAATATGTATTTTTTTCGACGGCGTTATACGTGATGTTGTCAGTGCCATTTATTACATTGAGAAATGAATGTATAACTCTATCTTAACCTAAGTATCGATTCATCTTGAGCCCGAACGCACTTAATGCGTATTTTATAAGGCTGTAAGCTGGATAACGCATCAGTAACACCGTAAACAATAGTGATTAGATAATGAGCAAAACAGAATTTTACGCGGATCTTAACCGCGATTTTCAGGCATTGATGGCAGGTGAAACGAGTTTCTTAGCGGTAATCTCCAATACCAGCGCGCTGCTGTACGAGCGTCTTTCTGATGTGAACTGGGCAGGATTTTATCTGCTGGAAGGTAATACGCTGGTTCTCGGCCCGTTCCAGGGCAAAATTGCCTGCGTACGTATTCCGGTAGGTCGCGGAGTTTGCGGTACTGCCGTGGCGGAAAATCGCGTTCAGCGCATTGAAGATGTCCATGCCTTTGATGGTCATATCGCCTGTGATGCTGCAAGCAACTCCGAAATCGTACTACCTCTTGAGGTGAACGGTCAGGTTATTGGCGTGCTGGACATCGATAGCACCGTCTTCTCCCGCTTTAGCGAAGAAGATGAGACGGGCTTACGTGAACTGGTCGTCCACCTGCAAAAAGTGCTCGAAGCGACCAATTATCAAAAATTCTTTGCCCCCGTCGAAGGATAATCAACGGATAACGTAGCATTTACGAAATGCGTCATTATAATGTCGCCTGTTCATGCCTGCGGCTTGTTGGCTACGTCCGTTGTAATCAGGAAATTTCATGGAAAATCAACCTAAGTTGAACAGCAGTAAAGAAGTTATCGCATTTTTGGCCGAACGTTTCCCGCAGTGCTTTAGTGCGGAAGGCGAGGCCCGCCCCCTGAAAGTCGGTATTTTTCAGGATCTCGTTGCGCGTGTTGAAGGGGAAATGAACCTCAGCAAAACTCAACTGCGCTCCGCATTACGTCTTTATACTTCCAGTTGGCGCTACCTCTACGGTATCAAAGCGGGTGCAGTGCGCGTCGATCTCGACGGCAACCCTTGCGGCGAACTGGATGAGCAGCACGTGGCGCATGCGCGTCAGCAGCTTGAAGAAGCGAAAGCCCGCGTTCAGGCACAGCGCGCTGAACAGCAGGCGAAGAAACGCGAAGCGGCGGCTGCTGCGGGCGAGCAAGGTGATGCGCCACGTCGTGAGCGTAAACCGCGTCCTCCAGTACGTCGTAAAGAAGGCGCAGAGCGTAAACCACGTCCTGCGGCAGAAAAACCGGCGGCTAAACCTGTTCGCGAAGTGCGCGAAGAGAAGTTTACCCCCGTATCCGATCTGTCTGCGCTGACGGTCGGTCAATCCCTGAAAGTTAAAGCGGGCAATAACGCCATGGATGCCACAATCCTGGAAATCACCAAAGATGGCGTTCGTGTGCAGCTTACTTCTGGTATGTCAATGATTGTACGCGCAGAACACCTGGTGTTCTGAAACGGAGGCCTGGCCAGGCATGAACAAATTCTTTAGGCTCTCCGCGCTTGCTGGTCTGTTAGTGATAACAGGCCAGGTCTTAGCGGTGGAAGATATTACCCGTGTTGATCAGCTTCCGATTCTGAAGGAAGAGACGCAGCACGCAACGGTGAGCGAGCGCGTGACATCGCGCTTTACCCGTTCCCACTACCGCCAGTTCGATCTTGACGAGGCTTTTTCGGCCAAAATCTTCACCCGCTATCTGAACCTACTGGACTATAGCCACAATGTGCTGCTGGCCAGCGACGTGGAGCAATTCTCCGCGAAGAAAGGGCTGATTGGCGATGAGCTGCGTTCTGGCAAGCTTGATGTCTTCTATGACCTCTACAATCTGGCGCAAAAGCGTCGCTTTGAGCGCTATCAGTATGCGCTGAAGGTGCTTGAGCGTCCGATGAACTTCACCGGTACCGACACCTTTAACCTCGATCGCAGCAAAGCGCCGTGGCCCAAGGATGAAGCCGAGCTGAATGCGCTTTGGGACGGTAAGGTCAAATTTGACCAGCTGAGCCTGAAGTTGGCGGGCAAAGACGACAAAGAGATTCACGATACGCTGTCGCGTCGCTACAAGTTTGCGATTCGTCGCCTGGCACAGACCAACAGCGAAGATGTGTTCTCGCTGGCGATGACCTCATTCGCCCGTGAAATCGACCCGCACACCAACTACCTCTCACCGCGAAACACCGAGCAGTTTAATACCGAAATGAGCCTGTCTCTGGAAGGGATTGGCGCGGTGCTGCAGATGGACGACGACTACACCGTGATTAACTCCATGGTAGCAGGCGGACCGGCGGCGAAGAGTAAGGCGATTAGCGTAGGCGATCGTATCGTCGGCGTGGGCCAGACCGGTAAAGGTATGGTGGATGTCATTGGTTGGCGTCTTGATGACGTCGTGGCGCTGATCAAAGGGCCGAAGGGCAGCAAAGTCCGTCTGGAAGTGCTTCCAGCAGGCAAAGGCTCTAAAACCCGTATTGTGACCCTGACCCGCGAGCGTATTCGTCTTGAAGACCGCGCGGTGAAAATGTCTATCAAAGGCACCGGTAAAGATAAAGTCGGCGTGTTGGATATCCCTGGCTTCTACGTTGGCCTCACCGAAGATGTGAAGGTGCAGCTGCAGAAGCTGGAAAAACAGAACGTCAGCAGCGTGATTATCGATCTGCGCAGCAACGGCGGCGGCGCGCTGACCGAAGCGGTTTCGCTCTCCGGTCTGTTCATTCCGTCCGGCCCGGTTGTGCAGGTGCGTGATAACAATGGCAAGGTGCGCGAAGATAGCGATACTGATGGCGTCGTCTATTACAAAGGCCCGCTGGTGGTGCTGGTAGACCGCTTCAGCGCCTCGGCTTCGGAAATCTTTGCTGCCGCGATGCAGGACTACGGCCGTGCCCTGATCGTCGGTGAGCCGACCTTCGGCAAAGGCACTGTCCAGCAGTACCGTTCGCTGAACCGTATCTACGATCAGATGCTGCGCCCTGAATGGCCAGCGCTGGGCTCTGTCCAGTACACCATTCAGAAGTTCTACCGTATCAACGGCGGCAGTACCCAGCGTAAAGGGGTAACGCCGGACATCATGATGCCAACCGGCACGGAAGAGACCGAAACCGGTGAGAAGTTTGAAGACAACGCACTGCCGTGGGACAGCATTAATGCTGCCACCTATGTGAAGTCTGGTGACATGAAAACGTTTGAGCCGGAGCTGCTGAAGCTGCATAGCGACCGCATTGCAAAAGATCCAGAGTTCCAGTACATCGCTAAAGATATTGCTCACTTCAATGCACTGAAGGATAAGCGCAGTATCGTTTCTCTGAACTACGCCCAGCGTGAGAAAGAGAACGAAGAGGACGATGCAACGCGTCTCGCACGGATTAACGATCGCTACAAGCGTGAAGGCAAACCACAGCTGAAGAAGCTGGAAGATCTGCCGAAGGACTACAAAGAGCCGGATCCATACCTTGACGAGACGGTGGACATCGCCATCGATCTGGCAAGGCTTGAGAAGGCCGCGCCGGCAGAACAGCCGGCAGCAACCAAGTAATCCCCCAACAGGCACAAGCAATTGTGCCTGTTTTTTTATCTCTCGTATCTTCTCGTAAATCACGATGCTACAAAATGTAAAGTTGTGTCTTTCTCGTGACTTAGCGTAACGTAATCGTTGAAAATTCGCGGATTGCCCCTACGATATGGGTAATCGCATAGTGCGTTTTGTTAAAAAGAGGTTAAAAGTAAATTATGATGCGAATCGCGCTCTTCCTGATGACCAACCTGGCGGTAATGGTTGTGTTTGGGCTGGTGCTAAGCCTGACAGGAATTCAGTCGAGCAGCATGACCGGTCTGCTGATTATGGCGCTGCTATTTGGTTTCGGCGGTTCCATTGTGTCATTGATGATGTCGAAATGGATGGCCCTGAAATCAGTTGGTGGTGAAGTGATTGAACAGCCGCGTACTGAACAGGAACGCTGGCTGGTAGACACCGTTGCGCGTCAGGCGCAGCAGGTTGGTATTGCTATGCCGCAGGTTGCGCTGTACCACGCGCCAGATATGAACGCCTTTGCTACCGGTGCGCGTCGTGATGCGTCGCTGGTGGCCGTGAGCACCGGTCTGCTGCAGAACATGAGCCGTGACGAAGCGGAAGCCGTTATCGCCCATGAAATCAGCCACATCGCAAACGGCGACATGGTCACTATGACCCTGATCCAGGGCATCGTGAACACCTTCGTTATCTTTATCTCTCGCGTTATCGCGCAAATTGCGGCCGGTTTCCTCGGCGGCAACCGCGACGATGGCGAAGAGAGCAGCAACGGCAACCCGCTGATTTACTTCGCGGTGGCCACGGTGCTGGAACTGGTGTTTGGTATTCTGGCGAGCATTATCACCATGTGGTTCTCGCGCTACCGTGAATTCCACGCTGATGCGGGCTCCGCGAAGCTGGTCGGTCGTGAGAAGATGATTGCCGCGCTGCAGCGTCTGAAAACCAGCTATGAACCGCAGGAAGCCAGCAGCATGATGGCGTTCTGCATCAACGGTAAATCGAAGTCGCTGAGCGAAATGTTCATGACGCACCCACCGCTGGATAAGCGTATTGAAGCGCTGCGCAGCGGCGAATATATGAAGTAACAGGTTTACGTCAACAACGCTAAACGGCATCCTTGAATGTATCAGGGATGCCGTGATTTAGTTCCTTATTCTCATCGTGACAATAGACCGCAAGCGGTGTTAATTCACCGACATCTGATATTCAATCATGCCGCTTTTTTCCGCCACCCAGTCATAAAGACGTTGCCCGCGTAGGTTAGTCTCATGTGTGTGCCAGTAGAGGCGGGAGGCTCGTTGCTCGCGTGCCTGTTGCTGCACGTATTCAATCAGTTGTCTCCCAATCTGCTGACCACGTACATCCGGATTCACGAACAGATCCTCAAGATAGTGACTAGTCCTGATATAGGTTGACAGTTTTCTGTCGATAAAACGCCTGATGAACGTCATCGGGCGTTTTGTACTTCAGGGCCAGATGTGGCCG
>NZ_JBKHUI010000031.1:0-26203 GCF_046569695.1 Kluyvera sp. 142486
CAGGAGAACCTCGCTGACCCGGCGGCTTGTTTGCCGTTGTTCCGTCTCAGTGGGGCCGCATTATAGGGAGTAATTGAGATCCCGCAAGCATAAATTTAAAATAATTTATCGCTCGCTCTCTTTTTCAACAAATCGTGCAGCAATGCACCGTTAAAGGCCCGAACTGCTGTTTTTAACACCGATTCAGCACATCAAATGGCATACTAAAGAAAGACAAATAATAGGAATGGCATTTATGTCTCTAAGCGCACAGCAACTGGCAGCTCAAAAGAACATCTCCTGGGTCCTGGCTGAAAAAATAGCCCAGAAGATATTAACCGGCGAATACCCGCCGGAAAGCATCCTCCCCGGCGAGATGGAGCTGGCCGAGATTTTCGGCGTCAGCCGGACCGCCGTTCGTGAAGCGGTAAAAACCCTGTCGGCAAAAGGCATGCTGCTCCCGCGCCCGCGCATTGGTACGCGCGTCATGCCTCAGGCACACTGGAACTTCCTCGACACCGAGCTTATCTCCTGGTGGCTGACCACAGATAACTTCCAGTCGGTGATGAAACACTTCCTGGTACTGCGCCGCAGCCTCGAACCGCAGGCCTGCATGCTGGCCGCGACGTTAGGCACGGCTGAGCAGAAGGCGCACCTCAACACGTTAATGGAAGAGATGGCGACGCTGGAGAAAGCGTTCGACCGTACTCGCTGGATTGATATCGACACCTCCTGGCACGAGCATATCTATGAAATGAGCGCGAATCCGTTCCTGACCTCCTTCGCTAAGCTCTTCCATTCGGTGTACCACATCTATTTCACCTCTATTACTGAAGATGAAGTGATCGAGCTGGATAGCCACCAGGCCATTGTTGATGCTATCCAGGATGGCGACGGTCAGCAGGCATTTCTGGCATGTCAGGCGTTATTAAACGCGCCGCATATCCGGGAAGCCGTCTAGAGGACATCGCATGACAGAAAAGAAAGCGCGGAGTATGGCCGGTCTGCCGTGGATAGCGGCAATGGCCTTCTTTATGCAGGCGTTAGACGCCACCATCCTGAATACCGCCCTTCCGGCCATCGCCCACAGCCTTAACCGTTCACCGCTGGCCATGCAGTCGGCGATTATCAGCTATACCCTGACCGTCGCGATGCTGATCCCGGTGAGCGGTTGGCTGGCCGACCGTTTCGGTACCCGCCGCATCTTTATGTTAGCGGTGAGTCTGTTCACCCTTGGCTCTCTGGCCTGCGCGCTCTCTTCTTCATTAACCGAGCTGGTTATCTTCCGGGTAATTCAGGGGATTGGCGGCGCCATGATGATGCCCGTCGCGCGCCTGGCGTTACTGCGCGCCTATCCGCGCAGCGAACTGCTGCCGGTGCTTAACTTTGTCACCATGCCGGGTCTGATTGGGCCGATTCTGGGCCCGGTACTCGGCGGCGTGTTCGTCACCTGGGCAACCTGGCACTGGATTTTCCTCATTAACATCCCGATTGGCGTTATCGGGATGCTGTACGCCCGGAAATATATGCCGAACTTCACCACGCCGCGGCGGCGCTTCGACTTCTCCGGCTTCCTGCTCTTCGGGCTAAGCCTGGTACTGTTCTCCATCGGTATGGAGTTACTCGGGGAGCAGATCGTGTCGGGCTGGGTGGCATTAATGATAGTCCTGCTCAGCATACTTCTGTTGCTCGCCTATATCCGCCACGCGCGTAAACACCCTACGCCGCTGATTTCACTATCACTGTTCAAAACGCGCACCTTTTCCGTCGGTATCGCCGGAAACCTGGCTACGCGTCTGGGTACCGGCTGCGTACCGTTCCTGATGCCATTGATGCTACAGGTAGGCTTCGGCTACCCGGCGCTGATCGCCGGCTGCATGATGGCACCGACGGCAATCGGTTCGATCATTGCGAAATCGACCGTTACTGCCGTGCTGCGCCGTTTGGGCTATCGGAAAACGCTGGTAGGGGTCACGCTGTTTATCGGGCTGATGATCGCGCAATTCTCGCTGCAATCGCCATCAATGCCGATATGGATGCTGATTCTGCCGCTGCTGGTGCTGGGGATGGCGATGTCGACGCAGTTCACATCGATGAACACTATTACGCTTGCCGACCTGACGGACGATAACGCCAGCGGTGGCAACAGCCTGCTAGCGGTGACCCAACAGCTGTCGATTAGCCTTGGCGTTGCCATCAGCGCCGCGGTGCTGCGTTCGTATCAGAGTATCGTGGGTTCAACCATCGATCAGTTCCACTATACCTTTATTACCATGGGCGTGATTACGGCGATATCCGCGCTGATGTTCCTGCTGCTGCGACCGAAAGATGGCCGCAACTTAATAAAAGAAAAGCACTAGCCTCACACCGAGCCGCGAACCACCAGCTCGGGCGTCAGCTGCATACGCTGCTGTTTCTGCCCGGGCTGCGCGATGCGATGAATCAACACATCAATCGCCAGCTCGCCTAGTTCATCTTTCGGTTGGTGAATGGTGGTCAGCGGCGGCGTCATATAGCGCGCCAGCTCGATATCGTCATAGCCAATCACCGCCATGTCCTGCGGAATACGCAAACCGGCCTGATACAGCGCCTGATAGGCCCCCACCGCCATGGCGTCATTACCGACAAACACCGCATCCGGACGCTCGGGATGTTTTAACAACTGCTGCATCGCCTCCAGACCACCGCCAAATTCAAAGTCGCTGGTAATCTCATAGCCGTCCAGGATGGGCAGCTTCGCGTTATGCATGGCTTCCCGATACCCTTCCAACCGCAAACGCGCCGGAGTTTTATCTAATGGGCCAGCAATACAGGCAATGCGCGTATGGCCGCGTTCAATCAGATAACGGGTCGCCATATCGCCGCCGAACAGCGAATTATCCTGAATCAGGTCGCTGTCGCCGTCGAACGGCGCCCAGTCCATCATCACGGAAGGAATAGAAGGGTAGCGTTGCATGATCTCCAGCGACGGCTGGTGCGTTTCGGTGCACAGCAGCAGCAGCCCATCGACGCGTTTTTGCATCAGCGTTTCAAGATTGCGGTTCATTCGTTGTTCATCGCCTTCGGTGTTACACAACACCAGGCTATAACCGCGCTCAAAGCAACTGCGCTCAACGCCGCGTACCAGTTCAGAGTAGAACGGGTTGGTACTGGCGGTGATCAGCATGCCAATAGTATGGGTCTGATTCAGCTTGAGGCTACGCGCCAGTGCCGACGGCGCGTAGTTCAGCGTTTTGATGGCCGCATCAACTTTCTCGGTAATCGCCTCGCTGACGAAGCGGTCTTTATTGATGACGTGCGATACGGTTGAGGTGGAAACGCCCGCCAGGCGGGCAACATCCTTCATTGTGGCCAAGCATTACCCCTGTTGACGTAAGAATTCGTCGATCTCTTCACGCCATGGAACCGATGGCTGAGCGCCTTTACGCGTTACGGCAATGGCCGCGGCTGCATGAGCAAAGCGCAGCGCCTCCGCCAGCGGTGTGTTTTCCAGCAGCGCGGTCATCAGCGCACCGTTAAAGGTGTCGCCCGCGGCAATGGTATCGATGGCCTGGACTTTAAAGCCCGGCACGCGGCGGCCTTCGCCCTTCACGCTGGCCCATACGCCACGGCTGCCGAGGGTGATGATCACCGTATCGATACCTTTGGCATGCAGCACCTGCGCGGCTTTCGCAGCATCTTCATCGTTTTCTACCCGTACGCCCGTCAGCTTCTCAGCTTCGGTTTCGTTTGGGGTAATGATATCCACCAGCGACAGCAGCTCATCCGACAGCGCGCGCGCCGGGGCCGGGTTTAATACCACGGTGGTCTGATTCTGGTGGGCAATCTGCGCGGCCAGCTCTACGCTGTCCAGCGGGGACTCAAGCTGCATCAGCAGCGCGTCAGCCTTGGTGATACGCTCGCGCTGCGCGTCGACTAACGCGGTGGATAACGCGGCGTTGGCTCCGGCATGGATACCAATGACGTTTTCGCCTTCGCCGTTCACAAAGATCAGCGCCACGCCGGTCGACTCGCCAGTCACGGCGCTAACCGGTGCGACGTCAATGCGGTCAACCTGTAACTGTTTGCGGATACGCTCGCCGATATCGTCATCGCCCGTACAGGCAATAAACGCAATATCCGCGCCGCTGCGCCCGGCGGCAACCGCCTGGTTCGCGCCTTTGCCGCCAAAAGCGACCTGATAATGACTACCGGTGACGGTTTCGCCAGGCGTCGGGAAAGAGTCAAGATTGAGAATGTGATCGGCATTGATGCTGCCAAGGACGACGAGTTTGCCTGCGGTTTTCATTTTCAGAGTGTCCGGTAAGATGCGCCACCGGCTGACTGACCGGTGGCGCGTGCCCTGCTTTTATTTTTGATGTTGTCCCTCAGGCTGCGAGAACCTGAATCGCATTCGCGTTATTACTGCTTAATAACCAGCTTCAGGTCAACAGGATATTTCGCCTGGACCTTTTCGCCTTTCAGCACTTTGTCAGCGGTTTCCACGCCGGTAGCACCGATTTGGTCAGGTAACTGCGCGATAGTCGCCGCCAGTTTGCCATCTTTTACCGCTTTCTCGCCATCTGGCGTACCGTCAAACCCAACCACCATCACATCGGATTTACCCGCAGTCTGCAGCGCACGCAGTGCACCCAGCGCCATTTCGTCGTTCTGCGCGAAGACGGCTTTCACGTCAGGATGCGCAGTCAGCAGGTTCTGCATCACGTTCAGACCTTTAGTACGGTCGAAGTCGGCAGGCTGGCTCGCCAGGACGTTAAATTTGTGGGCAGCAACGGCCTGCTGGAAGCCTTCGCCACGCTCACGCGCTGCGGACGTCCCGGCAATCCCCTGCAGTTCGATAACCTTCGCGCCTTCACCGGCTTTTTTCGCGATGTAATCACCGGCGATTTTGCCGCCCAGCACGTTATCGGAAGCAATGTGGCTCACGACTTCGCCTTTAGCGGCCATACGGTCCAGGGTGATAACTGGGATTTTTGCCTGGTTAGCCATCTTGATGGCGTTACCCACCGCATCGGAGTCAGTTGGGTTGATCAGCAGAATTTTGGTGCCACGAACCGTTAAATCCTGAACGTTAGCCAGCTCTTTCGCCGGGTTATTCTGTGAATCCAGAACCACCAGGTTGTAACCCAGTTTATCGGCTTCTTTCTGCGCGCCATCCTTCAGAGAGACGAAGAACGGGTTATTCAGGGTAGAGATAACCAGCGCAATGGTGTCTTTCGCCATCGCGTTCGCACTCACGGTGGCGCTCAGCGCAACCGCAGAAACCAGGGTAGCCAGTTTTTTCATGTTCATATCTAAGATGTCCTGTAGTGTCGTGAATTACTGCTTTTTGTTGTCCACCAGCACCGCCAGCAAAATGACGACTGCTTTAACGATCATCTGGTAATAAGAAGAAACGCCTAACAAGTTCAAACCGTTGTTCAAGAACCCAAGAATCAGCGCACCGATAAGTGTGCCGACGATACGACCTTTACCGCCTGCCAGGCTGGTACCACCCAGCACTACCGCCGCGATGGCATCCAGCTCATAGCCGGTACCCGCCGTCGGTTGCGCAGAGGAGAGACGCGCCACTTCGATAATCCCCGCCAGCGCTGACAGCAGCCCGCACAGAGAATAGACGATAATTTTGACTTTATTGACGCTGATACCGGAAAGACGCGTTGCCGCTTCGTTGCCGCCCAGCGCATAGATATAACGACCCAGACGGGTGTGATGCAGCATGTACCACGCGGCCAGGAAGACAATCCCCATGATCCATACCGGAGTAGGAATGCCCAGCGGGCGACCAATCCCGAACCAGCCAAAGACATCGGCGTTGTCGGTAAACCCGGTATTTACCGGACTGCCGTTGGTGTACACCATGGTCACACCGCGCAGCAGCAGCATCATCACCAGGGTGGCGATAAACGCCTGAACACGCCCTTTGGCGACGATAACACCGGTAACGGCCCCGATTGCGGCACCTAATGCGAGTGCGGCAGCAACCGCCACCAGCGCATTAACTTCGATGCCGACAATCGACGCAGCGACCGCGCCGGTCAACGCCAGCAGAGAACCGACGGACAGGTCGATCCCTGACGTTAAAATGACCAGCGTCATCCCGACCGCCATGATCGCATTCACGGAGGTTTGCTGCAGGATGTTGAACAGGTTATTGACGGTAAAAAAGTTCGGGCTCATGGTCGATACAATCGCTATCAGCACCAGCAGGGCTATTAGCGATTTTTGCTCCAGCAGCCATGCTTTAGTGAAATAGCGGCGACCCGCCACAGACTGGGTTGTCATCTTTTTTACTCCTGGTTCACGCGGTTAAGCTTGCCCACAGCGGCAGCCATTAATACTTCCTGGGTGGCCTGCTCGCGTGAAAACTCACCGCCGAGATGCCCTTCATGCATCACAATAATGCGATCGCTCATCCCCAATACTTCCGGCATCTCTGAAGAGACCAGAATGATGCTCAGACCGTCGGCCTTGAACTGGTTGATAAGCTGATAAATCTCTTTCTTCGCCCCCACGTCGACGCCGCGCGTCGGTTCATCGAGGATCAGCACCTTCGGACGGGTCATCAGGCCGCGGGCAATCGCCACTTTCTGCTGGTTACCGCCGGAGAGCAGGCCGATAGCCTGTTCCATGGAAGGGGTTTTGACGTTAAACAGGCGGATAAAGTCACCGACCGCCTGCTGTTCGTCTTTATGCTTCAGGCCACCACCGGCACGGCTAAAGTAGCGCAGTGCGGTCAGCGACATGTTCTCTTTCACCGACATGCCCAGCACCAGGCCATCACGCTTACGGTCTTCGGAGATATACACGATGCCGTTCGCCAGGCCGTCCTGTGGCGAGCGGGTCACCACTTCATGGCCGTCGAGGGTCACGTAGCCGCTGGTGCGCGGTAGCGCGCCGTACAGCACCTTCATCAGTTCGGTACGTCCAGCGCCCATCAGCCCGGCGACGCCAAGGATCTCGCCTTTACGCAGGGTGAAGGAGACGTTTTCCACGCCCGGCCCGCACAGCGCGTCCACCTTCAGGCGGATCTCACCCGGTTCTTTATCAAGATGCGGGTACTGATCTTCGAGTTTGCGCCCAACCATCATTTCAATCAGAAGATCTTCGTCGAGGCTCGCCACTTCACGCTCGGCAATAAACTGCCCGTCACGGAAAACGGTGACGTCGTCGCAGATTTCGAAAATCTCTTTCATACGGTGGGAGATATAGACAATGCCGCGCCCCTGCGATTTCAGCTCGCGGATGACGCGGAACAGGGATTCGGTTTCAGTATCGGTCAACGCATCGGTCGGTTCATCCATTACGATGACCTTCGACTCAAAGCTCAGCACCTTGGCAATTTCCACCATCTGCTGATCGCCGATAGAGAGGTCGCCCACCAGGCGGTCGCTCTTAAAGCGCAGATTGAGTTTTGCCAGCAGGATATCGGCCTCAGCGTACATCTTCTTCCAGTCGATTTTGCCAAAGCGATTCACGAACTCACGGCCGAGGAAAATGTTCTCGGCAATCGTCAGTTGTGGGATCAGGTTCAGCTCCTGGTGGATGATGCCGATACCGGCTTCCTGGGACGATTTTGGACCGTTAAAGGTGGTCTCTTTACCCAGCCATAATAATGAACCAGCGTCGCGGGCGTAGATCCCGGTCAGCACTTTCATCATGGTGGATTTGCCCGCGCCGTTTTCACCCACCAGCGCCATAACGCGACCGGAGTAGACGTTCAGCGCGGCGCCGGAGAGCGCCTTTACGCCCGGGAACGATTTATCGATCCCTTTCAGTTGTAAGAGTGCGTCCATGATGGCCTCAGAAGGTGACGCCAGCACAGAGAATGATATTCGCATACGGGGAACACTCCCCGCTGCGAATCACCGCCTGACTGTCTGCGGTTTGTTGTTTGAACTGTTCATGTGAGACGTAACGAACATCAATGGTGTTTCCCTGGTGTTGCTGCAGCTGCTCAATGTGTTTGAGCAACGCTTCGTGGAGCTGCGGATTATGTTGTTGAATTTCCGCGGCGAGAATGGCGGCCTCAACCTGCATCTCTTGCGTCACCACGCCCAGCACCTGCATAAAGGTGGGAACGCCCTGGGTCAGCGCCATATCAATGCGCGCCGTGCTGCGGGGAATAGGTAAACCCGCATCGCACACCACCAGCGTATCGGTATGCCCCAAACGGGAGATAACCGACGAGATTTCAGAGTTGAGTACCGTGCCTTTCTTCATTTTGTTTTCTTGCTCCACTAGCGAAACGTTTCGCTAGCATCAGTTTAATCTGAAGAACGAACAGAAAACCACCATCAGGTTATAGAAATGTGATCGCTATCGAAACGTTTCGCGAACAAAGGGGTGGGGATAAAAAAACGCCCTCCGTCAAAATGAGGGAGGGCGTTGATAGCGTTATATTTCGACCTGGGTACCCAATTCGATAACGCGGTTCGGTGGGATCTCGAACTGATCCGGCGCGCGAAGCGCGTTGCGCTGGAGCAGCAGGTAGAGCTTGCCGCGCAGGCGCAGATACCACGGACGTTTGCCGACAATCAGCGACTCATGCGACATAAAGAACGAGGTTTCCATCATTCGGCAGCTCAAGCCTTCCAGACCGCAGCGGTGGAACACCTCTTCCACGTTTGGCGTTTCACGCCAGCCGTAGCTGGCCACCACGCGCCAGAAGGTTGGCGAGAGCTGCTCAATCTGCACGCGGCGAACATTATGCACATACGGCGCATCTTCGGTACGCAGCGTCAGCAGGATAACCCGCTCGTGTAGCACCTTGTTGTGCTTGAGGTTATGCAGCATGGCAAACGGAATCACGTTCAGCGCACGAGACATATACACCGCGGTGCCCGGCACGCGTACCGGCGGCGATTTCTCCAGTGAAGCGATCATCGCTTCCAGAGAGTTGCCGTGTTCATGCATACGACGCAGCAGGCGGAAGCGCTCGCTTTTCCAGGTGGTCATGATGGTGAACATGATCAGCGCCAGCGTCAGCGGCAGCCAACCACCGGAGACAATTTTATCGAGGTTCGCCGAGAACAGCGGAATGTCGATGCACATAAACGCCACAAACAGCAGCGCCACAAAGAACTTATTCCAGCGCCAGTTCTTGCGTGCCACCGTGGTGAACAGAATCGTCGTCAGCACCATGGTCCCAGTCACGGCAATACCGTACGCCGCCGCCAGGTTTGAAGAGTGCTCAAAGCTGACAATTACGACGACGACTGAGATATAGAGCAGCCAGTTGATAAACGGAATATAAATCTGGCCGGACTCCATTTCCGAGGTGTGGATAATGCGCATCGGAGACAGATATCCCAAACGCACCGCCTGGCGAGTCAGCGAGAAGACGCCGGAGATAACCGCCTGAGAGGCGATAACCGTCGCCAATGCCGCAATCACCAGCATCGGAATCAGCGCCCAATCAGGCGCCAGCAGGAAGAACGGGTTCTTAATCGCTTCCGGATGCTTTAACAGCAGCGCGCCCTGACCAAAGTAGTTCAACACCAGCGAAGGCAGAACCACCGAGAACCAGGCCAGACGAATCGGCAGCTTCCCGAAGTGGCCCATATCGGCATACAGCGCTTCCACGCCGGTAATCGACAGCACCACCGCGCCCAATGCGACGAAAGAGACGGTTTTGTATTGCAGGAAGAAGTTCACCGCCCAGTAAGGATTCAGGGCATGCAGAACGTCCGGGTTAGCAATAATGCTCCGCGCGCCCAGTACCGCCAACAGCAGGAACCAAATAAGCATAATCGGCGCAAACAGTTTGCCGACCATGCTGGTACCGTGCTTCTGAATAGCAAAAAGCAGCGTCAGGACGATGATAGAGATGGGGACAATCCAGGTATCAAGCGTTGGCGCGATGATCTCAAGACCTTCGATCGCCGACATCACCGAGATAGCCGGGGTAATGACCACTTCACCATAGAAGAAGCTTCCCCCAATAAGCCCAAGGATCACCAGTATTGATGTCATCTTTGCGGAGGTATTACGCCCAGCAAGTGACATCAACGTCAGGATCCCGCCTTCACCGGCGTTATCCGCCCGCATCACGAAGGTAATGTATTTGAGTGATACCGTAAAAATCAGCAGCCAGAAAATTAATGACAGGAAGCCAAAAACCGCGTCACGTTCAACGCCAAAACCAAACTGCCCAGACAAACATTCACGAAGCGTATAAAGAGGGCTGGTACCAATATCGCCGTATACCACGCCAATTGCAGCGAGTGTAATCGCTGATAAAGATTGTTTCTTATCAGTGCTCATAGACTAGTCTTTCGTTTATGAAACAAATGTGTGCCTAGTCCCTTGGCCCACGAAAAGCGCACAGTATGCACGATTAACATCAAAATCGTACCCCTTAATTGCGTCATCTTAACCTGCCTCAATAAATGGCGAGGGACTATTCAGGCTATTCACCTAAAGAGTTATACGTCTATACTCAGCCAGTTAGCAGAATAAACGGTGAAAGGACGCAACTTAATTATGGCGCAACCACATTTATTAGCAGAAAGAATTTCGCGCCTGAGCAGCGCGCTGGAGAAGGGCCTTTTTGAGCGTAGTCACGCCATGCGGCTCTGTCTGTTGGCGGCCCTCAGCGGTGAGAGTGTGTTTTTACTCGGCCCTCCCGGCATCGCCAAAAGCCTGATCGCCCGCCGCCTGAAGTTTGCCTTCCAGCACGCCCGCGCCTTTGAATACCTGATGACCCGTTTCTCTACGCCGGAAGAGGTATTCGGCCCGCTCTCTATTCAGGCCTTAAAAGATGAAGGGCGCTATGAGCGTCTGACCGCTGGCTACTTGCCAGAAGCGGAAATCGTCTTCCTTGATGAAATCTGGAAAGCCGGCCCGGCGATTCTGAACACTTTGCTGACCGCCATTAACGAGCGTCACTTCCGTAACGGCGCCAGCGTCGAAAAAATCCCAATGCGCCTGCTGGTAACGGCCTCCAATGAACTGCCGGAAGCGGAAAGCAGCCTCGAAGCGCTATATGACCGTATGCTGATTCGCCTGTGGCTCGACAAAGTACAGGACAAAGGCAATTTCCGCTCGATGCTGATTAGCCAGCAGGACGAGAACGACAACCCGATTCCGGCAAACCTCCAGGTCACCGACGAAGAATATTTCCAGTGGCAGAAGGATATCGGCAACGTGAAGCTGCCAGATGCGGTGTTTGAGCTGATCTTCACCCTGCGTCAGCAGCTCGATAATCTGCCGAATGCGCCTTATGTCTCCGACCGTCGCTGGAAAAAAGCGATCCGTCTGCTTCAGGCCTGCGCCTTCTTCAGCGGCCGCGATACGATAGCGCCTATCGATCTGATCCTCTTAAAAGAGTGTCTCTGGCATGATGCAGAAAGCAGAAATCTGCTGCAACAACAAATAGATATTTTGATGACCGGGCGCGCGTGGCAGCAGCAGTCGATGCTCAACAAGCTGGGCGCCATCACCCAACAACGCCTGCAAATTCAGCAGCAGCAAAGCGATAAAACGGCGCTCAAGGTGACCCGTCTGGGCGGCATGTTCAGCCGCAAACCACACTATGAGCTGCCGCCAGAGGTGCAATCACCAACGGTCACGCTACTGCTGCAAAAGCCGCTCAAGCTGCACGATATTGAAGTCATTCACATCACCTTTGAACGTCAGGCACTGGCCAACTGGCTGGAGAAAAGCGGCGAAATCCGCGGCAAGCTCAACGGTATCGGCTTTGCGCTGGCGCTGAATATGGAAGTCGATGCCAGTCAGCATCTGGTGGTGCGCGATGTTAGTCTTCAAGGCACGCGTCTTTCATTACCCGGCACAGGAACGGCAGAAAGTATGCCGGCAGAAATCCGCCAGCAGCTGCTCGCGCTGGATGAAGAGTGGCACCAGCAGCACAACCGCTTTAGCGAACAGCAAAAATGCCTCTTTATTAATGAAGAGTGGCTCGGCCGAATTGAAGCCAGCCTGCAGGATGTGGCCGCGCAAATTAAGCAGGCGCAGCTTTAATGCTGACTATCGATACGCTCAACGTCATGCTGGCGGTCAGCGAAGAGGGGATGATCGAAGAGATGATCATCGCCCTGCTGGCCTCGCCACAGTTGGCTATCTTTTTTGAAAAGTTTCCCCGTTTAAAAACCGCGATTACCGACGATCTTCCGCGCTGGCGCGACACCTTTAAAGGCCGTCTGAAAGGAGCACCGGTTCCACCGGAGCTGGAAGAAGAAGTTCTCTGCTATCAGCAAAGTCAGCTGCTTTCCACCGCGCAGTTTATCGTCCAACTGCCGCAGATTCTGGCGCTGCTAACGCGGCTGCATTCGCCGTTTGCGGTGCAGGCGCAGCAGCTTGTCGCCAACAATGCAACCTTTACCCCCGCACTACACACCCTGTTCCTGCAACGCTGGCGACTGAGTCTGGTTGTTCAGGTCACGTCGCTTAACCAGCAGATGCTGGAAGAAGAGCGCGAACAGCTGTTGAGTGAGGTGCAGGAGCGCATGACCTTGAGTGGCCAGCTGGAGCCGGTGCTGGTGGAGAACGACAGCGCCGGTGGGCGGCTGTGGGACATGAGCGCCGGGCAGCTCAAGCGCGGCGACTATCAGTTGATCGTCAAATACGGCGAGTTTCTCAGCCAACAGCCGGAGCTGATGCGCCTGGCGGAACAGCTCGGTCGTTCCCGCGAAGCGAAATCGGTGCCGAAGAAAGATGCACCTATGGAGACCTTCCGCACCATGGTGCGCGAACCCTCCACCGTGCCAGAGCAGGTCGATGGCATTCAGCAAAGCGACGATATCCTGCGCCTGCTGCCGCCGGAGCTGGCAACGCTTGGGATGACCGAACTGGAGTATGAATTCTATCGCCGGCTGGTGGAGAAGCAGCTGCTAACCTACCGCCTGCACGGTGATGCCTGGCGTGAGAAGGTCACCGAGCGCCCGGTGGTTCATCAGGATGAAGACGAACAGCCTCGCGGGCCGTTTGTGGTCTGCGTGGATACCTCCGGCTCGATGGGCGGCTTCAACGAGCAGTGCGCCAAAGCGTTTTGCCTTGCGTTGATGCGCGTGGCGCTGGCGGATAACCGCCGCTGCTACATCATGCTGTTCTCCACGGAGGTGGTGCGCTATGAGCTCACCGATCGTCAGGGGCTGGAGCAGGCGATCCGCTTTTTAAGCCAGCGCTTTCGCGGCGGCACCGATATGGCGAGCTGTCTGCGCGCGGTAATTGAGCAGTTGCAAAACCCGCAGTGGCAGGATGCCGACGCGGTGGTCATTTCCGATTTTATCGCCCAACGGCTGCCGGATGAGGTGGTGAAGAAGGTGGGGGATCTGCAGCACAAATATCAACACCGTTTTCATGCGGTGGCGATGTCTGCACATGGAAAACCCGGGATCATGCGCATCTTCGATCATATCTGGCGCTTTGATACCGGGTTGAGAAGCCGCCTGCTTAGACGCTGGCAGCGTTAATTTAAGCATTACAGCAGGGCGGAGACGCTCTCACGAACCTGTGTTGGCCATACGCCACACTGCACCTGCCCAATGTGGGAGAGTTGCAGCAGCAGCATCGTCAAACGAGACTGACCAATACCGCCGCCAATCGTCTGCGGCATTTCACCGCGCAGCAGCGCCTGGTGCCACTCCAGCTGCAGACGATCTTCATCACCGGTTAATGCCAACTGGTGCTTCAGCGCTTTAGCATCGACGCGGATCCCCATAGAGGAAAGCTCGAAGGCGTCTTCCAGCACCGGGTTCCACACCAGAATATCACCGTTCAGGCCAGAGAGGCCGGAAGCGCTCTGAGTGCTCCAGTCGTCATAGTCTGGCGCACGGACATCGTGACGCTGGCCGTCAGACAGTTTACCGCCGATCCCGATCAGGAAGACCGCGCCCAGCTCTTTGGCGATCGCGCGCTCACGCCCTTTCGCATCAAGGCCAGGGTAGCGGCTCAGCAGCGTTTCGCTATGAACGAAATGGATCTGTTCTGGCAGAAACGGTGTCAGACCAAATTCTTTGCTCACGGCAATTTCAGTTTCTTTAATACCCGCCCAGATGGCCTTCACGGTGCTTTCCAGCGTGCCGATATGGCGCTCTTCATCACCCATTACGCGCTCCCAGTCCCACTGGTCAACGTAAACGGAGTGAATGGCGGTGAGTCGGTCTTCATCGGGGCGAAGGGCCTTCATGTGCGTGTACAGCCCTTCGCCCGCGCTGAAGTCGTGTTGTCCCAGGGTTTGACGTTTCCACTTCGCAAGGGAGTGAACCACTTCGAACTGGGCATCTGGCAGTGTTTTCACCTTCACCTGAACCGCCTTCTCGCAACCAGACAGGTTGTCCTGTGTCCCATCTCCCACGCGGCTTAAGATCGGTGCCTGAACTTCTACGAGCCCTAGCTTCTTTTCCAGCTGACGGGAAAAATAGGATTTAACGAAACTAATCTGGCGTTGTTTTGCGATGTATGCGGTTTTCATTATTTTTACTCCTGCGTCCTGTTGGTATTGATTAAGCAACAAAACAGGACACCAATTCAATAATCAAACAATAAAAAACCTTACTCACTTTTGATTCAATAAAATAACAGGCTAAAATAGAGTGAATCATTAATCTTCATAAGAAAAAGCTATGGAAAATTATCAAATCGACAATCTGGATCGCGGCATCCTTGAGGCGTTAATGGCCAATGCCCGCACCGCCTATGCCGAACTGGCCAAACAGTTCGCCGTGAGCCCCGGCACTATTCACGTTCGCGTAGAGAAGATGAAGCAGGCGGGCATTATTACCGGCGCGCACGTCGACGTGAGCCCTAAGCAACTGGGCTACGACGTAGGCTGCTTTATCGGCATCATTCTGAAGAGTGCGAAGGATTATCCTTCAGCGCTGGCAAGGCTGGAAAGTCTGGATGAGGTTACCGAGGCGTACTACACCACCGGGCACTACAGCATCTTTATTAAAGTGATGTGCAAATCCATTGACGCCCTGCAGCAGGTACTTATCAACAAGATCCAAACAATTGATGAAATTCAGTCCACCGAAACGCTGATCGTCCTGCAGAACCCGATTATGCGTACTATCAAGCCATGATCGGCTTTTTTAATCCCACATTTTTCCACAGGTAGATCCCAGTTCACACACAGCGTACAATGCCCTCCTCTATATATAGGTGGGCGATCATGGCAGATATCACTCTTATCAGCGGCAGTACTCTCGGCAGTGCGGAATATGTAGCAGAGCATTTGGCTGAAAAACTGGAAGATGCCGGTTTTACCAGCGAAATGCTGCACGGGCCGATGCTTGATGAAGTGCCGACGGAAGGGATCTGGCTGGTTATCAGCTCCACACACGGTGCAGGAGACATTCCTGACAACCTGCTGCCTTTATATGAAGCATTACGTGAGCAAAAACCGGATCTCTCCCAGGTTCGCTTCGGGGCAATCGGGATTGGCAGCCGCGAATATGACACGTTCTGCGGTGCGATCGACAAGCTGGATGCCGAACTGAAGGCCTGCGGGGCCAAACAGATCGGCGAAACGTTGAAGATCAACGTACTCGAACATGAGATTCCTGAAGATCCGGCCGAAATCTGGCTGGGATCGTGGCATCTTTTGCTCAGAGATTTGTAAAGATCGGAATTTATTGTGTGGATAACTCTGGTTAAAAGCTTGGATCAACCGGTAGTTATCCAAAGAATAACTCTTGTCTGGTTTTTGACCTGTGTATAACCCTGCATTTTGATCCCAGCTTATACTGAACAGGATCACCGATCATTCACAGCTAACGATCCTTCTTAAACGGTTGATCTTAAAATACGGATCGGACTTATCCACAAAGGTTGGCGATCCTAATAAGAGATCACAATAGAACAGATCTCTAAATAAAAAGATCTTCTTTTTAATACCCAAGATCCGAACCCTTTCTCCATCGACTAAAGTTGAGTAGAATCCACGGCCCGGGCTTCAATCCATTTTCAAACCGCTTTACGCGAGGCAAACCACCATGTTTTATCAGGATCCTTTTGACGTCATCATCATTGGCGGGGGTCATGCAGGCACTGAGGCAGCGATGGCCGCAGCGCGTATGGGTCAACAGACTCTGCTTTTGACACACAATATCGACACGCTGGGGCAGATGAGCTGCAACCCGGCGATTGGCGGCATTGGGAAAGGACACCTGGTAAAAGAAGTGGATGCTCTTGGCGGCCTGATGGCGACTGCGATCGACCAGGCTGGCATCCAGTTTAGGATACTAAACGCCAGCAAAGGCCCGGCAGTTCGAGCCACCCGTGCACAGGCGGATCGCGTGCTCTATCGTCAGGCGGTACGCACCGCGCTGGAGAACCAGCCGAATCTGATGATCTTCCAGCAGGCGGTTGAAGATCTGATTGTTGAGAACGATCGCGTTGTTGGCGCCGTAACCCAAATGGGCCTCAAATTCCGCGCCAAGGCAGTAGTACTGACCGTGGGTACCTTCCTCGACGGCAAAATTCACATTGGTTTGGATAACTACAGCGGTGGCCGTGCTGGCGATCCGCCGTCTATCCCGCTGTCTCGCCGCCTGCGTGAACTGCCGCTGCGCGTCAGTCGCCTGAAAACCGGTACGCCACCGCGTATCGACGCACGTACCATCGACTTTAGCGTCCTGGGTCAGCAAAACAGCGATAACCCGTTGCCGGTCTTCTCCTTCCTGGGGAACGCCGCTCAGCATCCTCGTCAGATGCCGTGCTACGTCACGCATACCAACGAGAAGACGCATGAGGTGATCCGCAATAACCTCGATCGCAGTCCAATGTACGCCGGCGTGATCGAAGGGATCGGCCCGCGCTATTGCCCATCGATCGAAGATAAAGTGATGCGATTTGCCGATCGTAACCAGCATCAGGTATTCCTGGAGCCGGAAGGACTCACCTCCAACGAAATTTATCCAAACGGTATCTCCACCAGCCTGCCGTTTGATGTGCAGATGCAAATTGTCCGTTCCATGCAGGGGATGGAAAACGCGCGAATCGTTCGTCCTGGCTACGCCATTGAGTACGATTTCTTCGATCCGCGCGACCTGAAACTTACGCTGGAAAGCAAATTTATCCACGGTCTGTTCTTTGCCGGTCAAATCAACGGCACCACTGGCTATGAAGAAGCTGCCGCCCAAGGCATGTTGGCCGGGCTTAACGCAGCCCGTTTGTCTGCCGACAAAGAGGGCTGGGCACCGCGTCGCGATCAGGCCTACCTCGGCGTGCTGGTGGACGACCTTTGCACGCTCGGTACCAAAGAACCGTACCGCATGTTCACCTCTCGCGCGGAATACCGCCTGATGCTGCGTGAAGACAACGCCGACCTGCGTCTGACCGAAATCGGTCGTGAGCTGGGAATGGTGGACGACGTTCGTTGGGCGCGCTTCAACGAGAAGCTGGAGAGCATCGAACGTGAACGCCAGCGTCTGAAGTCTACCTGGATTACACCGTCATCGGAGTCTGCGGCCGAAGTGAATGCTCACCTGAGTGCGCCACTCACGCGCGAAGCCAGCGGTGAAGATCTGCTGCGTCGCCCGGAAATGACCTACGAACAACTGACCTCTCTGACCCCGTTTGTTCCTATGCTGGAAGACGCGCAGGCGGCCGAGCAGGTGGAAATCCAGGTTAAATACGAAGGCTATATCGCTCGTCAGCAGGACGAAATCGAGAAACAGCAGCGCAACGAAAACACCTTGCTGCCTGCTACGCTGGACTACCGCCAGGTTAACGGCCTGTCCAACGAAGTGATCGCCAAACTTAACGATCACAAACCGGTTTCGATAGGCCAGGCTTCTCGTATCTCCGGGATCACGCCAGCGGCAATCTCCATTCTGCTGGTATGGCTCAAAAAACAAGGGCTGCTGCGCCGCAGCGCTTAATGCACCGAACGTTGCCCGGCGGCGCTACGCTTGCCGGGCCTACACCTAAGCCGGATAAGGCGAAGCCGTCATCCGGCAGATTATCGCTAACAGGTATTCTCCGTGCTTAACAAACTCTCTCGACTGCTGGATGAAGCAGGAATTTCCCTCTCCGATCACCAGAAAAACCAGCTTGTGGCCTACGTGGATATGCTGCACAAGTGGAATAAAGCCTACAATCTGACCTCCGTACGTGACCCTAACGAGATGCTGGTTCGCCATATTCTCGACAGCATTGTGGTCGCGCCATCGCTGAAGGGGGAACGCTTTATCGATGTGGGTACGGGCCCTGGCCTGCCGGGTATTCCCCTTTCCATCGTGCGTCCTGATGCTCACTTCACGTTACTGGATAGCCTGGGTAAACGCGTCCGCTTCCTTCGTCAGGTGCAGCACGAGTTAGCGCTGACTAACATCACGCCGGTGCAGAGCCGTGTTGAAGATTTCCCGGCGGAACCGCCGTTTGACGGCGTGATTAGCCGTGCTTTTGCTTCACTGACTGACATGGTGACCTGGTGCCATCACCTTCCAGGTGATTCTGGGCGCTTTTACGCATTGAAGGGACAGCTTCCGGAAGAGGAGATCGCTCAGCTTCCAGCACCGTTTGGCGTCGAGAGCGTGGTGCCGCTAAAAGTTCCTCAGCTGGAAGGGGAGCGTCATTTGGTTATTATTAAAGCAAATAAAATTTAATTTTTATCAAAAAAAGTAGAGAAAAAGCGGGGTCTCTGGTGTTAACAAATGCACGACAATTAGCGCCAGCGACCTGCTATATTTAACCGTCAGTTAACTTGAGTTTATCTTCACCGTAACGCGGCTTTTTTTGTTAAGACTTAAAATAGTCAACATGGAAAATATCAGCCTGCTAAAAGTCAGCCCGTTCGACATTTTGTCATGTTAATAAATTATTATAAATGTCAATGAATGGTTTTTGTTCTGTATCGCGGTGTTTTTAAAAGAGTGGGCGGATTAAGTCTTATATATCAGAATGATGAGAACATCTGTTTTGCTACAATGATTTATGCTGTTCGCTCTAAAATGTTTAATATGTGATCTTGTGCACGCTTTATAATCACTATTTTCGGTGTATTTGCAGTTTTGTACGATCGTTCACACTTTGGTGAAAAGTAGAAAAACAGCGCGAATGAAAAATAATTAAATATTTATTCACGTTTTGGCTACTTATTGTTTGAAATCACGGGGTGTCACCGTATAATTTGACCGCTTTTTGATGCTTGACTCAGAGCTTTAAAGAACGTTTTATACGACACGCGGCATACCTCAAAGGGAGCAGGAGTACAAACGTGATGTCTATGTCGCTCGTGAGTCGAAACGTTGCACGAAAGCTTCTGTTCATTCAGCTTCTGGCAGTGATAGCAAGTGGATTGCTGTTCAGCCTAAAAGACCCCTTCTGGGGCATCTCCGCCGCGTGTGGAGGCCTGGCAGTGTTACTGCCTAATATGTTGTTTATGATTTTTGCCTGGCGTCACCAGGTACATACACCCGCTAAAGGCCGAGTGGCCTGGACGTTCGCCTTCGGGGAAGCGTTCAAAGTGCTTGCGATGCTGGTGTTACTGGTCGTGGCGCTGGCGGTTTTTAAAGCGGTGTTCTTACCGCTGATCGTTACATGGATTTCGGTGCTAGTGGTTCAAATACTGGCGCCCGCTGTAATTAACAACAAAGGGTAAAAGGCATCATGGCTTCTGAAAATATGACGCCGCAGGAATACATAGGACACCATCTGAATAACCTTCAGCTGGACCTGCGTACTTTCTCGCTGGTAGATCCGCATAACCCCCCAGCCACCTTCTGGACGCTCAATATTGACTCCATGTTCTTCTCGGTGGTGCTGGGTCTGTTGTTCCTGCTTACGTTCCGTAGCGTTGCCAAAAAAGCAACCAGCGGCGTACCGGGTAAATTTCAGACCGCGATTGAGCTGGTAATCGGCTTCGTTCATGGCAGTGTCAAAGACATGTACCATGGCAAAAGCAAGGTTATTGCTCCGCTTGCCCTGACGATCTTCGTCTGGGTCTTCCTGATGAACCTGATGGACTTACTGCCTATCGACCTGCTGCCGTATGTTGCTGAGCACATACTGGGCCTGCCGGCGCTGCGCGTGGTTCCGTCTGCGGACGTAAACATTACCCTGTCTATGGCACTGGGCGTGTTTATCCTGATTCTGTTCTACAGCATCAAAATGAAAGGCATCGGTGGCTTCACGAAAGAGCTGACACTGCAGCCGTTCAATCACTGGGCATTTATTCCTGTCAACTTAATCCTTGAAGGGGTAAGCCTGCTGTCCAAACCGGTATCTCTGGGTCTGCGACTGTTCGGCAACATGTATGCCGGTGAGCTGATTTTCATTCTGATTGCTGGTCTGTTGCCGTGGTGGTCACAGTGGATTCTGAATGTGCCGTGGGCCATTTTCCACATCCTGATCATTACGCTGCAAGCCTTCATCTTCATGGTTCTGACGATTGTCTATCTGTCGATGGCGTCTGAAGAGCATTAATTTACCAACACTACTACGTTTTAACTGAAACAAACTGGAGACTGTCATGGAAAACCTGAATATGGATCTGCTGTACATGGCTGCCGCTGTGATGATGGGTCTGGCGGCAATCGGTGCTGCGATCGGTATCGGCATCCTCGGGGGCAAATTCCTGGAAGGCGCAGCGCGTCAACCGGATCTGATTCCTCTGCTGCGTACTCAGTTCTTTATCGTTATGGGTCTGGTGGATGCTATCCCTATGATCGCTGTAGGTCTGGGTCTGTACGTGATGTTCGCTGTCGCGTAGTAAGCGTTGCTTTGAATTAAGAGCAATATCAGAACGTTAACTAGATAAAGAGGCATTGTGCTGTGAATCTTAACGCAACAATCCTCGGCCAGGCCATCGCGTTTGTCCTCTTCGTTCTGTTCTGCATGAAGTACGTATGGCCGCCTTTAATGGCAGCCATCGAAAAGCGTCAAAAAGAAATTGCTGACGGCCTTTCTTCTGCAGAACGAGCTAAAAAGGATTTGGACCTTGCACAGGCCAATGCGACCGACCAGCTGAAAAAAGCGAAAGCGGAAGCCCAGGTAATCATCGAGCAGGCGAACAAACGTCGCTCTCAGATCCTGGACGAAGCCAAAACTGAAGCAGAGCAGGAACGTAACAAAATCGTGGCACAGGCTCAGGCAGAAATTGATGCTGAGCGTAAACGTGCCCGCGAAGAGCTGCGTAAGCAAGTCGCTATCCTGGCTGTTGCTGGCGCCGAGAAGATCATCGAACGTTCCGTGGATGAAGCTGCTAACAGCGACATCGTGGACAAACTTGTCGCTGAACTGTAAGGAGGGAGGGGCTGATGTCTGAATTTGTTACGGTAGCTCGCCCCTACGCCAAAGCAGCTTTTGACTTTGCCGTCGAACACAAAAGCGTAGATCGCTGGCAGGACATGCTGGCGTTTGCCGCCGAAGTGACGAAGAACGAACAAATGGCAGAGCTTCTGTCTGGTGCGCTGGCACCGGAAACGCTCTCTAAGTCGTTTATCGCAGTATGCGGTGAGCAACTGGACGAAAACGGCCAGAACCTGATTAAGGTTATGGCTGAAAATGGTCGTCTTAAAGTGCTCCCGGATGTTCTCGAGCAGTTCATTCATCTGCGCGCCGCGAGTGAAGCTACCTCTGAGGTAGAAGTCATCTCCGCTAATGCGCTCAATGAAGAACAGCTTGCGAAAATCAGCGCCGCGATGGAAAAGCGTCTGTCACGCAAAGTTAAGCTGAATTGCAAAATCGATAAGTCTGTAATGGCGGGCGTTATCATCCGTGCGGGTGATATGGTCATTGATGGCAGCGTACGCGGCCGTCTTGAGCGCCTTGCAGACGTCTTGCAGTCTTAAGGGGACTGGAGCATGCAACTGAATTCCACCGAAATCAGCGAACTGATCAAGCAGCGCATTGCTCAGTTCAGTGTTGTGAGTGAAGCTCACAACGAAGGTACTATTGTTTCTGTAAGTGACGGTGTTATCCGCATCCACGGCCTGGCCGATTGTATGCAGGGTGAAATGATTTCCCTGCCGGGTAACCGTTACGCTATCGCACTGAACCTGGAGCGCGACTCCGTAGGTGCTGTAGTAATGGGTCCGTACGCTGACCTTGCCGAAGGCATGACCGTCAAGTGTACTGGTCGTATCCTGGAAGTTCCGGTTGGCCGTGGCCTGCTGGGCCGTGTGGTTAACACCCTGGGTGCACCAATCGATGGTAAAGGCGCGCTGGACAACGACGGCTTCTCCGCCGTTGAAGCTATCGCACCAGGCGTAATCGAACGTCAGTCCGTTGATCAGCCAGTTCAGACTGGTTATAAATCCGTTGATGCCATGATCCCAATCGGTCGTGGTCAGCGTGAACTGATCATCGGCGACCGTCAGACCGGTAAAACCGCGCTGGCAATCGACGCCATCATCAACCAACGTGATTCCGGCATCAAGTGCGTATACGTTGCTATCGGCCAGAAAGCGTCCACCATTTCTAACGTGGTACGTAAACTGGAAGAACACGGCGCGCTGGCTAACACCATCGTTGTTGTGGCAACCGCGTCTGAATCCGCTGCACTGCAATACCTGGCACCATATGCCGGTTGCGCAATGGGCGAATACTTCCGCGACCGCGGCGAAGATGCGCTGATCATTTATGATGACCTGTCTAAACAGGCTGTCGCATACCGTCAGATCTCCCTGCTGCTGCGTCGTCCACCAGGACGTGAAGCATTCCCGGGCGACGTATTCTATCTGCACTCCCGTCTGCTGGAGCGTGCTGCGCGTGTTAACGCCGAATACGTTGAGACCTTCACCAAAGGTGAAGTGAAAGGGAAAACCGGTTCTCTGACCGCTCTGCCGATTATCGAAACGCAGGCAGGTGACGTTTCCGCATTCGTTCCGACCAACGTAATCTCCATTACCGATGGTCAGATCTTCCTGGAAACCAACCTGTTCAACGCCGGTATTCGTCCTGCGGTTAACCCAGGTATCTCCGTATCCCGTGTTGGTGGTGCAGCTCAGACCAAGATCATGAAGAAACTGTCCGGTGGTATCCGTACCGCTCTGGCACAGTATCGTGAACTGGCAGCGTTCTCTCAGTTCGCATCTGACCTTGACGATGCAACCCGTAAGCAGCTGGACCATGGTCAGAAAGTAACTGAACTGCTGAAACAGAAACAGTATGCGCCGATGTCAGTCGCGCAGCAGTCTCTGGTTCTGTTCGCGGCAGAACGTGGTTATCTGGCGGATGTAGAACTGGCGAAAATCGGTAGCTTCGAAGCCGCTCTGCTGGCTTACGTTGACCGTGATCACGCTCCGTTGATGCAAGAGATCAACCAGTCCGGTGGCTATAACGACGAAATCGAAGGCAAGCTGAAAGGCATCCTCGATTCCTTCAAAGCAACCCAATCCTGGTAAAGTCTGACGGCCTGTCTTAGGGCAGGCCGTAGGCATTGAGGAGAAGCTCATGGCCGGCGCAAAAGAGATACGTAGTAAGATCGCAAGCGTCCAGAACACGCAAAAGATCACTAAAGCGATGGAGATGGTCGCCGCTTCCAAAATGCGTAAATCGCAGGATCGCATGGCGGCCAGCCGTCCTTATGCAGATACCATGCGCAAAGTGATTGGTCACCTTGCGAACGGTAATCTGGAATATAAGCACCCATACCTGGAAGAACGCGACGTTAAGCGCGTGGGCTACCTGGTGGTGTCTACCGACCGTGGTCTGTGCGGTGGCTTGAACATTAACCTGTTCAAGAAACTGCTGGCGGATATGAAGGCATGGACCGAAAAAGGCGTTCAGTGCGACCTAGCAATGATCGGCTCTAAAGGTGTGTCCTTCTTTAATTCCGTAGGTGGCAACATTGTCGCTCAGGTAACCGGTATGGGCGATAAACCTGCCCTGTCCGAACTTATCGGTCCGGTAAAAGTGATGTTGCAAGCCTACGACGAAGGTCGTCTGGACAAGCTTTATATTGTCAGCAACAAATTTATTAACACCATGTCCCAGGTGCCGACGATCACTCAACTGCTGCCGTTACCGGCTTCAGATGATGATGATCTGAAACGTAAAACCTGGGATTACCTGTACGAACCCGATCCGAAAGCGCTGCTGGATACTCTCCTGCGTCGCTATGTCGAATCTCAGGTCTATCAGGGCGTGGTAGAAAACCTGGCCAGCGAGCAGGCCGCACGTATGGTGGCGATGAAAGCCGCGACCGACAATGGCGGCAGCCTGATTAAAGAGCTGCAGTTGGTATACAACAAAGCTCGACAGGCCAGCATTACTCAGGAACTCACCGAGATTGTCGGTGGTGCATCCGCGGTATAACCAGGTTAATTCGTAGAGGATTCAAGATGGCTACTGGAAAAATTGTCCAGGTAATCGGCGCCGTAGTTGACGTCGAATTCCCTCAGGATGCCGTACCGCGCGTGTACGAAGCTCTTGAGGTGCAGAATGGTAATGAAGTTCTGGTGCTGGAAGTTCAGCAGCAGCTCGGCGGCGGTATCGTACGTACCATCGCTATGGGTTCTTCCGACGGTCTGCGTCGCGGTCTGGATGTTAAAGACCTCGAGCACCCAATCGAAGTTCCGGTAGGTAAAGCAACACTGGGTCGTATCATGAACGTACTGGGTCAGCCAGTAGACATGAAAGGCGACATCGGTGAAGAAGAGCGTTGGGCTATCCACCGCGCTGCACCTTCCTACGAAGAGCTGTCTAGCTCTCAGGAACTGCTGGAAACCGGTATCAAAGTTATCGACCTGATGTGTCCGTTCGCGAAGGGCGGTAAAGTCGGTCTGTTCGGTGGTGCGGGTGTTGGTAAAACCGTAAACATGATGGAGCTGATCCGTAACATCGCGATCGAGCACTCCGGTTACTCCGTGTTTGCGGGCGTAGGTGAACGTACTCGTGAGGGTAACGACTTCTACCACGAAATGACCGACTCCAACGTTATCGATAAAGTATCCCTGGTATATGGCCAGATGAACGAGCCACCGGGAAACCGTCTGCGCGTTGCTCTGACCGGTCTGACCATGGCTGAGAAATTCCGTGACGAAGGTCGTGACGTACTGCTGTTCGTCGATAACATCTATCGTTACACCCTGGCCGGTACTGAAGTATCTGCACTGCTGGGTCGTATGCCTTCAGCGGTAGGTTACCAGCCGACTCTGGCGGAAGAGATGGGCGTTCTGCAGGAACGTATCACCTCCACCAAGACCGGTTCTATCACCTCCGTTCAGGCGGTATACGTACCTGCGGATGACTTAACTGACCCATCCCCAGCAACGACCTTTGCTCACTTAGATGCAACAGTCGTACTGAGCCGTCAGATCGCTTCCCTGGGTATCTACCCTGCGGTTGACCCGCTGGACTCCACCAGCCGTCAGCTGGATCCGCTGGTTGTTGGTCAGGAACACTACGACACCGCTCGTGGCGTTCAGTCCATCCTGCAGCGTTATCAGGAACTGAAAGACATCATCGCCATCCTGGGTATGGATGAGCTGTCTGAAGAAGACAAACTGGTGGTAGCACGCGCACGTAAAATTCAGCGCTTCCTGTCCCAGCCGTTCTTCGTAGCAGAAGTATTCACCGGTTCTCCGGGTAAATACGTTTCGCTGAAAGACACCATCCGTGGCTTTAAAGGCATCATGGACGGCGAATACGATCACCTGCCGGAGCAGGCGTTCTACATGGTCGGTTCCATTGACGAAGCAGTGGAAAAAGCCAAAAAACTTTAACGCCTTAATCGGAGGGTGATATGGCAATGACTTACCACCTGGACGTCGTCAGCGCAGAGCAACAAATGTTCTCTGGTCTGGTCGAGAAAATCCAGGTAACGGGTAGCGAAGGTGAGCTGGGTATTTTCCCGGGTCACGCCCCGCTGCTCACCGCCATTAAGCCTGGTATGATTCGCATCGTTAAACAGTTCGGTCATGAAGAGTTTATCTATCTGTCCGGCGGCATTCTTGAAGTGCAGCCTGGTAGCGTGACCGTTCTGGCTGATACCGCTATTCGCGGCCAGGACCTCGACGAAGCGCGAGCTCTGGAAGCGAAACGTAAGGCTGAAGAGCACATTAAGAGCTCTCATGGTGACGTGGATTACGCTCAGGCGTCTGCGGAACTGGCCAAAGCGATCGCTAAACTGCGCGTTATCGAGTTGACCAAAAAAGCGATGTAACACCGGCTTGAAAGTCAAAAAGCCAGTCTGGTTCCCAGGCTGGCTTTTTTTATGACTTTGACCCGTCCTGAATAGCGTTGACACGTTCCTGACTTAAATCCGGAGAACGTGATGATGACTGAGTTCAAACGCACCCAACGTGATTATTCT
>NZ_JBKHUI010000032.1:0-23878 GCF_046569695.1 Kluyvera sp. 142486
GTTTTAACAAATCAAAAGGGGTTTTAATAACTGGCTTAAAGCTGAAAGCTTTCCGGAACCCCCAGCCTAGCTGGGGGTTTTCTGTGCACAAAAAAAACCTGCGCATCTGCGCAGGTCGGTGTAAGTGATGAAGTACGCAAGGCGTACCATGAAACATTCACCAATCAATACCTCTGGGACCGCTATTGTCGCGCTCTCCCCACTCTGCAACCAGCGGAAAAGCGCAAGAGAGTAAGCGGAAATGAAACGAGGTATTGCGATATTCGGGAACTGTAACAGGCGAGCGCGAGGCAAAAAAAAACCTGCGCATCTGCGCAGGCTGGTGTAATCAAGTGGTCAACCTTGTGGGGCGACTTCACCTATCAATACCTCTGGGATAGTCAGATTAGCAAGTCGACTAATACGTCCTCCAGCAGACATTCGCAACAGCGTTTCGCAAAGTGTAAGCAAACGTTTGAATTCTCGCGTTTCGTTGCAGGGCGGGTGTAACTTTTCCACAGAATGTCACGTTTGCATCATCATTGTGCAATTCGCCGTTCCGCCCTCCTTGAATAGCGGGGAGATTTCCGTAACACTGTTATGGTGTAAGCGTTTACCCCCCGAATTTTGATTAAGGCATATTATGGCGACAATTAAAGATGTGGCCCGGCTTGCAGGCGTCTCCGTCGCCACCGTATCCCGCGTCATCAATAACTCCCCAAAAGCCAGCGATGCCTCACGTCAGGCCGTTTTCTCCGCGATGGAGTCTCTCAGCTATCACCCTAACGCCAACGCGCGCGCCCTGGCCCAGCAGTCGACCGAAACCGTCGGCCTGGTGGTCGGCGATGTCTCCGATCCTTTCTTCGGCGCGATGGTAAAAGCCGTGGAGCAGGTGGCCTACAACACCGGAAATTTTTTGCTGATCGGCAATGGCTACCATAATGAAACCAAAGAGCGTCAGGCGATCGAGCAGCTCATTCGCCACCGCTGCGCGGCGCTGGTTGTGCATGCCAAGCTTATTCCCGACGCTGAGCTGGCGGGGCTCATGAAGCAGATCCCCGGCATGGTGTTGATAAACCGCATTCTGCCCGGCTTTGAGAAGCGCTGCGTGGCGCTGGACGACCGCTACGGCGCGTGGCTCGCCACCCGCCATCTGATTCAGCAGGGCCATACCCGCATCGGCTATATTTGTTCGAACCATACCATTTCGGATGCGGAAGATCGTCTGCAGGGCTACTACGATGCGCTCAAAGAGAGCGGCCTGCCGTGCAATGAACGGCTAGTCACTTTCGCCGAGCCGGACGAGAGCGGCGGTGAGCAGGCGATGACCGAGCTGTTAGGCCGCGGCAAGCAGTTTACCGCGGTGGCCTGTTACAACGATTCGATGGCCGCAGGGGCAATGGGCGTGCTCAACGATAACGGTATCGATGTGCCGCAGGAAATTTCGCTGATTGGCTTCGATGATGTGCTGGTTTCCCGCTACGTGCGTCCGCGTCTGACCACCATCCGCTACCCGATTGTCACCATGGCAACCCAGGCGGCGGAGCTCGCACTGGCGCTGGCGGATAACCGCCCGCTGCCGGATATTACCCACCTGTTCAGCCCGACGCTGGTGCGCCGTCATTCGGTCATTGCACCAGGTGAAGAGGTAAGGTCGTAGCGATATAAATGCACGGTGGTGTCTGGGTAGTCCAGCGCATCACCGATGTACCGCCAGCCAAAGCGTTCGTAAAAATCCCGGCAGGCGGAATAGAGGAAAAGCTGGTCAAAGCCCTGCTGACGGGCATAGTCGATGACATACTGCTGAAGTTTCCCTGCCAGCCCGCAACCACGCGCCGATTCATCTACATACAGCGCCGCCATCCACGGCCAGAGATCCTGGCGGCTTATCAGGTCGCAACGCCACAGCCCGACCGTGCCGAGCAGCGTTTCCCCTTCGGTTGCGATAAACGTTATCGGCAGCGCGGCGGGCGTCTGGCTATGCGCAATAATGCTGGCAAAAAAGTCGCGCGACAGCCCATCACCAAATGCCTGCCAGAGCCAGTCAGTAACCTGCGGGGCATGCTGCGGCGCAGCGTAGAGCGGTAGAATATTCATATCACTGTCTCGTTGTCGGCCATCAGGCATCGTCGATTATGGATTATTCGCTTATGCAAGGTGGATATTCTACCCGGCAGCGCTAAAAAGCGTGATCTCGGTGGTTATTTGCCGCTTTCATAGAGCTTATGCCGCTGAATGTCTGTGATAAACTGCGGAACAAAATGAAGTCTCAGGAAATAATAATGTCAACAATGCTGGATGTATCAATACGTGCTGGGGTCTCGAAAGCGACGGTTTCTCGCGTGCTGAATGGTACGGGCCAGGTGAAAGAGAGCACCCGTCAGCAGGTGTTCAAAGCAATGGAAGAGTTAGGCTATCGCCCTAACTTTCTGGCGCGCTCGCTGGCTAACCGCACCAGCAACAGCATTGGCCTCGTAGTTTCCACCTTCGACGGCTTCTACTTTGGTCGACTGCTTCAGCAGGCTTCCCGCCAGACGGAAGCCTGGGGCAAGCAGCTTATCGTCACCGACGGTCACGATACCCCTGAGCGGGAAGAACAAGCGGTGCAGATGCTTGCCGACCGTCAGTGCGATGCCATCGTGCTGTACACCCGTCATATGAGCGAAAAGGCGATCATGTCGCTGGTCAACAGCACGCCGATGCCGCTGGTCGTCATCAACCGCGACGTTAGCCAGGCGCGTGAACGCTGCGTCTTCTTCGAACAGCAGGATGCCGCGTTTCAGGCCGTCGAATACCTGATTACTCAGGGCCACCGCGATATCGCCTGTATCACCGTTCCTATCCATACGCCAACCGGTAAAGCGCGTTTGCAGGGCTATCGCCGGGCGCTGGAGCAAAACGGTATCAAGTGGGACCCGGCAAAGGTGAAGCACGGCGATTCCACCATGAACTGCGGCTATGACATGTGCAATGCGCTGCTGGAGGAGAAGGTGAAGTTCAGCGCGCTGTTCGCCTGTAACGACGATATGGCGCTCGGTGCGTCAAAAGCGCTGCACCAGGCAGGGCTTAAGATCCCGCAGGATATTTCACTGTTCGGTTTCGATGATGCGCCTAGCGCCAAATGGCTGGAGCCTGGGCTCTCTACCGTCTATCTGCCGATCGATAATATGATCGTTACCGCCATCGATCAGGCGATTAAGCTGGCAAGCGGGGAAGAGATCGAGACGATCCCGCCGTTTACCGGCACACTGGTACTACGCGATTCGGTGACGACGGGGCCTTATTACAAATAACGTGCCGGATGGCGGCGCAAGCGCCTTATCGGGCCTACATCCCCGTAGGCCCGATAAGCGCAGCGCCATCGGGCATTCCCTCAGATAAGCTCTAACGCCAGCAGCTCTTCAATCGTCTGACGACGACGAATCAACCGCGCCACGCCGTTATCAAACAGCACTTCCGGCAGCAGCGGGCGGCTGTTGTAGTTTGATGACATCGACGCGCCGTACGCGCCGGTATCGTGCAGCACCAGGTAATCTCCCGGCACCACCGCAGGCAGCAGGCGCGTTTCGACTTTACCGCCCTCCTGCTGGGTAAAGACATCGCCCGATTCACACAGCGGCCCGGCCACCACGGTCTCAATTTGCGGCACGGCGTCCAGTGCGCGACCATCGCCCGCCAGCGCGGAAATATGGTGATAGCTGCCGTACATCGCCGGGCGCATCAGATCGTTAAAGCCGGCGTCGATCAGCACAAAGTGACGGCTACCCATCTCTTTCACGCTGCGTACCTGCGCTACCAGTACGCCGGATTCCGCCACCAGGAAACGGCCCGGTTCCAGCTCCAGCTTCACCGGGTGACCCAGGTGTTTCGCAATCTGCTCGCGCGCGGCGTTCCACAGGCCGAAGTAGTGATCGGTGTCGATCGCCTCTTCCCCTTCGCGATACGGGATAGATAAACCGCCGCCCGCGGAGATCGCCTCCAGATCCTGACCAAATTCAATCACCTGACGTACCATCGCGCCGCACACCTGCTCAAGATGGCCGTAGTCCACGCCGGAACCAATGTGCATGTGAATGCCCACCAACTTCAGCTGATGACGCTGGATCACCTCAAGCGCCGCCGGAAGATCGCTATACCAGATCCCGTGCTTGCTGTTTTCGCCGCCGGTATTGGTTTTCTGGCTGTGGCCGTGACCAAAGCCTGGGTTGACGCGCAGCCACACGCGGTGCCCAGGGGAAACCTGGCCAAGCTGCTCCAGCATATCGACAGAACCGGCGTTGACCGGAATGTGCAGCTCGCGCACACGGGCCAGCGTGGCCTCATCAATGGTATCGGCGGTAAAAACGATATCGTCCTTACCCGCTTCGTAACCGGCAACCAGCGCGCGCTCAATTTCACCTAAAGAAACAGAGTCCACCTTTACGCCCTGCTCGCGCATCAGGCGCAGAATATGGATATTCGAGCACGCCTTTTGGGCAAAACGCACCACGTCAAACTGATGCAGTTTGGCAATCTGCGCGCGGATAATCTGCGCATCGTAGACCCACACCGGGCAGCCAAATTCAGCAGGCAGGCGCAGCAGGTTGTCAGCGGTGAGGTCGGTTTCAGTATTGTTGAGCGGGCGTGGCATGGGTGAACTCCGGTAATCATCTTTTTAGTGATTACGCCACAGCCTGAAGCGAATAAAAAATATCGTTTTATCGCGAGTCTATGCAAAAATGATATGGATTGATAACCCGAGGATTGCCGATGCCAGCCGTTAACCTGCGCCATATCGAAATATTTCACGCCATCATGACGGCGGGTAATCTGACGGAAGCCGCCCGTCTGCTGCACACCTCGCAGCCCACGGTCAGCCGCGAGCTGGCGCGCTTTGAGCAGGTGCTGGGGCTCAAGCTGTTTGAGCGCAGCCGAGGCCGCCTGCATCCCACCGTTCAGGGGCTGCGGCTGTTTGAAGAGGTGCAGCGCTCCTGGTACGGGCTGGACAGGATCGTCAGCGCCGCGGAAAGCCTGCGCGAGTTCCGCCAGGGCGAGCTGTCGATTGTCTGCCTGCCGGTCTTTTCCCAATCCTTTTTGCCGCCGCTGCTGCAGCCGTTTCTCACCCGCTACCCACAGGTGAATATTCAGATCGTGCCGCAGGAGTCACCGCTGCTGGAAGAGTGGCTGTCGGCGCAGCGTCATGATTTGGGCATTACCGAGACGCTGCATACGCCAGCAGGCACCGAACGGATGCCGCTGCTGACGCTAAATGAAGTGTGCGTGCTGCCGCAGGATCATCCACTGGCGGCGAAAACGGTGCTGACGCCCGCCGATTTTCAGGGCGAGAACTATATCAGCCTGTCGCGCACTGACAGCTATCGCCAGTTGCTGGATACGCTGTTCAATGAGCAGCAGGTGAAAAGAAGGATGGTGGTGGAGACGCACAGCGCGGCTTCCATTTGCGCGATGGTCAGAGCGGGCGTCGGCATTTCGGTGGTCAATCCGCTGACCGCGCTCGACTACGCCAACAGCGGCGTGGCTATTCGACGCTTTAGTATTGATGTACCGTTTACCGTCAGCCTGGTTCGCCCGATACACCGCCCCCGCTCCGCGCTGGTCGAAGCCTTTACCGCCCACCTACAGCAGAGCCTGCCGCAGATAACGACGCCGCTGGAGGCGGTGCTGAGCAACCGTTAAGAGAGTATAAATTCAACCGCGTCCGCCGCATGAATCGCCGCGGTATCAAACACCGGCAGCGGGCTCAGTGCTGTCGGCACCAGCAGGCCAATCTCCGTACAGCCAAAAATCACCCCTTCCGCGCCCTGACGCGCCAGAGTTTCAATCACGCCGAGATAATAGTCGCGTGACGCCTCGCTGAATTCGCCCAGGCACAGCTCATCGAAAATAATCTGGTTAATCTTCTGACGTTCATCCTGATCCGGGATCAGCGTGTTAATGCCAAATTCCTGCTGTAAGCGCCCGCGATAGAAATCCTGTTCCATGGTATAGCGCGTGCCGAGCAGCGCCACGTTGGTCATCTTCTGCTGGCTGATGGCGCGGCCGGTCGCATCGGCAATATGCAGGAACGGCACGTCACAGGCGGTTTCGATAGCCCCGGCAACTTTATGCATGGTGTTAGTACACAGCACGATACCTTCGGCTCCCGCCTGCTGAAGACCTACCGCCGCCTGGGCCAGAATGTCTCCCGCTTTCTGCCAGTCGCCCTGAGACTGACAAAGCTCAATCTCGTGGAAATCGACGCTGTGCAGCAGGATCTGCGCCGAATGCAGGCCGCCCAGCCGTTGCTTCACTCCTTCATTAATCAGGCGATAGTAGGGAATGGTGGATTCCCAGCTCATGCCACCCAGAAGACCAATCGTTTTCATGCCGTTTACCTTGTTTGGTGTCGTTCCGCTAGTGAACCAAAGTTGTGATCAACTTTCCACATCTGCGGCGATAGATTTCTTTTTGATCGTTTCTGGGATAAATTTAATGAAACAACGTTTCAACATACCAACAGGACCGCCTGATGTTTATTTTTCATAAAGAAACCACCCTTGAAGATCTGGGCAATGGCGTAACCCGCCGCATTCTCGCGCACGATGGCAAAATGATGGCCGTTGAGGTGAACTTCGAGCAGGGCGCCGTCGGCCCGATGCACAACCACCCGCACGAGCAGCTGACCTACGTGCTGTCCGGCGAATTCGAATTCACCATCGGTGACGAAAAGCACGTCGTTGCCGCAGGCGACACGCTGTATAAGCAGCCGAACATCATGCACGGCTGCGTGTGCCTGAAAGCGGGTACGCTGCTGGATACCTTTACGCCGATGCGTCAGGATTTCCTTAAAGCCTGATATCGTATAAAAACAGCCGGGTATCGTTTTACGATCCCCGGCTGTTTTTTTTATTACTCCATTCTTCCTGGCCCTGCTTTTTTACGCGCTAAATATTCGTTATTTCCAACGAAACCTATCACGTCTAATCATTATCAGCATACCAACGAACGGTATTCATTACGTTACTCAACCTTATCGTTATTGCTGCGGCACGCTATTTCTTGCACCGCTAAAAATTAGTGGATTAATCATTTGAACGATCAATTATATCGTTTTTTTAGGCCGTCAACTTCCATACCAGATCTCCCGGGAAGCGCCGTACTACCTGCAAAAACGCCATCGCCATCACTTTAATGAAACATCGTTTCGACTTCGATCACACTTTCACGATTAATCGAATGACGCAGAAACAAATCGCAATAAAATAAATTTAAAACGGCGTTTTATAAAAAAGCCCTCACAAAGAGCAAGATTTTAAAACGCCAACGAACCAAACAATGGATAGCGCAAAAAGATTTTGAATTACATTTACTTACAGGGAAAGGCTGAATGACCGATAACAAGCTAACACTTTAAACACCCCAGGCGCCAGTAGGCGCAGGGGATGTAACAGACACCCAATCCGTTTGACACACTTGTTCGCCAGGTAGGTATGTATGAATGAAAACAGAATGTTGGGATTGGCCTGGATTTCACCCTATATCATTGGGTTGATAATCTTCACGGCCTTCCCGTTCGTTTCATCTTTCTTCCTCAGTTTTACTGAGTATGACTTGATGAGTCCGCCGGTATTTAACGGCATTGAGAACTATCGCTACATGTTTACAGAAGATGCCCTCTTCTGGAAATCCATGGGCGTTACGTTCGCCTACGTATTTTTAACTATTCCGTTAAAGCTCGCTTTTGCTTTAGGGATTGCGTTTGTTCTTAACTTTAAATTACGCGGTATCGGCTTCTTCCGTACGGCTTACTATATTCCGTCTATCCTCGGTAGCTCCGTGGCTATCGCCGTACTGTGGCGCGCACTCTTCGCCATCGACGGCCTGCTGAACAGCTTTATCGGCGTGCTGGGCTTCGATCCGGTTAACTGGCTGGGCGAACCTTCACTGGCGCTGATGTCCGTTACCCTGCTGCGCGTATGGCAGTTCGGTTCCGCGATGGTTATCTTCCTGGCCGCACTGCAAAACGTACCGCAGTCCCAGTATGAAGCCGCGATGATCGATGGCGCATCCAAATGGCAGATGTTCATGAAAGTGACCGTGCCGCTGATTACGCCGGTTATCTTCTTCAACTTTATCATGCAGACCACCCAGGCATTCCAGGAGTTTACCGGCCCGTACGTGATTACCGGCGGCGGCCCAACCTACTCGACGTATCTGTTCTCGCTGTACATCTACGACACGGCGTTCAAGTACTTCGACATGGGTTACGGCGCAGCGCTGGCATGGGTTCTGTTCCTGGTGGTTGCTGTCTTCGCAGGCATCGCCTTTAAGTCTTCAAAATACTGGGTGTTCTACTCCGCCGATAAGGGAGGCAAAAATGGCTGATATCCAACAAATCTCAGACGCAAGAACCATCGCCGAGCGTGAGGTTGCCCGCACCCTTCGTCGCGAGAAGATCAACGCCTGGATTCGCTACACCATCCTGCTGATCGTCGGTCTGTTAATGCTCTACCCGCTGGCGTGGATGTTCTCGGCGTCGTTCAAACCGAACCACGAGATCTTCACCACCCTGAGCCTGTGGCCAGCACACGCTACCTGGGACGGCTTTATTAACGGCTGGAAAACCGGTACCGAGTACACCTTCGGTCATTACATGCTGAACACCTTCAAGTATGTGATTCCTAAGGTCATTCTTACCATTATCTCTTCCACCATCGTGGCGTACGGCTTTGCCCGCTTCGAGATCCCATGGAAGAAATTCTGGTTCGCGACGCTCATCACCACCATGCTGCTGCCGAGCACCGTACTGCTGATTCCTCAGTACCTGATGTTCCGCGAAATGGGCATGCTGAACAGCTACATGCCGCTGTACCTGCCGCTGGCCTTCGCAACGCAAGGGTTCTTCGTCTTCATGCTGATTCAGTTCCTGCGCGGCGTACCGCGTGACATGGAAGAAGCGGCGCAGATTGACGGCTGTAACTCCATCCAGGTGCTGTGGTACGTGGTGGTACCGATTCTGAAGCCGGCGATTATCTCCGTCGCCCTGTTCCAGTTCATGTGGTCCATGAACGACTTTATCGGCCCGCTGATCTACGTCTATAGCGTTGATAAGTATCCGATTGCACTGGCACTTAAAATGTCCATCGACGTGACCGAAGGCGCGCCGTGGAACGAAATTCTGGCAATGGCGAGCATCTCCATTCTGCCATCTATCATTGTGTTCTTCCTGGCGCAGCGCTACTTCGTACAGGGCGTTACCAGCAGCGGAATTAAAGGTTAAGAGGGATATATCATGGCTGAAGTTATTTTCAACAAACTGGAAAAAGTGTACTCCAACGGCTTCAAAGCGGTACATGGTATCGACCTTAAGATCGCAGAAGGCGAGTTCATGGTTATCGTCGGTCCGTCCGGCTGCGCCAAGTCCACCACCCTGCGTATGCTGGCAGGACTTGAAACCATCAGCGGCGGCGAAGTTCGCATCGGCGAGAAAATTGTTAACAACCTCGCGCCAAAAGAGCGTGGGATTGCGATGGTGTTCCAGAACTATGCGCTTTATCCACACATGACCGTGCGTGAAAACCTGGCGTTCGGCCTGAAGCTGAGCAAGCTGCCGAAAGCGCAGATTGACGCACAGGTTAACGAAGCGGCAAAAATCCTTGAATTGGAAGAGCTGCTGGACCGTCTGCCGCGCCAGCTCTCCGGCGGCCAGGCGCAGCGTGTGGCCGTAGGCCGTGCGATTGTGAAAAAGCCAGACGTGTTCCTGTTCGATGAACCGCTATCTAACCTGGATGCCAAGCTGCGTGCGTCGATGCGTATCCGTATTTCCGACCTGCACAAGCAGCTCAAAAAATCCGGCAAGCCAGCGACCACCGTCTACGTGACCCACGATCAGACCGAAGCGATGACCATGGGCGACCGTATCTGCGTGATGAAACTCGGTCACATCATGCAGGTAGACACTCCGGACAACCTGTACCACAAGCCGAAAAACATGTTCGTCGCCGGCTTTATCGGCGCACCGGAAATGAACATCCGCGCCTGCAAGCTGGTGAATAAAGAAGGCACCCTGAACCTGGCGATTGGCGATGAGTTCATGGCGCTCAGCGAAGGGCTGAACCAGAAACTGGCCGGTCATGACAATGAAGAAGTGTTCTACGGTATCCGTCCTGAATTCGTCTCGATGTCCGACGAGCCGTTTGCTGAAGGCGGCTGCAGCGGTGAAATGGTTCGCGTGGAAAACATGGGCCATGAGTTCTTCGTTTACCTGAAAGTGGCGAACTACGAGCTGACGGCACGAATCCCTTCAGATGAAGCTAAACCAATGATTGATAAGGGGCTTCATCGTAAGGTGTACTTCAAGTTTGATATGAATAAATGCCATATCTTTGATGCTAAAACTGAACAGAACCTCTCCCTATAATCTGGAGTATTAAAATGAAAAAAGTGCTTTTAAGCGCAGCAATCTCCGCCACTCTGGGTCTGACCGCCCTTCCTTCGATGGCAAAGGATGTTGACCTTCGTATGTCCTGGTGGGGCGGCAACGGCCGTCACCAGGTGACTCTGAAGGCGCTGGAAGAGTTCCACAAGCAGAACCCGGACATTAACGTGAAGGCCGAGTACACCGGTTGGGACGGTCACTTATCCCGTCTGACCACTCAGATTGCTGGCGGCACTGAACCGGACGTGATGCAGACTAACTGGAACTGGCTGCCGATCTTCTCGAAAAACGGCGACGGCTTCTACGATCTGAACAAAATGAAGGACGTGATCGACTTAAGCCAGTTCGATGCCAAAGAGCTGCAGTCCACCACCGTCAACGGCAAGCTGAACGGGATCCCAATCTCCGTTACCGCTCGCGTGTTCTACTTCAACGATGAGACCTGGAAACAGGCAGGCGTAGCCTACCCGAAAACCTGGGACGATCTGCTGGCGGCGGGTAAAACCTTCGAAAGCAAGCTGGGCAAACAGTACTTCCCAGTAGTGCTGGAGCACCAGGATACCCTGGCGCTGCTGAACTCCTATATGACGCAGAAGTACAACATTCCGGCTATCAACACGGACACCAAGAAGTTCTCCTACTCCAAAGAGCAGTGGGTTGAGTTCTTCCAGATGTACAAAAAGCTGGTCGACAGCCACGTGATGCCTGATACCAAGTACTACGCGTCCTTTGGTAAGAGCAACATGTATGAAATGAAGCCGTGGATCCAGGGCGAATGGGGCGGTACTTACATGTGGAACTCCACCATTAACAAGTACTCCGATAACCTGAAGCCACCAGCGAAGCTGGAGCTGGGTAGCTATCCAATGCTGCCGGGCGCTACCGACGCGGGTCTGTTCTTCAAACCAGCACAGATGCTCTCCATCGGCAAATCCACCAAGAACCCGGAAGCCGCTGCGAAAGTCATCAACTTCCTGCTGAACAGCAAAGAAGGTGTCGATACCTTAGGTCTGGAACGTGGCGTGCCGCTGAGCAAAGTCGCGGTGAAATACCTGACCGAAGACGGCATCCTGAAAGAGAGCGATCCTTCCGTTGCGGGCCTGCGTCTGGCGCAGTCTCTGCCAGCGAAGCTGAGCGTCTCTCCTTACTTTGACGATCCGCAGATTGTTGCCCAGTTCGGTACCACGCTGCAGTACATCGACTACGGCCAGAAATCCGTAGAAGAAGCAGCAGCGGACTTCCAGCGCCAGGGCGAGCGTATTCTGAAACGCGCTATGCGCTAATCGCGATTTAGCTATCAATACCCTGCAACTTCCGGTTGCGGGGTATTTTTTTATTCAAGGAGAAAGCACATGAAAGGCAAAATCATCCCGCTGAATTTCCGTACGCAGAAAGACAGCGAAACCGGTCACGAGGTGATCCGGATGACGCCACCGCACATTATTTGCCACCGAAACTACTTCTACCAAAAATGCTTTACCCGCGACGGCGGCAAGCTGATTTTTGGCGGCGCATTCGAGGGGCACTGGAACTACTATTTACTGGATATTGCCGCTCAGCAGGCGACCCAGCTTACCGACGGCGCGGGGGATAACACCTTCGGCGGATTCCTGTCCGACGACGATCAATCCTTATGGTACGTGAAAGACACGCGCCAGCTAAGACGCCTGGATCTCTCGACGCTGGAAGAGTACGTGGTCTACGAAGTGGACGATGAGTGGGTTGCCTACGGCACGTGGGTCGCGAACTCAGACTGCACGAAGCTCGTCGGCATCGAAATTAAAAAAAGCGACTGGCAGCCGTTAACCGACTGGTCGAAGTTCCGCGCCTACTACTTTACCAACCCGGAATGCCGCCTGATTAACATCGATCTGAAAACCGGGGAGCAGCGGACCATCCTGCAGGAAAAACGCTGGCTCGGGCATCCTATCTACCGCCCGTTTGACGATAAGACCGTGGCGTTTTGCCACGAAGGGCCGCGTGATGCCATCGACGCGCGCATGTGGCTGGTCAATGAAGACGGCAGCAACGTTCGCTGCGTGCGTCAGCATCAAAAAGGGGAAAGTTTTACCCACGAATTCTGGGTGCCGGACGGCTCCGCGCTTTACTACGTCGCGCATGAGGAGAACAGCCCGCACCGTTATCTCTACAGCGCTGACCCGGCAACGCTGGAAAACCGCCAGTTGATGGCGATCCCGCCCTGCTCCCACCTGATGAGTAACCACGACGGTTCCCTGGTGGTTGGTGACGGCGCGCCGCATAACACCGGCGACATCAGCCTGAACGATCCGTTTATCTGGGTGTTTGATTTAAAAACCGGTGAGAAAAAAGCGATTTGTCAGCATAACAGCAGCTGGAAGGTGCTGGATGGCGACCGTCAGGTTACCCATCCGCATCCGTCGTTTTCGCCGGACGGTGAGTGGGTGCTGTATACCTCGGACGCTGAGGGAATGCCAGCGCTGTATTTAGCGAAGGTGTAAAAGCCGGGTGGCGGCTACGCCTTACCCGGCCTACATTTGGCGCGACTTTATAGGCCCGGTAAGCGTAGCGCCACCGGGCTCTCCATCAGACGCCGATATCCCGTAATTTCTCGCCTTTCATCAGCTTACGTTCAATGTGCTCCAGCGTAACCCCTTTGGTTTCCGGAATCAGCCAGAAGGTCACGCCGATAAAGGCCACGTTCAGCACGGTATAGAGCCAGAACGTCCCCGCCGCGCCGATGGAATCCAGCAGCGTCAGGAAGGTTGCGCCGATAATCATGTTCGACACCCAGTTGGTGGTGGTAGAACAGGTGATACCAAAATCGCGGCATTTCAGCGGCTGAATTTCAGAGCACAGGATCCACACTACCGGCGCCGCGCTCATCGCATAGCCCGCAATACACATCATGGTCATGCCGACGGAGAGCCAGGAGAGCCCGCTGCTCGCGGTGCCATTATCAAACTGCATCAGGCAGTAGCCCAGCACCAGCGTACCGATAGCCATTACCGTAAAACCAATTTTCAGCGCCGGTTTGCGTCCAGCTTTATCGACGGTAAACACCGCAATAAAGGTGGCGAACATAAAGGTTAAGCCGACCACCAGGGTGGCAATCATCTGCTGCTCGGTGGTGGTGAAGCCGGCCATTTTGAAGATGCGCGGCGCGTAGTACATGATGATGTTCATACCGGTAAACTGCTGCATCGCCTGCAGCAGCATGCCGAGGAACACCGCGCGGCGTACGTTGCGGTTCACCTTGAACAGCGCCCAGCCGCCCTGCTTCAGCTTGAGGCTTTCACGAATTTCATTCAGCTCGTCGCGCGCTTTTTCAGAGGTGTCGCGCAGCATGCGCAGCACCTCTTCCGCTTCAATATGACGGCCTTTTTCCGCCAGCCAGCGCGGGCTATTCGGCAGGAACACTACCAGCACTATCAGCACCAGAGCAGGCAGCGCCAGCACGGCGAGCATCGCACGCCAGTTGCCGCTATAGCTAAACGCGGTGTCGGAGAGAAACGCCATCACGATACCCAGCGTCACCATCAGCTGGTACATACTGATCATTTTGCCACGCACGTTTTCACTCGCCATTTCGGACAGATACAGCGGCGCGGTATACGAAGCGATCCCCACGGCAACGCCGAGAATAACCCTGGCAACCAGCAGCATTTCTACGTTAACGGCAAAACCGGAGCCCAACGAACCGGCGACGAACAGCACGGCGCCGACCATCAGGCTGTATTTACGGCCCAGGCGGAACGACAGCCAACCGTTGAACAGCGCGCCGATGGCCGCCCCCAGCATCATACTGCTGACCACCCACTCCTGCAGGCGGTTAGAGAGCACGAAGTGATCGGTGATAAAGGGCAGCGCCCCGGCAATCACCCCGATATCAAGGCCAAAGAGCAGCCCCGCCACCGCAGCGGCAAAGGAAACAAACATGTTCATGCGTCGGGTATCGCGCTGGGCGTTCGGCATTAACGTTGAATCGTTGCTGATTGAAGTCATTTTTTTCCTGCCAGACAAAGTAAGACATGGAATGAAAATACGAGATAGGCGCACCAGACCGTCAGGCCATAAACGTTATTAATATGGATGATATTGCTGCATAGGTCGGTTTTGTGATGGACATTCGACTTTCGCATGGAAGTGAAACCCGTTACATATCGTCAAAAAACCCTACAACACATACGTCACTATTTTTGGATAGGTGAAGCGCCATGGACAATATGAATGCGTCGATATGGATAATTAAAGCCCTCAGTGTCGCTTTGCTCGGCCGGGCTACGATGCGGGATTTGTAGGCCTGATAAGCGCAGCGCCATCCGGCAACCCGGCGCCGATCGCCGGATGGCGCTGCGCTTATCCGGCCTACATTTGAGTCTACAGATGGCATTGGCGTAGCCCGGCCGAGCGTAGCGACGCCGGGATCGCACAGACATAAAAAAACCTGCCGAAGCAGGTTTTTTCACATCCAGACGCTAACTTAGCGAGCCAGCCAGCCGCCATCAACTGCTACGGTGTAGCCGTTGATGTAGTCAGACGCAGGAGAAGCCAGGAAGACGATTGGCCCCATCAGATCGCTTGGCAGACCCCAACGACCCGCCGGAATACGGTCGAGGATCGCCGCGCTACGCTCTTCGTCAGCGCGCAGCTGCTGGGTGTTATTGGTGGCCATGTAGCCCGGTGCAATTGCGTTCACGTTGATACCGTGTTTCGCCCACTCGTTCGCCATCAGGCGGGTTACGCCCATCACGCCGCTTTTAGACGCGGTGTAAGACGGAACGCGGATGCCGCCCTGGAAGGAAAGCATGGAGGCGATGTTGATGATTTTGCCGCCGTTACCCTGCGCGATGAAGTGCTTAGCCGCGGCCTGAGACATGAAGAACACGCTCTTGATGTTCAGGTTCATAACGTCATCCCAGTCTTTTTCGCTGAAGTCGATCGCGTCTTCACGACGAATCAGACCCGCGTTGTTCACCAGGATATCGATATGGCCGAATTCAGCCACCGCACGCTCCAGTAGTTCTGGAATGCCATCGATTTTACGCAGGTCGGCGGTCAGGCTCAGGAAGCGACGGCCCAGTGCGGTAACGCGTTCGATGGTTTCGGTTGGCTCAACGATGTTGATACCAACGATGTCGCAGCCCGCTTCCGCCAGACCCAACGCCATACCTTGACCCAGACCGGTATCGCAACCAGTAACCACGGCAACTTTGCCCTGCAGAGAGAATGAATCCAAAATCATTTTATATTCCTTGTCGTTTTGCGCCTGTACCGGACAGGCATCATTAATCTAATGCTTGCTGTCCGCGACTAGCGCAGATCCCTAACTGCTACATGATCCATGTCATCAAAGACCTGGTTCTCACCCACCATTCCCCAGATGAAGGTGTAAGCCTTCGTACCGACGCCGGAATGAATTGACCAGCTCGGTGAAATCACCGCCTGTTCATTGTGCATAACAATATGACGCGTTTCCTGCGGCTGCCCCATCATATGGAACACGCAGCTGTCTTCATCCATGTTGAAATAGAAGTACACTTCCATGCGGCGCTCGTGGGTATGGCACGGCATGGTGTTCCACAGGTTACCTGGCGCCAGTTCGGTCAGGCCCATGCTAAGCTGGCAGGTTTCCAGCACATCAGGAACAAAGTATTTATTGATGGTACGGCGGTTGCTGGTGAGGTCATCCCCAAGCGTAACCGGCGCAACGTCTGCGGGCGTGACCTTTTTGGTCGGGTAAGTGGTGTGGGCCGGTGCGCAGTTATAGTAAAACTTCGCTGGTTTCGCCGCATCAATGCTGGCGAACACCACTTCTTTCGCGCCCTTACCGACGTACAGGGCATCGCGATGACCAATTTCGTAGCATTTACCGTCTACGGTAATCGTGCCCGCACCGCCAATGTTGATGACGCCCAGCTCACGACGCTCGAGGAAATAGCTGACACCAAGCTGCTTGCCGACTTCGCCGCCGACGGAGACCGTTTTCGCCACTGGCATAATGCCGCCAACGATAATGCGGTCGATATGGCTATACACCATGGTGTATTCATCAGCAGTGAAAACCTGTTCAACTAAAAACTCGTCTCGAAGGCCCTGCGTATCCAGCGTTTTAGCGTGAGCGCTATGAATGCTCTGTCTGACTTCCACCTGAACCTCCAGGAAAATGTGGTTTTATCTTCTATTTTAGAAACGAAACTGCGTTCCGCTTTGTTTAATGCTTGTATCTTATCCCTGATGAAATGGGTTTTCAATTACAAATAAAACATCGTTTCATTTTTTCTGCGTAATAATATCAAAAATGCAAAAGCGATCACGAATATGCACTTTTGCCGCGTTGCAAAAAAACAAAAAATACTATTATTCATTCAGTTACAGGTTTCTTTGAAAAATTACCACTTTAGTAGAAAGGATGTCGCGAAAACAAAGGCGAGCTTGACAAGCTGCAGATTGGCTACACAAAAAAGTAGCAGAAATGATGATTTTTCGTATAAAGTGGGTTTGACATCACAAACAATGAAACGCTGTTTTGATAAATTAATACCCAATTTTTAAAATAACATCAGAATCGGCCAGCATGGGAGATAGCACCCTGCGACCGCTAGAGTGAGTGAAAGGAGAGCATCATGGCTAAAGGCATGCGGGTTAAATTGAACTATGAGGTCAGCCGCGACCCAGATACCGGCGCGGAGGTCACCCGCTTAACGCCACCGGAAGTAACGTGTCATCGTAACTACTTCTATCAGAAGTGTTTCTTTAATGATGGCAGCCACCTGTTATTTGCCGGCGAGTTCGATGGCCACTGGAACTACTATTTACTGGATGTCGCCAACGCCGAAGCCGTACAGCTGACCGAAGGCGCGGGTGATAATACCTTTGGCGGCTTCCTCTCTCCGGACGATAAATCACTCTACTATGTGAAGAACGACCGTACGCTGCTGGAAGTTAACCTGAAAACCCTGGTCGAGCGTGAAGTGTACCGCGTGCCGGATGAGTGGGTTGGCTACGGCACCTGGGTATCAAACAGCGACTGCACCAAGCTGGTTGGCATCGAAATCGCGAAGAGCGACTGGACGCCGCTGAACGACTGGCAGCTGTTCCACGATTTCTTCCATAAAGGCCCGCACTGCCGCCTGCTGCGCGTTGACCTGAAAACCGGCGAAAGCGAGACGATCCACGAAGAAAAAATCTGGCTCGGCCACCCAATCTATCGTCCGTTTGACGACAGCACCGTAGCCTTCTGCCACGAAGGCCCGCACGACCTGGTCGACGCGCGTATGTGGCTGGTTAATGAAGACGGCAGCAACGTTCGTAAAGTCAAAGAACACGCGGAAGGCGAAAGCTGCACGCACGAATTCTGGGTGCCAAACGGATCCGCGCTGGTGTACGTCTCCTACCTGAAAGGACAACAGGGTCGCACCATCTACCGCTTCAATCCGGACACCAATGTGAACGAAGCGCTGATGCAGATGCCGGCCTGCTCTCACCTGATGAGCAACTTTGACGGCACGATGCTGGTTGGCGACGGCTCCGGTACGCCGGTTGATGTGAAAGACACCAGCGGCTACACCATTGATAACGACCCGTATCTGTACGCGTTCGACGTGGCAAAACAGGCCTACTTCCGCATTGCTCGTCACGATACGTCATGGGCAACGGTACAAAACAGCCGTCAGGTAACTCACCCGCATCCGTCCTTTACCCCGGACGACAGCGCGGTGCTGTTCAGCTCTGACAAAGACGGTAAGCCGGCACTGTACATTGCCAAACTGCCTGCTGAACGTGTGCTAGTAAAAGCCTAATAAATCTAAGTTTTGTGTTTCTGTAACTGGCCTTGCCCTCCTCTGGAGGGCTTTTTTTTGTCCGTTTTTTGGGGGCGTGCGGTAACCCTCACCCTAACCCTCTCCCCGAAGGGGCGAGGGAACATTCCGTGCGGTAGTTAGTCAGGTGACTCAAATATTAATAGCCGCACCCAACGGTTCCCTCTCCCTTTTTAAGGGAGAGGGTTAGGGTGAGGGGAAACAGTCGTACCGCTCCAAAAACGAAAACCCCCGGCTAAATGCTCCGGGGGGAAAACGGATGAGGGTCCGAATTTATTTAGAAGGAGTAAGCGACGCCCACACGTAAACGGGTCTGACGTTCATCGGTAGATTTCACGCCCACGTTACCCACTTCAAAGTACGGGGACCAGTTCTTATCCCATTTGTACGCCAGCTTCGCGTTATATTCGGTGCTGTACGGTTTATTGTTATTACGATACAGGCTCTTATGCTGATCGTCGGCTACCGTACTGCGTGCATACACGTAGTTCAGCTCTGCACGCCAGTCGCCCATCGCCCAACCAACCCAGGTATCCACTTTGTTCACTTTATCGTCAACGCCGCCGTTGCTAGAGGTTGCCGGTACGCGGGTGTATTCATAACGGTAACGGGCTGCGACGTAGAAACCGCTATCAAAGCTGTACTGCGCATGCAGATAAGGTTTGTAGATTGAGAAGCTGTCCTTACTCTCAATGTTAAAGCCTGGGTTCAGGGCAAAGTTATCTGTCGCCTTCCAGCGCCAGTTGATGGACTCTTCATGACCATTACCCACCATTTCGTTAAACGGACGATCCTGTTTATCAGTATCGCCACCCGTTTTCCATTTTGCTTCCACGCCAAAACCAAGACCGTTATCAAAACGATGGGACACCGCAACACGGTCTGCGTTGGAGCCGCTGTCAATATATTCATGACGCAGGTCAACGGTTACCGCAGATGCAGCGAAAGACATACCAGATAATACGGCCAGGGCCAGAGTTTTCTTAAACATTTGCCATCCCTCAATTAAAATTATGTTTCTTTTTTATGAAATTGGATTTTATTTTTTCCGGTTGTGTATTTTAGTGATCAAGATCGTAATTATTTGTTTCATAAAATCCGGCACAAGAAGGACGTGATAAAGCTCAACAAAAAATCAAAAATACCCCTTAAAAATAAAACCCAGATCACAAATATTTATATAATCGTATTTTAAATAAGTAAAATAATCATAAATAACAACTAGTTATCCAAAAACAAATAACTACAGTTATTCTTAGCAATAGTAATAATTTATGTTTTACTAATAATTTGCCTAAGCGTTATCTCATGCGCGCCATTTACAACTGATACAAATAAACACAAATGCATAAGGGAATGAACTAGACAGAAGTCCATTGCTATTCTCATAAACTCAGGCATATAAACAAAAAAAGACCTCAATTGAGGTCTTTCTGGAAGGGGGGAATTAAGGGAAAACTAAAGCGTTATTACTGAATATCACGTTCAACAGCAAGCGCCACGCCCTGACCGCCGCCGATGCACAGCGTGGCCAGTCCTTTACGGGCATCGCGTTTCACCATTTCGTGAACCAGCGACACCAGGATACGGCAGCCTGAAGCACCGATAGGATGCCCTAACGCAATCGCCCCGCCGTTGACGTTGACCTTCTGCTCGTTCCATTCCAGCATTCTGCCCACCGAAATGGCCTGTGCGGCAAACGCTTCGTTGGCTTCAATCAGATCGACATCGCTCAACTGCCAGCCAGCTCGTTCAAGGCAGCGGCGAGTCGCATAGACCGGCGCGATGCCCATTAACGCAGGGTCGACGCCAACGCTGGCGAAAGCACGGATCCTGGCAAGGATCGGTAACCCCAGTTCCAGCGCTTTGCTTTCACTCATCATCAGCACCGCCGCCGCGCCGTCATTAATGGACGAGGCGTTGCCCGCGGTCACGGAACCAGCATGATCAAAAGAGGGAACCAGACGCGCCAGCGCTTCGGCACTGGCATCGGTTTGCGGCTGTTCATCGGTATCGACAATATGTGAACCGCCAGGCTGTAGATTGACGACCGGGACAATCTCATCGCGAAAACGTCCAGAGTCGATGGCCCGACGCGCTTTGTGCTGTGAGCTAAGCGCCCAGGCATCCTGCTGCTCGCGGCTGATACCATACTCGCGCGCCAGGTTCTCCGCCGTCACGCCCATATGGTAGTCATTGAAAGCATCCCACAGGCCGTCGTGCACCAGGCTATCAATCAGCTGGCTGTTGCCAAGCTGCGCACCGGTGCGGCTATCGGTCAGTACATGTGGGGCGCGGCTCATATTCTCCTGCCCACCGGCAATCACCACGTCGGCTTCGCCGCACTGAATCGCCTGCGTGGCCAGATGCAGCGCTTTCAGACCAGAGCCACACACATCATTGATGGTAATCGCCGAAACGGTATTCGGCAGGCCGCCTTTAATCGCAGACTGTCGCGCCGGGTTCTGTCCGGTTCCCGCCGTTAATACTTGACCAATGATCACCTCATCGATGGTCGCGGCGGAGATTCCGCTACGTTCGACCAGGGCATTAATCACCAGGCTCCCCAACTCCACGGCGGAATGGCGGGCAAGCGCCCCCTGAAAACAGCCTATGGGCGTGCGGACAGCACCTACGATAACGACGTCTTTCATCTCGACCTCAGCGCAAAATTATCCGCGTATAGTAGATGATTGTTATCAACTATTTTCGTGATTGTTTAAAAAAAGTGAGTTTTATCACAAAGGAAATTCACCCCATTTCATTCAGGCAGAAACCTGCTGCAAATACTGACGCAGCCAGCTTCCCGCTGCCCCCAGCGGTGAGGCTTTATGCCACAGAAGGTCGGTCGATACCGAGATTGGCCAGCCCACAATATCCAGCATAGTCAGCTCCGCCGAGCGCGCAAATTCGTCCACCAGCGCGCAGGGCAGCGCACACCAGCCTAGCCCCTGCGCCGCCATGCTCAGCAGCATCAGATAGTTTGGCGCAGACCACACTGGCCCACGCGCAGGCGTAGTGTGATTTTCCAGATAAGTATTCAACCGCAGCTCGCGCCAGGTGCTTAATTGCTCCCACTCCAGGCCTCGCTCGGTAGCCAAGGGATGGGTCGGCGACACGTAAATCGCCATACGCGTCTGCATCGGCAAACGGGTGTGGCCCATATCGGTAGGATAGCTATCCCGCGCTTCAATCAGCCCCACCTGCGCGCGCCCTTTTTGCAGCAGATCGACAACGTCGTCGTCTTCCCCCACCAGGCACTCAAACTCCGTATGCGGAAAACGGCGGTCGAACTGGGCCAGCAGATCTTCGAGCACATCAGGATGCAGCGTATCGGAAAGCACAAAGGTCAGCCGCGCCTCGGTCTCACCGCTAAGCGACACCGCCAACTCATCCAGCCGTTCGCTGGCACTCAGAATGGCCTGCACGTAGCTCAACACCCGCTGCCCCTCGGCGGTGAGCAGCGGCTGACGCGTGGAACGGTCAAACAGCGTCACGCCGAGATCCGCCTCAAGGTGGGCAATGGCGGTGCTGATAGTGGACTGACTTTTCCGTAAGCGACGTGCCGCCGCGGAGAAAGAGCCGCAGGAGACGGTTTCAACAAACGCGGTCAGGGCTTCGGGAGAATAGCGCATGATGTATCTACTTTATCGATGGTTTCTATCTTTTACTTATCACATTTATCCATAAAATGCCCACTATTGCCTTCCATAAATCAAAGGTCACAAAATGCAAAACGATTCATTACATCGCAGAAAACTCCCGGAGCGTATCTTCCATGCCGTGTGCTTCGAGGGGATCGCCACCGCGATCCTCGCCCCTACCGCGGCTTATTTGATGCAGCGCTCCGTACTTGAAATGGGCGGGCTAACGGTGATTCTGGCCACCACCGCGATGATCTGGAACATCATCTACAACGCCGGCTTCGACCGCTTCTGGCCGGTGACCCGCGTTATCCGTACCGCTAAAGTCCGTGCGCTGCATGCGCTCGGCTTCGAGTGCGGGTTTATCGTTATCGGGGTGAGCATCGTGTCGCTGGTGCTGGGCGTGACGCTGCTGCAGGCGCTGACGCTGGAGATTGGTTTCTTCCTGTTCTTCCTGCCCTACACCATGCTCTACAACTGGGTGTACGACACCCTGCGCGAGCGCATTATCAAGCGTCGTCAACAGAACCTTTACGCGCAAAATTAATCTGCTTTTCAGGCCGATAACAATCGGTCTGAAAATGTTCAGCCACACGAAAAGCTAATTATGGTAAATTATCCGCCATTTTTTTGGTTTTATGGTTGATATATTCAGATAATGTCTAAAATTTGGTCTAAAGAAGAGACGCTATGGAGCTTTGCCTTATATGGCACTGCCGTCGGCGCGGGGACCCTTTTCCTGCCCATCCAGCTTGGCGCCGCAGGTGCCGTGGTGCTGTTTATTACCGCCCTCGTCGCCTGGCCCCTGACCTACTGGCCGCATCGCGCCTTATGTCAGTTCATCCTGTCCGCTAACACCCCGGCAAGCGTGGGTATCACCGGTGCCGTCAGCCACTATTACGGCAAGAAAATCGGCAACCTGATTACTACGCTCTACTTCGTTGCCTTCTTTGTGGTGGTCTTGATTTACGCGGTCGCCATTACCAACTCGCTCACCGAGCAAATTGGTCACCATATGCCGGTCGATCTCACCACGCGAGCGTTGGTCAGCCTTGGCGTCGTACTGTTGCTGAACCTGATCTTCCTGACGGGCCGCCAGACGACCATCAAGGTGATGGGCATGCTGGTCTTCCCGCTGATTGCCTACTTCCTGTTCCTGTCTATCTACCTGACCGGAAGCTGGCAGCCGTCGCTGCTGACCACGCAGATGGACGTCAGCACGCATACCTTGCACCAGGTGTGGTTATCCATTCCCGTGATGGTTTTCGCTTTTAGCCATACGCCGATTATCTCCACCTTCGCCATCGACCGGCGGGAGAAATATGGCGAGCAGGCCATGGGTAAATGCAAAAAAATCATGAAGGTGGCGTATCTCATCATCTGCCTGAGCGTGCTGTTCTTCGTGTTCAGCTGCCTGATGTCGATTCCACCGTCCTATATCAATACGGCGAAAGCGGAAGGCGTAACCATTCTTTCCGCGCTGTCGATGATGCCAAACTCCCCGAGCTGGCTGTCGATTTCCGGGATTGTGGTTGCCGTGGTGGCGATGTCGAAATCGTTCCTCGGCACCTATTTCGGGGTGATTGAAGGGGCCAGCGATTTGGTAAAATCGTCACTAAACCAGGTCGGCGTGCGCAAAAGCCGCTCCTTTAACCGCGGGCTCTCGATCCTGCTGGTGTCGGCGGTGACCTTTATTGTTTGCTGCATTAACCCGAATGCGATTTCGATGATCTACGCCATCAGCGGTCCGTTGATTGCCATGATTCTGTTTATCATGCCGACGCTGTCGACCTATCTGATCCCGTCGCTCAAGCCTTACCGTTCTATCGGTAGCCTGATTACGCTGATTGTCGGTCTGCTGTGCGTATCGGTGATGTTCTTCGGGTAAGGCAATGGCTGTTCCCGGCGGCGCTTCGCCTTGACGGGCTACGGTTTAATTATTACGTGACTAGTCCTGATATAGGTTGACAGTTTTCTGTCGATAAAACGCCTGATGAACGTCATCGGGCGTTTTGTACTTCAGGGCCAGATGTGGCCGT
>NZ_JBKHUI010000033.1:0-22861 GCF_046569695.1 Kluyvera sp. 142486
TTTGGAGCGGGAAACGAGACTCGAACTCGCGACCCCGACCTTGGCAAGGTCGTGCTCTACCAACTGAGCTATTCCCGCTTGGGTGTGTCTACTGCAACTGCTTTCAAATTTTTGGAGCGGGAAACGAGACTCGAACTCGCGACCCCGACCTTGGCAAGGTCGTGCTCTACCAACTGAGCTATTCCCGCAAAATCTGGCAATTTTTGTTGCTGTCGTAATTCGCATTTCTGCTTCGTTACGGGAGGCGCATTATACGAGAATTCTTTCCCCCTGCAACCCCCCTTGAAGCGTTTTTTTAAAAAAATCGTTCAAGTGCTGGATAAATCGGCAAGTTGACTATTTTAGCGCCAATTCATCCCTTTAGCACGTTAAAGCTGAATAAAATGTTCGCGGTAGTAGGCCAGTTCCGCCACCGACTCACGAATATCGTCCATCGCCTGGTGAGTGCCCTGCTTTTTAAAGCCCGGCAGAATTTCCGGCTTCCAGCGACGCGCCAGCTCTTTCAGGGTGCTGACATCCAGATAGCGATAGTGGAAGTAGGATTCCAGCTCCGGCATGTATTTAAACAGGAAGCGACGATCCTGGCCGATACTGTTGCCGCAAATTGGTGATTTGCCTTCAGGCACCCATTGCTTTAAGAATTCCAGCGTCGCCAGCTCCGCTTCACGGTCGCCCATGGTGCTTGCCTTCACGCGTTCCACCAGGCCGCTACCGGTGTGGGTACGCACGTTCCAGTCATCCATCAACGCCAGCTGCGCATCAGATTGGTGAACGGCAATGGTCGGCCCTTCCGCCAGAATATTCAGCTGTGCATCGGTCACCAGCGTGGCGATCTCAATAATGCGATCGCGCTCGGGATCCAGACCCGTCATCTCCAGATCGATCCAAATCAGGTTGTTTTCATCTGCACTCATGCTATTTTCCACCCTTCTTGTCTAACCTGCCGCTGCGGGTTAACTAGTATTAATTAGCGTGTATCATAGAGGTTTTGCCCGATATGGGCGACCAGGAGTCAGCACGATTGAGTAAAAATAAACTCTCCAAAGGTCAGCAGCGCCGCGTTAAGGCGAACCACCAGCGCCGCCTCACAACAGCCGCGGAGAAGCCAGATTACGACGACAACCTGTTTGGCGAAGCCGCCGAAGGGGTGGTCATCAGCCGCTTTGGGATGCATGCCGACGTGGAATCCGTCGACGGCGAAACCCACCGCTGCAACATCCGCCGCACCATCCGTTCACTGGTCACCGGTGACCGCGTCGTGTGGCGTCCGGGTAAAACGGCCGCCGAAGGGGTGAACGTTAAAGGTATCGTTGAAGCGGTGCACGAGCGCACCTCGGTACTGACGCGCCCCGACTTTTACGACGGCGTGAAGCCAATTGCCGCCAACATCGATCAGATAGTCATTGTTTCTGCCATTTTGCCCGAGCTGTCGCTGAATATTATCGACCGTTATCTCGTTGCCTGCGAAACATTGAGCGTTGAGCCGCTGCTGGTACTGAACAAAATCGACCTGCTGGACGACGAAGGCATGGCGTTCGTCAACGAGCAGATGGATATCTACCGCAACATTGGCTACACCGTTCTGATGGCCTCCAGCCACACCCAGGACGGCTTAAAGCCGCTGGAAGCCGCGCTGACCAACCGCATCAGCATCTTTGCCGGGCAGTCTGGCGTGGGTAAATCCAGCCTGTTGAACGCCCTGCTGGGGCTTAACGACGACCGTATTCTGACCAACGACGTTTCCGATGTCTCCGGTCTGGGCCAGCACACCACTACCGCCGCACGTCTGTACCACTTCCCTCACGGCGGCGATGTGATCGACTCACCGGGGGTGCGTGAATTTGGCCTATGGCATCTTGAGCCGGAACAAATTACCAATGGTTTTGTCGAATTCCACGACTACCTTGGACACTGTAAGTATCGCGACTGTAAACATGATACTGACCCAGGCTGTGCTATCCGCGCAGCCGTTGAGGAAGGAAAGATTGCCGAGACTCGTTTCGAAAATTATCACCGCATTCTGGAAACCATGGCGCAGGTAAAAACGCGTAAAAACTTTTCAGACATAGATAATTGAGAACTATGATTTTGCCGACTGACATTTTCGTCAACAGTCGCTAGAATCGGCCGCTTTTCTTTTTAAGATCCGGCGCTCGTCGTCGGATCAGGATCGACACATAATGGCCTGGAGGCTACCTTGTTAAACTCGTTTAAACTTTCACTGCAATACATTCTGCCTAAACTGTGGCTTACGCGTCTCGCAGGCTGGGGTGCGAGCAAACGAGCGGGATGGCTGACTAAACTGGTTATCGATCTGTTCGTGAAGTTCTACAAGGTCGATATGAAAGAAGCGCAGAAGCCGGACACCGCCAGCTACCGCACCTTCAACGATTTCTTCGTTCGCCCACTGCGTGAAGATGCCCGTCCGGTGAACACCGACCCAAGCGTGCTGGTGATGCCGGCCGACGGCGTGATTAGCCAGCTTGGCGCGATTGAAGACGACAAAATTCTGCAGGCCAAAGGCCATAACTACTCGCTGGAAGCGCTGCTCGCGGGTAACTACATCATGGCTGACCTGTTCCGCAACGGCAGCTTCGCGACCACCTACCTGTCGCCGCGCGACTACCACCGCGTGCATATGCCATGCAACGGTATCCTGCGTGAAATGATTTACGTGCCGGGCGATCTGTTTTCCGTAAACCACCTGACCGCGCAGAACGTGCCGAACCTGTTTGCCCGTAACGAACGCGTTATCTGCCTGTTCGATACCGAGTTTGGCCCAATGGCGCAGATTCTGGTGGGTGCGACTATCGTGGGTAGCATCGAAACCGTCTGGGCAGGTACCGTGACGCCACCGCGCGAAGGCGTGATTAAGCGCTGGACCTACCCAGCGGGCGATCAGGAAGGTTCTGTGGCGCTGCTGAAAGGCCAGGAGATGGGCCGTTTCAAGCTGGGCTCTACGGTTATCAACCTGTTTGCACCGGGTAAAGTCACGCTGATGGAACAGCTGAAAAATCTGTCCGTTACTAAGCTTGGCGAGCCGCTGGCCATTTCCACCGAAGCTGTGGTTGAAGCTGAGGCTGCACCGGTTGTTGAGCCGGTTGCTGAACCCGTTATTGAGCCTGTTGCTGAGCCACAGGCAGAAGCGGTTGTTGAACCAGTTGTAGAGCAGGATGTCGCCCCGAAGGCAGACAACACGCAAGAAAAAAGCTAATCACACAATAAGGGTCTGACGTGCGCCTGATTATCACTTTACTGATGGCCTGGTGCCTCAGCCAGGGGGCGTACGCAGCGACGGCCCCCAACGCTCGACAAATCGCCCAGGAACTGGAACAGGCCAAGGCGGCAAAGCCCGCCCAGCCTGAAACCGTCGAAGCGTTACAAAATGCCCTGACCGCGCTCGAGGAGCAGAAAAGCTCTCTTGAGCGCGCCGCGCAGTACCAGCAGGTTATCGACAACTTCCCCAAACTCTCCCAGACGCTGCGTAATCAGCTCAACAACCTGCGCGACGATCCGCGCCAGGTGCCGGACGGCATGAGCACCGATGCGCTGAATCAGGAGATTTTGCAGGTCAGCAGCCAACTGCTGGAAAAAAGCCGCCTTGCCCAACAGGAGCAGGAGCGCGCCCGCGATATCGCCGACTCCCTGAACCAACTGCCCCAGCAGCAGACCGACGCGCGCCGCCAGCTCAATGACGTAGAGCGTCGCATCGGAACTCAGGCCGGTAATACGCCACTGGCACAGGCGCAAAGCCTCAACCTGCAGGCTGATTCCAGCAAGCTGAAAGCACTGGTCGATGAACTCGAACTGGCGCAACTCTCCGCCAATAACCGCCAGGAGTTAGCGCGCATGCGCTCGGAGCTGGCACAGAAGCAAAGCGAGCAGTTGGATGCCTATCTGCAAGCCCTGCGTAACCAGCTCAACAGCCAGCGTCAGCGCGAAGCCGAACGGGCGCTGGAAAGCACCGAACTGCTGGCAGAAAACAGCGAAAACCTGCCATCGGGTATCGTTGACCAGTTTAAGATTAACCGCGAGCTTTCCCTGGCGCTGAACCAGCAGGCTCAACGAATGGATCTGGTCGCTTCACAGCAGCGTCAAGCCGCCAACCAAACGCTACAGGTGCGCCAGGCCCTGAACACGCTGCGCGAGCAGTCACAGTGGCTGGGCTCGTCTAACCTGCTCGGTGAAGCGCTACGTGCTCAGGTAGCCCGCCTGCCGGAGATGCCAAAACCTCAGCAGCTTGATACCGAAATGGCCCAGCTGCGCGTGCATCGTCTGCGCTACGAAGACCTGCTGAACAAGCAGCCGCAGCTGCGCCAGATTCGTCAGGCCGACGGCCAGCCGTTGACTAGCGAAGAGAACCGCATTCTTGAAGCCCAGCTGCGCACCCAGCGCGAACTGCTCAACTCCCTGCTGCAGGGCGGCGACACCCTGATCCTCGAGCTGACTAAGCTGAAAGTCTCCAACAGCCAGCTGGAAGACGCGCTGAAAGAGGTCAACGAAGCCACCCACCGTTACCTATTCTGGACCTCTGACGTGCGGCCTATCGATTTCAGCTGGCCGATTGAAATCGTGCAGGACCTACGCCGCCTGATCTCGCTCGACACCTTTAGCCAGCTCGGCAAAGCCAGCATGATGATGCTCACCAGCCGCCAGACGCTGTTCCCGCTGTTTGGAGCGCTACTACTGGTCGGCTTCAGTATTAGTTCACGTAAGCACTTCACGCGTTTTCTGGAGCGTTCCAGCGCCCGCGTCGGTAAGGTCACCCAGGACCACTTCTGGCTGACCATGCGCACGGTCTTCTGGTCGATTCTGGTCGCCTCACCGCTGCCGGTGCTATGGGCAACGCTTGGCTATGGTTTGCAGGAGGCATGGCCCTTCCCGCTCGCGGTGGCCGTGGGCGATGGCGTCACCGCCACCGTACCGCTGCTATGGGTGGTGATGATCTGCGCGGCGTTTGCCCGCACCAACGGCCTGTTTATCGTCCATTTTGGCTGGCCGCAGCACCGCGTGGCCCGCGCCATGCGCTACTACCTGATGAGCATCGGGCTTATCGTGCCGCTGATTATGGCGCTGATCATGTTCGATAATCTCAACGATCGTGAGTTCTCCGCCTCGCTTGGCAGGCTGTGCTTTATCCTGATCTGCGGCGCGCTGGCGATGGTAACGTTGAGCCTGAAACGCGCCGGGATCCCGCTGTATCTCGATAAAAGCGGCAGTGGTGAAAACCGCGTTAACCTGCTGCTGTGGAACCTGATGATTGGCGCACCGCTGCTGGCAATTTTCACCGCGGCGGTGGGCTATCTTGCCACCTCGCAGGCGCTGCTGGCGCGTCTGGAAACCTCAGTCGCTATCTGGTTCCTGCTGCTGGTGCTTTATCACGTCATCCGGCGCTGGATGCTGATTCAGCGCCGCCGTCTGGCCTTTGACCGCGCCAAACACAAGCGTGCCGAAATGTTGGCACATCGCGCCCGTGGCGAAGAAGAAGCGCACACTACCAGTCTGGAAGGATCGGCCGAGCAGGAGGTGAGTGAAGTCAACCTCGATACCATCAGCGAGCAGTCGTTACGCCTGGTGCGTTCAATACTGATGCTGATTGCGCTGGTGTCGGTGATTATCCTGTGGTCGGAAATCCACTCAGCGTTTGGCTTCCTCGAGAACATTTCGCTGTGGGACGTCACCTCAACGGTACAGGGCGTTGAAAGCATCGAGCCGATTACCCTCGGCGCCGTGCTGATCGCGATTCTGGTGCTGATCATCACCACCCAGCTGGTGCGTAACCTCCCGGCACTGCTGGAACTGGCTATTCTGCAACATCTGGATTTAACGCCGGGGACCGGCTATGCCATCACCACCATCACTAAATATCTGCTGCTGTTGATAGGCGGGCTGGTTGGGTTCTCGATGATTGGCATTGAATGGTCGAAGCTGCAGTGGCTGGTCGCCGCACTCGGTGTCGGTCTCGGCTTTGGTTTGCAGGAAATTTTCGCCAACTTCATCTCCGGCCTGATTATTCTGTTTGAGAAGCCGATTCGTATTGGCGATACGGTCACCATTCGAGACCTGACCGGCAGCGTGACCAAAATCAACACCCGCGCCACCACCATCAGCGACTGGGACCGCAAAGAGATTATCGTGCCGAACAAGGCGTTTATCACCGAGCAGTTCATCAACTGGTCGCTATCGGATTCGGTTACGCGCGTGGTGTTAAGCATTCCTGCGCCGTCGGATGCTAACAGTGAAGAGGTGGCGCAGATCCTGCTGACCGCCGCGCACCGCTGTTCGCTGGTGATTGATAACCCGGCACCGGAAGCGTTTCTTGTGGATTTACAGCAGGGGATTCAGATTTTCGAGCTGCGTATCTACGCCGCCGAGATGGGTCACCGTATGCCGCTGCGCCATGAATTGCACCAGCTGATTCTGGCCGGTTTCCGCCAGCACGGTATCGATATGCCGTTCCCACCGTTCCAGATGCGTCTGGAGACCCTGGATGGCCGGAAAACGGGAAGAACGCTGACCTCCGCAGGCAAACGCCAGCCGGGAAGTTTGTAATACCTGAGTAGCCCGGACGAGGTGCGTAAGCACCGACTCCGGGGAAATCCCGGCGTCACTACGTTCGGCCGGGCTACGGTGTGGGTTTTGTAGGCCTGATAATCGTAGCGCTATCAGGCAATTCGATGCTGATTGCCGGATGGCGGCGTTGCCTTATCCGGCCTACAACGGCCCTATTTACTCTGCCACCAGAACGGGCTGACGGTTAATGCGGCGATGATAGTTCTCATAAATCGCCATCGCCAGCAGCGAGAAGAAGATTGGCCCACCGACCATCCACATTGCGCTACTCCAGTCCCCTGCTTCAATCACTGGCTGAATAATGGTGAAGATATTGGCGAAGGTCACGATCAGCACCACCACGCTGGTTGCCAGCAGAGTTGAGCCTTTATTTTTGAAAATCACAAACGGACGTTCGAGATCCATTTTGGCCTTAAAGAACGGGAAGGCCAGCGCCAGGAACAAGTACGGCAGGGTCATCGACACGTTCGCCATCAGCGTCAACTTGTTGTAGAACGCCGAGGCGGTATCGCCGCCAAACGACACCAGCAGAATAAACGCGCTCACCAGCAGGCACTGCATCCACATCGCGGTGGACGGCATACCGTTGGCATTCAGGCGGGTCATCGACGCTGGCCACAGCGCTTTTGGCGTACCCTGAATAATCGCCTTCAGCGGCGAGTAGCTTAGGGTGAAGAACGCGCCGGTGTAGGCGAGGAACATCGACAGGCCGGTAATACGCGCAAACCACACGCCTACGGTCGCCGCCACGTCCGGTGACAGGTGCATGGCGTTACCGAGCGTTGAGCCCAGGCTGGTCATCAGCACGTAGGTAATGTTGCCGAGGTTCACCGAACGGTCGCTCAGGATCTGCTGCCAGTTGGTGCTCACGCCCCACAGGAATATCGCCAGCGAATAACCGATAGAAATAACAATCGCCGCAAAAACAATTCCTTTGGCGAAGTTCTTTTCCGGTTTCTCGGTTTTATCCACCAGACCGCCAACGGCTTCAATACCGCCGTAAGCAAAAATAGCGAATACCACAAACGATAATACCGCTAACCCGGATTGATAACCTGGGTTAGGCGAGGTGGTAAAATTAAGTGGCTGAGCAAAGTGGCCGCCATTTAATAACAAAATGGCAATACTCACTAACAATAAAACTAAATTCAGACACATTACGGAAATACCGCCGACGGCGGTAATGCGGGCGATTTTATTAATACCTTTCGACGCCACCGTCGTCACCAGCACCATCCAGAACACTGCCAGCAGACCAACCACCTGGGTAGATTGCAGCCCCGCTACGCTCCAGTGCTGCGTCATATCTGTGCCGAACACGAAGGTAGAGAACGGCACCCACACCTTGGCAGAGGTACTGACCATCCAGACCACGTAGGAGGAGAACCACATAAAGGTGCCAATAAATGCATAGCGCGGACCAACGCTGTTATTCATCCAGGAATAGATCCCGCCCTCTTCTTTACGATAGGCTGAACCCATTTCCGCCATCATTAAAGCGAAGGGGATAAAGAATAAAAGCGCGGAAAATATATACCAGGTGATTGCGCTATAGCCCATCAGATAAAAGGCGGAGGGGCTATTGGCAAAGCCAAAGACTGACGTAAATATCATAAGGATGAGTCCTATCAGGCTCATCTTTTTAATTGATTGGGTCATATGACCTTCCCTTATTTCGGATCATTTTTTTTACACATCGACAGGGCACCGCGCTGCATGCTTGCGAAAGCAAGGCAACGGAAAATCGACGCGAGAAATTGCTGGCCGGATGATAACAAATAACCGGACGAATCTTGTGACCTTAAGAGGGAATTTGAAAATATATCACTAAGAATGGCGCAAAAAGCGCCATTTTATCTTTCAGGAGAGCGGGTTATGCACGATCGACGCTAAAGGCCAGCACCTCAGCCAGCGTTTCCGTCCCCAGCGCCAGCATGATCAGGCGGTCAACGCCCAGCGCCACGCCAGAACAATCCGGCAGGCCGGCAGTCAGCGCGTCCAGCAGATTTTGATCGATAGGCTGCTGCGGCAGGCCGCGCGCCGCACGTTTACGGTTATCCTGCTCGAAGCGCTGCTGCTGTTCACGCGCATCGGTCAACTCGTGGAAACCATTCGCCAGTTCAATACCCTTGAAGTAAACCTCGAAGCGTTCGGCCACGCGGTGGTCTTCAGCGCTAATCTGCGCCAGCGACGCCTGGCTTGCCGGGAAGTGATAAACGAAGGTTGGGCGGTCTTTACCGATGTGCGGCTCTACGCCGAAGGCAAACAGCAGCTGCAGCAGTGTGTCGCGGTCTTCTTCGGTATCGGCCACGTTGCTCAGGTCGAGCTTCGCCGCCACTTCACGCAGCTGCGTTTTATCGGCAGACAGCGGATCAATTTCCAGATGGCGCTGGAATGCCTGCTGATAGGAAAGGCTCTCTGCCGGCTGAGTTTCAAGCACCTGCTGTAGCAGATCGTCCACTTCATTGATCAGACGATACATATCAAAATGCGGGCGATACCACTCCAGCATGGTGAATTCCGGGTTATGGTGGCGACCCATCTCTTCGTTGCGGAAGCTACGGCAAAGCTGGAACACCGGGCCACACCCCGCCGCCAGCAGGCGCTTCATGTGGTATTCCGGGCTGGTCATCAGATACAGGTTCATTCCCTGGGAATGGCCTGGGCCAACAAAGCGAGTCTCAAACGGAACCAGATGAATGTCAGTTACCGTTGCCTGGCTCATACAAGGCGTCTCCACTTCCAGTACTCCACGGTCGGCGAAGAAACGGCGAATTTCCGCCATCAGCGCCGCACGCTTTAACAGGTTAGGGATGGATGCGCTCGGCTGCCAGGTTGCCGTCTCGCTCATGTTTTTTTCTCCGATTTCAGACAAGGGCACGAAGTCTACCCGCAAGTGATACACGACACAAATATTGCTCAATAATTTCCCCTATGGCCGGGGACAACATTTCTCTAATTAATTCCGCAATGTAATTCATCAGCTACAGTGATATTTAGCCGCACATAACGACAAAAAAATCGAACACATCAAATTTCCCCCACAACCCTACGGGTATACTGCTTTACCCATAAAGGAGCAGTGGAAACGTTTTTGCGCAGGCCACGTGATATCCCCCAACGCAGCCTGTTGTGAAATAACAAAAATCTGGAGGAATGTCGTGCAAACCTTTCAAGCCGATCTAGCCATTATTGGCGCAGGCGGGGCCGGGTTACGTGCTGCTATCGCAGCCGCTCAGGCCAACCCAAAAGCCAAAATCGCATTGATCTCAAAAGTTTATCCTATGCGCAGCCATACGGTGGCCGCAGAAGGTGGCTCCGCCGCCGTCGCACAGGACCATGATAGCTTCGAATACCATTTTCACGACACCGTCGCCGGTGGCGACTGGCTTTGCGAGCAGGATGTCGTCGATTACTTCGTCCATCATTGCCCAACCGAAATGACCCAGCTCGAACAGTGGGGCTGTCCGTGGAGCCGCCGTCCTGACGGCAGCGTCAACGTTCGCCGCTTCGGCGGAATGAAGATTGAACGCACCTGGTTTGCCGCCGATAAGACCGGCTTCCACATGCTGCATACCCTGTTCCAGACCTCCCTTCAGTTCCCGCAAATCCAACGCTTTGATGAGCACTTCGTTCTCGATATTTTGGTCGATGACGGTCAGGCTCGCGGCCTGGTAGCGATGAACATGATGGAAGGCACGATGGTGCAAATTCGCGCCAACGCGGTGGTGATGGCCACCGGCGGCGCAGGCCGCGTCTATCGCTACAACACCAACGGCGGCATCGTCACCGGTGACGGCATGGGCATGGCGCTGAGCCACGGCGTTCCGCTGCGCGACATGGAATTTGTTCAGTATCACCCAACCGGCCTGCCGGGCTCGGGCATCCTGATGACCGAAGGCTGCCGCGGTGAAGGTGGTATTCTGGTCAACAAAAACGGCTATCGCTACCTGCAGGATTACGGCATGGGCCCGGAAACCCCGCTCGGCGAGCCGAAAAACAAATATATGGAACTGGGTCCACGCGACAAAGTCTCCCAGGCCTTCTGGCACGAATGGCGCAAAGGCAATACCGTGCCAACGCCGCGCGGCGACGTGGTCTACCTCGACCTGCGCCACCTCGGCGAGAAAAAATTGCTGGAACGTCTGCCGTTCATCTGCGAACTGGCGAAAGCCTACGTGGGCGTTGACCCGGTAAAAGAGCCAATTCCGGTTCGTCCAACCGCGCACTACACCATGGGCGGTATCGAAACCGACCAGCAGTGTGAAACCCGTATTAAAGGGCTGTTTGCCGTCGGCGAATGTTCCTCTGTCGGGCTGCACGGCGCCAACCGTCTGGGCTCCAACTCGCTGGCTGAACTGGTGGTCTTTGGCCGCATGGCCGGTGAGCAGGCCATCGCCCGCGCGGCAACGGCCGGTGAAGCCAACGGCAGCGCGCTGGACGCGCAGGTTAGCGACATCGAAAACCGCCTGAAAGCGCTGGTGAATCAGGAAGGCAGCGAAAACTGGTCGAAGATCCGCGATGAGATGGGTCTGTCGATGGAAGAAGGCTGCGGCATTTACCGTACGCCGGAACTGATGCAGAAAACCATCGATAAGCTGGCGGAACTGCAGGAACGCTTCAAGCGCGTGCGCATTACCGACACCTCCAGCGTCTTCAACACCGACCTGCTGTACACCATCGAGCTGGGCCACGGCCTGAACGTAGCCGAATGTATGGCGCACTCCGCCATGGCGCGTAAAGAGTCCCGCGGCGCGCACCAGCGTCTGGACGAAGGCTGCACCGAACGTGACGACGTCAATTTCCTCAAGCATACCCTCGCCTTCCGCGACGCCGACGGCACTACGCGCCTCGACTACAGCGATGTGAAGATAACGACCCTGCCACCGGCAAAACGCGTCTACGGCGCGGAAGCCGAAGCGGCCGAGAAGAAGGAGACGGCGAATGGCTGAGATGCAGAATTTAAAAATTGAGATTGTGCGCTACAACCCGGAAGTGGATAGCGCACCGCACAGCGCCTTCTATGAAGTGCCTTACGATGAGCAGACCTCGCTGCTCGATGCCCTGGGCTACATCAAAGATAACCTCGCGCCAGACCTGAGCTACCGCTGGTCCTGCCGTATGGCTATCTGTGGCTCCTGCGGCATGATGGTCAACAAGGTGCCGAAGCTTGCCTGTAAAACCTTCCTGCGTGAATACACCAAGGGAATCAAGGTCGAGGCGCTGGCAAACTTCCCCATCGAGCGCGATCTGGTGGTCGATATGACCCACTTTATCGAGAGCCTGGAAGCGATTAAGCCGTATATCATCGGTAACCCGCGCACACCGGATCAAGGGCCTAACACCCAGACCCCAGCGCAGATGGCGAAGTACCACCAGTTCTCCGGCTGCATCAACTGCGGCCTGTGCTATGCCGCCTGCCCGCAGTTCGGCCTGAACCCAGAGTTCATCGGCCCGGCGGCGATTACCCTCGCGCATCGTTACAACGAAGACAGCCGCGACCACGGTAAGAAAGAGCGCATGGCGCAACTGAACGGCCAGAACGGCGTCTGGACCTGTACGTTTGTTGGCTACTGCTCCGAAGTGTGCCCGAAACACGTCGACCCGGCAGCCGCCATTCAGCAGGGCAAAGTGGAAAGCTCGAAAGACTTTCTTATCGCTACCCTGAAACCACGCTAAGGAGTGCATGATGACGACTAAACGCAAACCCTATGTACGGCCAATGCCGTCCACCTGGTGGAGAAAGCTGCCGTTTTATCGCTTCTATATGCTGCGTGAAGGGACGGCGGTGCCGACGGTGTGGTTCAGCATCGTGCTGATTTACGGCCTGTTCGCACTGAAACACGGCGCAGAAAGCTGGGCGGGCTACGTCGGCTTTCTGCAAAACCCGGTGGTGGTGGTGCTGAACCTGATTACCCTGGCCGCCGCACTGCTACATACCAAAACCTGGTTTGAGCTGGCACCGAAGGCTGCCAACATCATCGTTAAAAGCGAAAAAATGGGGCCAGAGCCGATTATCAAAGGGCTCTGGGTGGTTACCGCGGTAGTCAGCGTGGTGATTCTGTTTGTCGCGTTGTTCTGGTAAGGAGACTGGTATGATTAACCCGAACCCAAAACGTTCCGATGAACCGGTATTCTGGGGTCTGTTTGGCGCAGGCGGCATGTGGGGCGCGATTATTGCCCCGGTCATCGTGCTGCTGGTCGGCGTGCTGCTGCCGTTAGGCCTGGCACCGGCCGATGCATTCAGCTACGAACGGGTACTGGGCTTTGCCCACAGCCTGATTGGCCGCGCGTTTATCTTCCTGATGATCGTGCTGCCGCTGTGGTGCGGCCTGCACCGCATTCACCATGCGATGCATGACCTGAAGATCCACGTCCCGAACGGGAAATGGGTGTTCTACGGTCTGGCAGCGATTCTGACGGTGGTCACGCTGATCGGTGTGCTGTTTATTTAATCTCATTGGCGCTGCGCAGGGTCTGTAGGCCTGATAAGCGCAGCGCCATCAGGCACTCCGGCGCGCATTGCCGGATGGCGGTTACGCCTTATCCGGCCTACGTAGCCTCATGTCCGAGGCTTTTCGGCCATTAATGTGCACTCATCTTTAAGCCAATAATTCCCATCACAATCAGCGCCAGGCTGGCGATGCGCATCGGGCTTGCCGACTCACCCAACAGCAGAATGCCGGTAATTGCCGCGCCGACCGCACCAATCCCCGTCCATACCGCATAGGCCGTTCCCACCGGCAGGCTTTTCATCGCCCACGACAGCAGCGCCATGCTGGCAATCATCGCCACAATGGTAATCACGCTTGGTACCAGGCGGCTAAAACCATGAGTATATTTCAGGCCAACGGCCCAGACGACTTCCAGCAGGCCAGCAATAAAGAGAATTAACCAGGACATATCAGGCTCCATAACGATGGGGCCGTCCCCGGTTGAGATACGCTTACGGGTCGTCCCGCAAGGTGTTGGAAAGCATAACGGGGGGATTATAGGCGTTGAAAAACGGCGGTACAACCGCTTGTTGTACCGCCAGATTCAATTTACTGCTGCGCTTTGGTTGCGGCTCCAGAAATGGCATTACCGCCATCTGAAATATCCTGACCAACACCGCGAGTGGTATTACAGGCAGTCAACGCTGAGGAGAGAACCAGAACCGTAAAAAATGCTGCGATCGCTTTTTTCACCATAATGTCATCCTTAAGAGTCAGTTTTAATTATCTTGCTCCATAAGCATAGACAACTTCACTCAGGATGTTGGATGTAAGCGTTTTTTTCGGAAGAAGACGAAGCGGGAAAGACAGAAGATTGGATCGAACGGGGGAAAAGGCTGGCGCAGCATCACTGCTGCGCCGGGCGATCAAAGCATGAATTACTTCACGCGAGATACATATTCGCCGGAGCGGGTATCCACTTTAATCACTTCGCCAATCTGAACGAACAGTGGAACTTTAACCACTGCGCCAGTGGACAGGGTAGCTGGTTTGCCGCCAGTACCTGCGGTATCGCCTTTCAGGCCTGGATCGGTTTCAATGATTTCCAGCTCAACGAAGTTCGGTGGAGTCACGGCGATAGGCTGGCCGTTCCACAGGGTCACGATGCACTCAGCCTGATCCAGCAGCCATTTAGCGTTTTCGCCAACCGCTTTCTCATCGGCAGCCAGCTGCTCGAAGGTTTCGTTGTTCATGAAGTGCCAGAATTCACCGTCGGTGTACAGGAAGGTGAGGTTCATGTCGGCAACGTCTGCGCCTTCAGCGGAGTCGGTAGACTTGAAGGTTTTCTCTACGCGAGTACCGGTCAGCAGGCGGCGCAGCTTAACGCGTGCGAATGCCTGACCTTTACCCGGCTTAACGAATTCACTGGCTTCAACCGCGTACGGTTCGCCGTCCATCATGATTTTAAGACCAGCACGAAAATCGTTGCTATAGTAAGTCGCCATAAGGCCCTCTGAAATTGTTAAATGGTAGCTAAGCCACAAAATGGCGCATATTGTAACCCTAAATACCCCATCCAGAGAAGATTGGTTGATGCAACTTGCCGATGTTCTCACCGATCCGGATGAACTATTACGTCTTCTGAATATAGACGCTGATGAAAATCTGCTCGCTGGCCGTGAGGCTAAGCGCCTGTTTGCCCTGCGCGTTCCGCGCGCATTTGTGGCGCGCATGGAGAAAGGTAACCCCAACGATCCGCTTTTACGTCAGGTACTTACCTCACAGGAAGAGTTTATCGCCGCCCCTGGTTTTTCCACCGATCCGCTGGAAGAACAGCACAGCGTGGTGCCTGGCCTGCTGCATAAGTACCATAACCGTGCGTTATTGCTGGTAAAAGGCGGCTGCGCGGTAAATTGCCGTTATTGCTTCCGTCGTCACTTCCCGTACGCCGAGAACCAGGGCAATAAGCGGAACTGGCAGGCCGCGCTGGACTACGTCAGTGCGCATCCGGAACTCGACGAGATCATTTTCTCCGGCGGCGATCCGCTGATGGCAAAAGATCACGAACTGGACTGGCTGCTCACCCAACTAGAAGCCATTCCGCACATCAAGCGCCTGCGTATCCATAGCCGCTTGCCGATCGTCATTCCGGCTCGCATTACCGACACGCTGGTCAACCGCTTTGCGAATTCATCGCTGCAGATCCTGCTGGTGAACCATATCAACCACGCCAACGAGATTGACGATGCTTTCCGCCATGCGATGGCACAACTGCGCCGCGTGGGCGTAACGCTACTCAACCAAAGCGTGCTGCTGCGCGGCGTGAACGATAATGCCCAAACCCTGGCAAACCTCAGCAACGCGCTGTTTGATGCCGGCGTGATGCCGTACTACCTGCACGTGCTGGATAAAGTTCAGGGCGCGGCCCACTTCCTCGTCAGCGATGACGAGGCGCGCGAAATTATGCGCGAACTGCTCACGCTTATCTCCGGCTATATGGTGCCGAAACTGGCGCGAGAAATTGGCGGCGAGCCAAGTAAAACGCCGCTGGATCTCCAGCTACGTCAGCGATAAATGAGATAAAGAGGCAGACTTCGGTCTGCCTCTTTTTTTGAACATCATAACGTTCTGTGTTATTTGAACAATTCACATAGCCATTAAAAACAAACAAAATCAATAAGTTAAATGGATTTACTTAACTAAAAAATGGTTAAGGAGAACCGTTTGTCTCTTTCCATCAAAGGTATTAACGCAGGCGTTATTCATCAGGATAATAATTTCATTGCACTCCGGCAAAACAGTGGAACTGACGGTCGGCCTGCTGCAAATTGAACTGCTGGTCAGCGTGATGATCCATTCCCTCAATAATGCGGGTATGAAGGAGCTGGCGCTTCGCCTCTCTTCTATTCTGGATTTTCTACCGCTGTATGATGTGGACTGCAATGCTGGCGGCAATCTGGAATATGACTCTTACGACCATCCGGCCTGGAAACGAGAGCTGTTCACTCACAATCTGGCGGTCATTTATCGTTACAACGATGAAGATGGGAAAGCACAGTTTAGCGGGACGATGATTAAAACACGCGCTAAGCCGGGGGCTGAAGGCGTAGAAGCCGTGACCCGTCGCCTGTTAGATTTCAGCCCAAGGCTGAAAAAAATCGCGGGCATGCCGTGCCAGGTGTTTGTCAGCGCACTCCCTTCTGACAAACAAAAAACCTTCACGCCAGATGCCTGTATGCAGGTGCTGTATCAACTACAGCAAAAAGTGGAAAAAACCTGACGTACTACGCCCCCGGTATACTAGCGGGGGCGCTACACGTGGCTCAGTTCGGGCACTTATAAACCTGGCCGTTCATTTCGCTGTCGGTCGGCACGAAGCTTGAGAGCATGCCTTGCGTTGGGCTGCTCACGCCATAAATCACGTTTCCGCCCATTTCAGCGGCATGGTTACGCAGCGCATTTGCCGCACCGCGCATAGAGCCGCCTTCCGCGCCCTGCTGCCCAGACAGCCAGTTACTCTGCGCCCCGGTCGCCGTACCCAGCAGTTGACACTCCGCGCTCGGTTTCTCTTCTACAAAGCGCACGTTCTGGCCGCCAGAGGTCAGTTCCGTGGTTGAGCTACAGCCGGCCAGCAGCAGCGCCGCACCAACGATCCCTGCCAAATATTTTACCTGCATGTTATTCCCCATAATCAATGAGCTGGACGCAAGTCGTCCGTGTGTAAACCTTATACTAAAAAGATGACCAAAAGAGAATTCCCCATATGGTTTTGCAACGGATATGACAACTCCTTTGATCCCTGCCATCTAAATGTATTCCGATAATCGCCCCGGGTTATCGTCTTTGGCCTCGATATGGTTTTAGTGTTGCCAGGTGCTGTGTGATGCACGGCGTTAATAAACCAAGGAGGCAACATGAGTAAAAGATCCTCAGGAGAGGAAAAAGTAACGTGGGTGGGTTATTTCGTTTTCGTGCTGACCATCATATTTTTCTCGGGCTGCTTTGCGAAAAGCACCGAGTGGTGGCGCGTTTTTGACTTTACGGTGCTGAACGGCAGTTTTGGACAGGTTAATGCAGCGGGACAAAACGCGCTCTCTTTCCGGGGAGTGGGTGGCGTGGGCGCCAAAGATGGTTTCCTGTTTGCCCTTGAACTCGCGCCATCGGTCATTTTATCGCTGGGTATCATCTCGGTTACTGAAGGGTTGGGTGGGCTTCGCGCCGCGCAACAGCTGATGACCCCCATTCTCCGCCCCATACTGGGCATCCCCGGGATCTGCTCGCTAGCACTTATCGCCAATCTACAAAATACCGATGCGGCAGCAGGCATGACGAAAGAGCTCGCCGATGAAGGGGCCATCAGCGATCAAGAACGCGCGATTTTCGCTACCTTCCAGACCAGCGGAAGCGCCATTATCACCAACTACTTCTCCTCTGGTGCGGCGCTGTTTGCGGTCATTAGCGTGCCGGTGATAGCACCGTTAGTTGTCATTCTGGTCTTTAAATTTATCGGCGCCAATTTCCTGCGTTTGTGGATAGCACGCTGTGAAAACCGCGCGCATAAGGAGGCAAAAGAATGACGACGTTGCCGCGTAAAAACATTATGGATTTGTTTATCGACGGTGCCCGCCGTGGGTTTACCATTGCTACCACCAGCCTGTTACCCAACGTGGTGATGGCATTCGTCATCATTCAGGCGCTCAAGGTCACCGGGCTACTGGATATCGTCGGCAAAGTCTGTGAACCCATCATGGCGCTGTGGGGATTACCGGGGGTCGCCGCCACGGTGCTGCTCGCCTCAGTGATGAGTATGGGCGGAGGCGTCGGCGTATGCGCAAGCCTGGTGGTTGCCGGCACGCTCAGCGGCCATGATGCCACCGTGCTTCTGCCCGCTATTTATCTGATGGGCAACCCGGTACAAAATACCGGTCGTTGTCTGGGCACCGCAGGCGTGAACCCCAAATATTATCCGCATATCATCGCCATCTGTATCACTAACGCCCTGCTCTCCATGTGGGTGATGCAGATACTTTTCTAAGGAAGAATGATGAATTTCTCTTTACTGGAGCCGCGTTTATTTCGCAACGCGCACCTCTTCGCGCCTGAAGATCGCGGGATGTGCGATCTCCTCGTCGCCGGGGGAAAAATTATCGCCATTGAACAAGCTGGCGCAGAAATCGCCCTGCCGGATTGCCCGATAAGCGACCTTAACGGGGCGACCGTTTGCCCTGGCTTTATCGACCAGCACGTGCATTTAATTGGCGGTGGCGGTGAGGCTGGTCCTCATACGCGGACCCCGGAAGTACGCCTGTCGAAGCTTGTCGCTGCCGGGATCACCTCGGTCGTTGGCTTACTCGGCACCGACGGCGTGACGCGTCATCCAGAGTCGCTGCTGGCCAAGACCCGCGCGCTGGAGTACGAAGGAATAAGCGCCTGGATGCTGACCGGGGCTTATGGGCTTCCGTCGCCCACCCTAACCGGCAGCGTCGAAAAAGACGTAGCGCTTATCGACAAAGTCATTGGCGTCAAATGTGCGATTTCCGACCACCGCTCATCGGCACCGACGTCCGCACAACTCGCCACGATGGCAGCACAATCGCGGGTTGGCGGCCTGCTGGGAACCAAAGCCGGGATTTCCGTTTTTCATATGGGTAACAGCCCTCGTGAACTGGAACCCATCTATGACATATTGCATCATGCCGATGTCCCGATAACCAAACTGCTTCCAACCCACGTTAATCGCGCTCAGTCGCTGTTTCTTGCCGCCCTGCGCTTTGCCCGGGAAGGCGGGTACATCGATATCACCAGCAGCATCGACGAGCCTATCGACCCAGCAAGCGCCATTATGATGGCCCGGGAAGGCAATGTTCCCTCATCAAGAGTAACGCTAAGTTCAGACGGTAACGGGAGCCAGCCGAACTTTGATGCCGATGGCAACCTGATAGGCATCGGCGTCGCCGGGTTTGAATCACTGCTGGAAACGTTACAGAAGTTGGTGAAACAGCATCATCTTCCGCTGGAAGAGGCACTGTTGCCGCTCACCCGTAACGTGGCGGAATTTCTCGGGTTTACTCATAAGGGACGACTATCGCCAGGCTGTGATGCCGACTTTATCGTTCTGGACGAGGGACTGCGCATTCAGGAAGTATGGGCGAAGGGAAAACAGATGGTGCGCGACGGTAAAGCCTGCGTTAAAGGCACTTTCGAGGAATAACGCCCCAGCACATAAAGAAAAACCCCCGAACATTTCTGCTCGGGGGTTTCTTGATGCTATGGGGTATAGCGCACGATTACATCATGCCGCCCATACCGCCCATGCCACCCATGCCGCCAGCTGCGCCTAAATCAGGAGCGTCGCCTTTTGGCAGGTCGGTCACCATGCACTCGGTGGTGATCATCAGACCCGCAACGGATGCCGCGTACTGCAGAGCAGAACGGGTAACTTTGGTTGGGTCCAGAATACCGAAGTCGATCATGTTGCCGTATTCTTCAGTTGCGGCGTTGTAACCGTAGTTACCTTCACCCGCTTTCACGTTGTTCGCAACCACAGACGGCTCTTCACCGGCGTTGGAAACGATCTGACGCAGCGGTGCTTCCATTGCGCGCAGCGCAACTTTGATACCAACGTTCTGATCTTCGTTCTGAGCAGTCAGGCCAGCCAGTTTAGCGGCTACGCGAACCAGCGCTACACCACCACCAGCAACCACGCCTTCTTCTACCGCAGCACGGGTCGCGTGCAGGGCATCGTCAACGCGAGCTTTCTTCTCTTTCATTTCAACTTCGGTAGCTGCACCGACTTTGATTACCGCAACGCCGCCAGCCAGTTTCGCTACGCGTTCCTGCAGTTTTTCACGGTCGTAGTCAGAAGTTGCTTCTTCAATCTGTTTGCGGATCTGAGTCACACGACCCTGGATCGCCGCTTCTTCACCCACGCCATCGATGATGGTGGTGGTGTCTTTGTTGATCACAACGCGTTTAGCCTGACCCAGGTCTTCCAGGGTTGCTTTTTCCAGCTCCATACCGATCTCTTCAGAGATAACGGTACCGCCGGTCAGGGTTGCGATGTCCTGCAGCATAGCTTTACGACGGTCGCCGAAGCCAGGTGCTTTAACAGCAGCGACTTTCACGATACCGCGCATGGTGTTAACCACCAGAGTAGCCAGCGCTTCGCCTTCAACGTCTTCAGCGATGATAACCAGTGGTTTGCCTGCTTTCGCAACGGCTTCCAGCACTGGCAGCATTTCGCGGATGTTGGAAACTTTTTTGTCAGCCAGCAGGATGAACGGGCTTTCCAGCTCAACAGCACCAGTCTCTGGTTTGTTGATGAAGTATGGGGACAGGTAGCCACGGTCGAACTGCATACCTTCAACCACGTCCAGTTCGTCTTCCAGACCGGTACCGTCTTCAACGGTGATCACGCCTTCTTTACCGACTTTATCCATCGCTTCTGCGATCAGTTTACCTACGGTTTCGTCGGAGTTAGCGGAGATGGTACCAACCTGAGCAATCGCTTTAGAGTCGGAGCAAGGTACGGACAGCGCTTTCAGCTCTTCAACTGCAGCCAGAACGGCTTTGTCGATACCGCGCTTCAGGTCCATTGGGTTCATGCCCGCAGCAACGGCTTTCAGGCCTTCTGCGATAATAGCCTGAGCCAGTACGGTCGCGGTGGTGGTACCGTCGCCTGCAGCGTCGTTCGCTTTAGAGGCAACTTCTTTCACCATCTGTGCGCCCATGTTTTCGAACTTGTCTTCCAGCTCGATTTCACGTGCTACGGATACGCCATCTTTGGTGATGGTTGGCGCGCCGAAGGATTTGTCCAGAACCACGTTACGGCCTTTCGGGCCCAGGGTTACTTTAACTGCATCTGCCAGTACGTTAACGCCGCGCAGCATTTTTACACGAGCGTCGTTACCAAATTTTACGTCTTTAGCTGCCATTTCTTCTATTCCTCAAATTCGTTCGCGCGTTGCTTACGCTTCAACAATTGCCAGGATGTCGCTTTCAGACATGATCAACACTTCTTCATTGTCGATCTTCTCAGATTTCACGCCGTAGCCATCGTTGAAAATCACGATGTCACCAACTTTAACGTCCAGCGGCTGCACGGTCCCGTTTTCCAGGATGCGGCCCTTACCGACAGCGATGATTTCGCCACGAGTTGATTTTGCTGCCGCAGAACCGGTCAGAACGATGCCGCCAGCAGATTTGGTTTCAACTTCTTTGCGTTTGACGATCACACGATCATGTAACGGACGAATACTCATTGATAGCTCTCCTTCGAGAAAGTCATTATCACTTATGGGCGATGCCGGGCCGTAAGCGGTTTTCCGGCTAGTGCCTGAGAGATGGGGATGGTTATTTTGCCCTTCAAGGGGGCACCCTAAAAAAAATTTCATCCGGCGACGCAATCGCGATAAATCGCTGAATTCCCAACGTAGAACAGCACAATGACGCGGGGCCGCCGGGAGAGGGGATATGGTAACATTTTGCTCTTTTTTGCAAGGGTGTGGACGAGGGACATGGCGGGACTTAAACAAGAGCTCGGGTTAGCTCAGGGAGTAGGATTACTATCGACGTCACTGCTCGGCACCGGCGTCTTTGCCGTGCCGGCGCTGGGCGCGCTGGTTGCCGGTAACAACAGTCTATGGGCCTGGCCCGCATTAATTGTGCTGGTCTTTCCGGTCGCTATCGTTTTTGCCCTCCTCGGCCGACACTTCCCCAGCGCGGGAGGCGTGGCGCACTTCGTCGAGATGGCCTTTGGCCCTCGCCTCGCCCGCGTCACCGGCTGGCTGTTCCTCTCCGTTATCCCGGTTGGCCTACCCGCCGCGCTGCATATTGCCTCCGGCTTTACCCAGGCGCTGTTCGGCTGGCATGACTGGCAACTGCTGATGGCGGAGGTCGCCACGCTGGCGATCGTCTGGTGGCTGGGCTCACGCGGTGCCAGCTCCAGCGCTAATTTGCAGACGCTGGTCGCCATTCTGATTGTTGCCCTGCTGGCCGCTATTTGGGTCTATGGCGATATCTCCGTAAAAGCGATCCCCTTCCCGGCCCTGCCCGATGTCGACAGCTCGCAGCTTTTCGCCGCGCTGTCGGTGATGTTCTGGTGCTTTGTCGGCCTGGAGGCGTTTGCCCATATGGCCTCGGAATTCCGCAACCCGGAGCGCGACTTCCCGCGCGCGCTGATTATCGGCCTGCTGCTGGCAGGCGTGGTCTACTGGGCCTGTACCGTGTTGGTGCTGCACTTCCACGCCTACGGTGCCGCCAATACCGCAGCAGCCTCGCTGCCGACCATCGTGGTGCAGCTATTCGGCGTGAAGGCGCTGTGGGTAGCGAGCGTGGTCGGTTTTCTCGCCTGCTTCGCCAGCCTCAATATCTACATCCAGAGCTTCGCCCGCCTGGTGTGGTCGCAGGCGCAGTCGAAGCCGGATAGCTATCTGGCGCGCCTCTCGCCGGGGCTGGTGCCGCGCAATGCCTTGAGCGTGGTGATTGGCAGTTGCATGGTGAGTACGCTCGCCAGCTACTGGCTGAACATCAACCTCGATGCGCTGATCGTCTATGCCAACGGCATCTTTATTATGATTTATCTGCTGTGCATGCTGGCAGGGTGCCGGTTGTTGAGCGGGCGCTACCGTGCATTATCCGTCGTGGGCGTGGCGCTGTGCGTGCTGTTGCTGTCGATGGTGGGATGGAAGAGCCTGTACGCGATCGTGATGCTGGCGGCGCTGTGGGTGCTGCTGCCGAAAAGGAAGGCCTAGCGCCATCAGTGACTAGTCCTGATATAGGTTGACAGTTTTCTGTCGATAAAACGCCTGATGAACGTCATCGGGCGTTTTGTACTTCAGGGCCAGATGTGGCCG
>NZ_JBKHUI010000034.1:0-9921 GCF_046569695.1 Kluyvera sp. 142486
TTTTAACAAATCAAAAGGGGTTTTAATAACTGGCTTAAAGCTGAAAGCTTTCCGGAACCCCCAGCCTAGCTGGGGGTTTTCTGTGCACAAAAAAAGGCCACCTTTCGGTGGCCTTTGACATTGCAGGCATTGTCTTCTTTTTATGCAGTTTTGGTACGAATCAGGTAGTCAAATGAACTCAGTGACGCCTTCGCACCTTCGCCAGCGGCGATGATAATCTGTTTGTACGGCACGGTGGTGCAGTCGCCCGCGGCGAATACGCCCTTCACGTTGGTCTCGCATTTCGCATCAATGATAATTTCACCCATGCGGTTACGCTCAATCGCGCCTTCCAGCCAGTTGGTATTTGGCAGCAGACCAATCTGCACGAAGATCCCCGCCAGTTCTACGTGGTGCTCGTCGCCGCTCACACGGTCACGATACTGCAGACCGGTGACTTTACTGCCGTCGCCCTTCACTTCAGTGGTCTGCGCGTTGAGAATAATGTCGACGTTTTTCAGGCTGCGTACTTTATCCTGCAGCACCTGGTCGGCCTTCATTTCTGGCGCAAACTCAAGCAGGGTCACGTGTTCAACCACGCCCGCCAGATCGATTGCCGCTTCCACGCCGGAGTTACCGCCGCCGATAACCGCCACGCGTTTGCCTTTAAACAGCGGGCCGTCGCAGTGTGGGCAGTAGGTGACACCCTTGGTACGGTATTGATCTTCACCCGGTACGTTCATGTTACGCCATTTAGCACCGGTGGCGATGATAATGCTGCGTGCCTTCAGCACCGCGCCGGACGCGGTTTCAATCTGATGCAGGCCGCCTTCAACCGAGGCAGGGATCAGCTTAGACGCGCTCTGGGAGTCAATCACGTCCACGTCATAATCGCTCACGTGCGCCTTCAGGGCACCTGCCAGTTTCTGGCCTTCGGTTTTTGGCACGGAGATGTAGTTTTCGATATCAACAGTATCCAGTACCTGGCCGCCAAAACGTTCACCCATCAGGCCGGTACGAATACCTTTACGCGCAGAGTAAACCGCCGCTGCCGCGCCGGACGGGCCAGAGCCGACGATCAGCACATCGTAAGCATCTCGTTTATTCAGTTCTTCCGCCGCACGTTTTTCCGCGCCGGTATCCACTTTCGCTACGATTTCAGTCAGCGTCATACGGCCCTGACCAAACTCTTGACCGTTCATATAGACCGCCGGAACGCCCATCACGTTACGATCGGTAATTTCGTTCTGGAACGTACCGCCATCAATCGCCGTGTGCTTGATGCGCGGGTTCAGTACCGACATCAGGTTCAGCGCCTGCACCACGTCCGGGCAGTTGTGGCAGGAGAGCGAGTAGTAGGTTTCAAACTCAAAGTCGCCGTCGATATCGCGGATCTGCTCCAGCAGAGACTGCGCTTCTTTCGACGGATGACCGCCGGTCCACAGCAGCGCCAGCACCAGCGAGGTAAACTCGTGGCCCAGCGGGGAGCCCGCAAAGCGTGGGCCCTGGTCGGAACCTGGGTTAGTAATCAGGAACGATGGCTTACGTACCGCGAGCGTGTTGTCTTCTTTAAAGGTGACTTTGTCTGACAGTTCAGCGATTTCAGCCAACAGTTCCTTGATCTCTGCCGATTTAGCGCTGTCATCCAGCGTGGCAATCAGCTCAACAGGTTTGGTCAGCTTCTCAAGATAGGCCTTGAGCTGGGTTTTCATGTTGGTGTCGAGCATTTTTATCTCCTGGGCTTAAAACATCATCATGCAAGCGGCCTTTGTCAGGCAGCCTGAATACGCTTGCATCATGGACGCTATTGAAAAAAACGGGCACTCGCGCACCCGTTATAATGGGGGTAATTTCCTAAGTATTTCGCGTCACGGCAAGGCGGCTAGCGGGTGAGTCCCCGGGAGCTTACATAAGTAAGTGACCGGGGTGAACACGCGACGCCAACGCCGCAGTGGCGCGAAAGACGACGGAAATTTAGATCTTGCCGACCAGGTCCAAAGATGGGGCCAGAGTGGCTTCGCCTTCTTTCCATTTAGCCGGGCAAACTTCGCCTGGGTGAGAAGCAACATACTGAGCTGCCTTGATTTTACGCAGCAGGTCAGATGCGTCACGGCCGATACCTTCAGCGGTAACTTCGATTGCCTGGATGATACCCTGTGGGTCAACAACGAAGGTTGCACGGTCTGCCAGACCTTCATCTTCACGCATGTTGTCGAAGTTACGGGTCAGGGCGCCAGTCGGGTCGCCGATCATCGCGTATTTGATTTTCGCGATGGTGTCAGAGCTGCTGTGCCATGCTTTGTGGGTGAAGTGGGTGTCGGTAGAAACAGAGTACACGTCCACGCCCAGTTTCTGCAGCTCTTCGTAATGGTCAGCTACGTCGCCCAGTTCGGTCGGGCATACGAAGGTGAAGTCAGCCGGGTAGAAGAAGAAGACGCTCCAGCGACCTTCGGTATCTTTCTCGGTAACTTCTACGAATTCACCGTTTTTGAACGCCTGGTTTTTGAAAGGTTTGATTTTGGTATTAATTAAAGACATCGAGTACTTCCTCCGTGTTTTCGTTGAGGTCTAAGTTAACGAACTTTTCCTGATTCGACCAATGCGTTTACATTATCAAATCAATAAGCGTTATCTAACAACCAGAACAAGACAGCTTTGTGAACCTATGACGAGGACGGGCACAAATCGCTCACCCTCAGAAGTAAAAAGGCCGCATCAGCGGCCCCGTTACCTGAATCCCCAGCAGGTGAATTCAGCGCCAGCCTGGCTGGCTTATTGTTGCGCTCTACATACCTTAACAAAGGCGGTAACAGCACCCGGATTACATCATCCTGGCCGGTAAAGGGCAATCAGCCCGCCGTCGTTCCTCCCTATGACTGTGATAGGCTACGCCATTCATTGATACCTGGCGTCATGTCGTTGAATTCAAAGTAATTAACACCCAGCATTATTATTAATAATAAATTATATTCATATTAATAATGAGATTATTAATTAAATATGGCGTAGCTAATCCTCATTAGCTGATATATATTAAGCGTTATTAAAAGTTAAATTTAGTTCTTCGAACAGGGATTGTTCCATGATAATGCAATTCATATTTATCATGTATTCATTATGTTAAAAAAGGATATCTAATTGGCTAACCTCTACAACCTAAAACGTTTTGATCTCAACCTTCTGATAATTTTCGAGTGCATTTACCAAAACCTGAGCATCAGCAAAGCGGCGCAAACGTTATTCATCACCCCCTCCGCCGTCAGCCAATCGCTACAGCGGCTGCGCGTACAATTAAATGACCCGCTATTTGTTCGGGCAGGTAAAGGGATTACGCCGACCACCGTCGCCGTGAATCTGCATCACCATCTGGAACAGAATCTCAACAGTATCGAGCAAACCATTAACATCACGGGGAAAACGGAGCTGAAAAAACGTTTTGTGGTCTACGGCCCGCAATTTCACGCAATGCCAAAACTCACCCGTTTTATGGATACTCTGCTTGAAGATCCCAGCATGGAAGTGATCTACCACGACACGGCCACAGAGAACGATCAAATTGAAGACGTTCTCAATTACCGTAAAGCAGACGTGGTATTTACGCTGGAAAATTGTGAAAATCGAGCATTAATTTGCACACCCTATTGTGATTGCGAGGCGGTTCTAATTAGCCGTAAAGCGCATCCGCGGCTTGGAGACGACGCCACGCTGGAGGAAATCTTACAGGAGAGGTTTGCGGTACTTCAATCGCGTGAGCACCAGATAAAAGAGTTCCAAAAACTTTATATTTCGGCACGTTTATCAGAACGAAACGTTGCTTTCAGGTCCTCTTCATTAATGAGTGTTTTTAACATCATTCACCATAGCGATTTAATCGCTCTCGTCCCCCGACTAGTATTTGAACGTCTGAAAGAACCGCTAAACTTAAAACAGATAAATACCCCCATCCCTTTGCAAAAATTTACTTTTTATATGGTCTACAGTCGCGCCTCGCTGACCTCTCCTTTTTTCTCTGAAATCATAAAAAAAGCACAAAAAGAAACAAAACATTCACAGAAAAAATATCAAAAACAAAATCATAAATAATTAATATATTCATTATTGCATTTATTACATCTAAGAATAGAGTACTATGTCGGAACCTATTAGATGCTGTCATAAAGGATTTCTGACTTATGTCTATCATAAAACTCCCCTTGCCTCAGTCCGTTCTGGAGGCAAGTCGGGAGCGCATCAACTGGACACTTAATAATTTTTCACGTGTTTGCGTCTCTTTTTCAGGCGGAAAAGATTCCACCGTGATGTTGCATTTAACTGCCGAATTGGCACGTCAAACTGGAAAAAAATTCAGCGTACTGTTTATCGACTGGGAGGCGCAATTCTCCTATACCATCGCCCATTGCGAAAAACTGCGCGCAATGTACGAAGATGTTATTGAAAATTTTTATTGGGTCGCGCTCCCGCTAACCACTCAGAACTCCCTCACCCAATTTAATCCGGAATGGCAATGCTGGGAGCCGAATGCAAAATGGGTCCGCCAACCGCCGGAAAATGCTATTACTGACCCCGCCTTTTTCTCTTTTTATGAACCCGGAATGACCTTCGAGCGATTCGTGCAATGTTTCGCCGAATGGTTTTCACAGCAGCGCCCTGCCGCCGTGATGGTGGGCATACGTGCCGATGAATCCTACAACCGATTTTTAACCATTTCTTCCCAACGCAAACGACGCTTCGCCGACGATAAGCCCTGGACGACCGTCGCGCCGGGCAATCATGCCTGGTACGTCTATCCGATCTATGACTGGAAAACGGCGGATGTCTGGACCTGGTTTGCCAATAGCCAGAAACCCTACAATCCACTGTACAACCTGATGTATCAGGCGGGCGTGCCGCTGCGCTATATGCGTATCTGCGAACCCTTTGGCCCGGAGCAGCGCCAGGGACTGTGGCTCTATCACGTGCTTGAACCGGAGCGCTGGGCCGATATGTGCCAGCGGGTCAGCGGTGTACACAGCGGCGGCGTCTACGCCGGGCAGGACAACCAGTTTTACGGCCATCGGAAAATCGACAAGCCGAGCCACTACAGCTGGCGTACCTATGCGCTCTTCCTGCTGGAAAGCATGCCAAAAGCCACCGCTGACCACTACCGCAATAAAATCGCCGTCTATCTTCACTGGTACTTCAAACAGGGCTGGAATGATATTCCAGACTGCCAGGAAAAAGATCTGGGGTCGAAAGATATCCCTTCATGGCGACGTATCTGTAAGGTCTTGTTAAGCAATGACTACTGGTGCCGAATGCTCTCGTTTAGCCCCACTAAAGCCAGGCACTATCAACGCTACCGCACACGTATGGAACAAAAGCGTCAACAATGGAGGATCTTATGCGACAACGACTAATCAACCAGCTTCACGACTATCTGCACACGCTCACCTTTGAAGAGAAAATTGACGCAATTAACCAGTTTCGCCTGGCGCTACATGCAGAAAGCCCCTTTCACGATGAGCCGATAGACTGCGTACTGTGGGTGAAAGAAGAGGAGATATCACCCAACGACTACAACCCGAACAACATGGCCCCGCAGGAGAAGCGATTGCTGACCAAATCGCTGGAGTCCGATGGTTTTACCCAACCTATCGTGGTCATTGAAAAACAGGATCACCGCTTTGAAATTGTCGATGGCTTCCACCGCCACCTGTTGTCCCAATCCAAATCTGGGTTAAAAAAACGGTTTCAAGGCTATCTCCCCATCACCCAACTGGAACATCAGGACCAATCGCTACCCGCCAGGATGGCCGCCACTATTCGTCACAACCGTGCGCGTGGGCGTCATCAAATTAACGCCATGTCGGAGATTGTGCGCGAACTGAGCCAGCTCGGCTGGAGCGATGAAAAAATGGGGAAAGAGTTGGGAATGGATGCCGATGAAGTCCTGCGCCTGAAGCAGATTAACGGCCTGTGCGAACTCTTCGGCAATCGCCAGTTCTCACAGGCCTGGACGGTTAAATAGCTACAGGCGACACAGACGCTCGGCGGCGGCCAGCAGCGTCGCTTCTTGTTTGGCAAAGCACAGGCGAATCAGCTTATGCGGGAAGGGTGCCGCACAGAAGACCGACAGCGGGATCGCCGCCACGCCAACTTCGGTAGTCAGCCACTGGCAAAAGCTCACGTCATCAAGATCGGAAATGGCGCTGTAGTCCGCCAGCAGGAAGTAGGTTCCCTCACAGGGCAGCAGCTTCAGTCGGCTCTGACTCAGCGCGTCAATAAACAGGTCGCGTCGCGCCCGATAAAAATCAGGCAGTTGGCGGTAGTGCTCGGGTTCAGCACCCAGCATATCCGCCAGTGCCAGTTGCGCCGGGGTATTGACGGCGAAGGTCAGATATTGATGCACTTTACGCAGCTCAGCGCTTATTGGCGCTGGCGCGACGCAGTACCCCACCTTCCAGCCGGTCATATGATAGGTTTTGCCAAACGATGACACCGCCACCGCCCGCTCGCGCAGCTGCGGGTGCGCCAGCACGCTGGCGTGTCCGGCCTCGCTAAAGCAGATATGCTCATACACTTCATCGCTGAGCACGTAGATTTCGCGCTCGGCAATCGCCTGCCAGAGCGCCTCGAAATCAGCCGCCTGCCACACGGTGGCTGAGGGGTTATGCGGGGTGTTGAGAATGACCAGCCGGGTTTTGTCGCTGAGCATGTCGGTAAATGCCTGCCAGTCGACGCGGAAGTGCGGCGGCTGTAGCGCGATGCGCTTCACGATGCCGCCGGAAAGTTCGACCGCAGGCGCATAGCTGTCATAGCTCGGGTCAAAGCAGATAACCTCATCGCCATTACGCACCAGCGCGGTAATCGCCGCGTAAAGCGCTTCGGTTGCCCCGGCGGTGACCGTAATCTCGCTATTCACATCCGGCGAATGGCCATACAACGCCTGCGTTTTCTCGGCGATGGCTTCACGCAGCGCCTGCACGCCGGTCATCGGCGCATACTGATTCGCCCCGGAGGCGACATGGTACGCCAGCCGCGCCTGAAGATAGGCCGGGCCGTCAAAATCGGGGAACCCCTGCGAGAGATTAATCGCCTGGTGCTGCTGCGCCAGCGCGCTCATCTGGGTGAAAATGGTGGTGCCGAGGTTGGGTAACTTGCTTTGTGGGATGAGTTGCTTATTCGTCATTCTGCGTCTGCCGCTCGTGATGCCAAAGTTAACATCAATATAACACGGCGAACGCGTATGGCAATCAAGACGTTTAGATGTCTAAATAAACATTAACAGCACTTAGCACCGCCCTTTCCACCGTAGCGTGCGTCCTGGCGGTCGCGGAAAAATTCTTCATAGGTCATCGGCGTCTGGTCCGGGTGCGTGATGCGCATATGTTCGACGTAGTTGTCGTAGTCCGGCACGCCAATCATCATTTTGGCCGCCTGGCCGAGGTATTTTCCGGCTTTCGAGAGGGTATCAAACATTGTTTTTATCCTTTGGGTAAACCCGGCGTCGCTGCGCTCGGCCGGGCTACAACATCAACAAACTACACGTAAAGACATTAATGCGCGCGTTTCGCCTGTGCGACCAGGTTCTCCGCATCGGCCGGCATCGGCTCATACGGGGTCTCTTTCGCCGTCGGCTTGTCCTCTTTCAGCGCCGCCAGCGCGGTTTTGAGGGAGAACAGCGCCAGCACCACGACCACCACCATAAAGAAGATGGTCAGGCCAGCATCAAGACGGTTGTTAAACACCAGCTGCGCCAGCTGCGATTCGGTGTACTGCGGCGGTATGTTGCCGCTGTCGATCATCGCCTGGAACTTGTTCGCAATCGCCAGGAAGCCCACGCGGGTATCTTCGCTGAACGACTTCTGCCAACCTGCCACCAGCGTACACACCAGCAGCCAGGAGGTTGGCACCAGCGCAACCCACGCGTAGCGCTGACGTTTCATCTTGAACAGTACCACCGCACAGAGCATCAGCGCCATACCGGCCAGCATCTGGTTCGCGATACCGAACAGCGGCCACAGGGTGTTAATGCCGCCCAGGGGATCAACGACCCCTTGATGCAGGAAATAGCCCCAGGCCAGCACGCAAAGCGCCGTCGCCAGCAGGTTAGCAGGCAGAGAATCCGTACGCTTGAGCCCTGGATTGATAACGCCCAGCAGGTCTTGCAGCATAAAGCGCGCGGCACGGGTACCCGCATCCACCGCCGTCAGAATAAACAGCGCCTCAAACAGAATGGCGAAGTGATACCAGAACGACACGTCCATCAGGCCGCCCAACGCCCCGTGAAGGATATAGGCCATCCCCACCGCCAGCGTCGGCGCACCGCCCGCACGAGAAATGATCGACTGCTCACCCACTTCGTTGGCAATCTGATGCAGCAGGTCCGGCGTTACCGCAAAGCCCCAACTGCTAACCACCTGCGCCGCAGAAGCCACCACGTCAACGGTACCGGCCGGTGCCAGCATCGCCATCGGGCTGTTCATCGCAAAGTAGACGCCTGGGTCGATAATACAGGCGGAAACCAGCGCCATAATGGCGACGAAGGATTCCATCAGCATACCGCCGTAGCCGATAAAGCAGGCCTGATTTTCGTTCGCCAGCATCTTCGGCGTAGTGCCGGAGGCAATCAGCGCGTGGAAACCAGAGACCGCGCCGCAGGCGATGGTGATAAACAGGAACGGGAACAGGTCGCCGGTCCACACCGGGCCGGTACCGTCAACAAATTTGGTCAGCGCAGGCATGGTCAGCGTTGGGCGCATAATCAGAATGCCAATCGCCAGCCCGACGATAGTGCCGATTTTCAGGAAGGTGGAAAGGTAGTCGCGCGGTGCCAGCAGCAGCCACACCGGCAGCACAGAAGCCACGAAGCCATAGCCCACCAGCATCCAGGTCAGCTGTACGCCGGTATAGTCAAACCACGGCGCCCAGGTTTCGCTTGCCGCCACCCAACCGCCGGAAATAATGGCAAACACCAGCAGCACCAGGCCAATAACCGACACTTCGCCAATGCGTCCCGGGCGCAGATAGCGAATGTAAATCCCCATAAACAGCGCCAGCGGAATGGTAAAGGCAACGGTATAGGTTCCCCACGGGCTGTGGGTCAGCGCTTTCACCACGATCATCGCCAGCACCGCCAGAATGATCACCATGATCATAAACGTCGCCACCAGTGCAATGACGCCAGCGACCGGCCCCATCTCCTCTTTCACCAGTTCGCCCAGTGAACGGCCATCACGACGGGTAGAGACGAACAGCACCATAAAGTCCTGGACCGCACCGGCCAGCACCACCCCGGCTAACAGCCAGAGCATCCCTGGCAGGTAGCCCATCTGCGCCGCCAGCACCGGCCCCACCAGCGGGCCCGCTCCGGCAATCGCCGCAAAGTGGTGCCCAAACAGCACCTTTTTGTCCGTTGGTACATAGTCGAGGCCGTCGTTATGACGCACGGCAGGCGTCATGCGCGTCGGGTCAACCTGCAGCACTTTTTTCGCAATATAGAGACCGTAAAAACGGTAAGCGATGAGATAAACGCAGACCGCCGCAACGACGATCCACAATGCGTTTATCTGTTCACCACGGTTGAGGGCGATGTAGCCGAGGGCAAACGCTCCGACAATGGAGAGTAATGCCCATATAAGGTATTTCCCTGAATTGTTCATAGTTATTGTCCGTATCAGTAGCAGAGGATGTTACATTTTGTGTCCATAGCAAGCACACTTGATTTAACAACCTTGAAACGAATATGAACAGGAACAGCACCCGACATTTACATCACATTGTTAACGGGATCACTTAAGTCAGAAAAACGGATGAGAGGTGGGAAGTGAAAGTGGGATGAACGCAGGTATGTAGGCCGGATAAGCGAAGTGTATGACCGGATACATAGGTGACAGATCAGACCGGGAACATAGGTAACACTTTTCAGTCTATCCGGACCACACTCTGGGTTTTCCGGTCGTA
>NZ_JBKHUI010000035.1:0-8188 GCF_046569695.1 Kluyvera sp. 142486
TGTCAGATCGTATGCGCCTGTTAGGGCGCGGCTGGTAAGAGAGCCTTATAGGCGCATCAGAAAAACCTCCGGCTATGCCGGAGGATATTTATTTACGGCCAAAAAAAAGCGGGCACGGGGCCCGCAAACGTTCATGTTGGCTTTATTTGTCGAGTTTGAGAGAAACTCCGAATCAGTATGACGACTTCAAGGGTTAAACAAGGGTCATCTGTTTCTGTGGTGTATTATTGAACAGAACGCTTGATAGGGATAATCATTCATTGCTATTCTATCTATCGCCATGAACTATCGTGGCGATGGAGGATGAATAATGAATATTCGTGATCTTGAATACCTGGTGGCGTTAGCTGAACACCGGCACTTCCGCCGGGCGGCAGATTCCTGCCATGTCAGCCAGCCAACTCTAAGTGGGCAGATTCGTAAGCTGGAAGATGAACTGGGCGTGATGCTGCTGGAGCGTACCAGCCGCAAAGTGCTGTTCACCCAGGCGGGCCTGCTGCTGGTGGACCAGGCGCGTACCGTGTTACGCGAGGTCAAAGTGCTGAAGGAGATGGCAAGCCAGCAGGGGGAGACGATGTCCGGCCCGTTGCATATCGGCCTGATCCCAACCGTTGGCCCGTACCTGCTGCCTCATATTATTCCCATGCTGCACCAGACCTTCCCGAAGCTCGAAATGTACCTGCATGAAGCGCAGACCCATCAACTGCTGGCGCAGCTCGACAGCGGTAAGCTGGACTGTGCGATTCTGGCGCTGGTGAAAGAGAGTGAAGCCTTTATTGAGGTGCCGCTGTTCGACGAACCAATGATGCTGGCGATCTATGCCGATCACCCGTGGGCGGAGCGCGATCGCGTGCCGATGTCAGATCTGGCCGGTGAAAAGCTGCTGATGCTGGAAGACGGGCACTGCCTGCGCGACCAGGCGATGGGCTTCTGCTTTGAGGCAGGCGCGGATGAAGATACCCACTTCCGCGCAACCAGTCTGGAAACGCTGCGCAATATGGTGGCGGCGGGAAGCGGTATTACGCTGCTGCCAGCGCTTGCCGTGCCGCAGGAACGTAAACGCGATGGCGTCGTGTACCTGCCGTGCATTAAGCCGGAACCACGCCGCACCGTTGGCCTGGTCTATCGTCCGGGATCGCCTCTACGCGGCCGCTATGAGCAGCTGGCAGAGGCCGTCCGCGAAACGATGGACGGCCATTTTGACAGCGCGTTAAAACAGGCGGTTTAAGCCGTTTAGCGCCGCTACCCGATAGGCTTCCGCCATGGTTGGGTAGTTAAAGGTGGTGTTAACGAAGTACTCAATGGTGTTACCACCACCTTTCTGCTCCATAATCGCCTGGCCGATATGAATAATTTCGGCCGCGCGCTCGCCAAAGCAGTGAATGCCAAGGATCTCCTTGGTCTCCCGATGGAACAGGATCTTCAGGCTCCCCACGCTCATACCGACGATTTGCGCTCGCGCCAGGTGTTTAAACTGCGCACGACCTACCTCATACGGCACCTTCATTGCGGTCAACTGCTGTTCGGTTTTGCCGACGGAGCTGATTTCCGGAATGGTATAGATACCGGTTGGGATGTCTTCAATCAGGTGCGCGGTGGCTTCACCTTTCATCAGCGCCTGGGCGGCAATACGTCCCTGATCGTAGGCTGCCGAAGCCAGGCTCGGATAACCGATAACATCACCAACGGCATAGACGTGCGGCAGCGCGGTCTGGTACATGCTGTTCACCTTCAACTGGCCACGGCCATCGGCCTGTAGCCCGATGTTTTCCAGCGACAGCGAATCAGTGTTGCCGGTACGCCCGTTGGCAAACAGCAAGCAGTCGGCTTTGAGCTTCTTGCCAGACTTCAGGTGCATGATCACGCCGTCGTCCACGCCTTCAATCTTCTCGTACTCTTCGTTGTGGCGAATCACTACGCCGCTGTTCCAGAAGTGGTAAGAGAGTGAATCTGACATTTCCTGGTCGAGGAAGGCCAGCAGGCGGTCGCGGGTGTTGATGAGATCAACCTTAACCTCCATTCCACGGAAGATAGACGCATATTCGCAGCCGATAACCCCTGCGCCGTAGATAATCACGTGGCGCGGTTCGTGGTGCAGGCTGAGAATTGAGTCGCTGTCGTAAATGCGCGGGTGGGTAAAGTCGACGTCGGCCGGGCGATACGGGCGTGAGCCGCAGGCAATCACGAACTTATCGGCGGTGAACGTTTCGACGGAACCGTCCGGACACTCCAGCGCGATGGTGTGCTCATCGACGAAGCGGGCGTCACCCTGCAACATTTCACAGTGATTACGCTCATAAAAGCCCTGACGCATGTGAGTTTGCTGATTGATTACGCTATCGGCATGATTCAGGATGTCGGCAAATGAGGAGCGGAGAAGTCGGCTGTGGTCGCTGTAAAGAGGGTTCTGGTTGAATTCGATAATACGGCTAACGGCGTGGCGAAGGGCTTTGGACGGGATGGTACCCCAGTGGGTACAGCCGCCGCCGACATTATGATAACGCTCAATAACGGCGACACGGGCTCCTTGCTTCACCAGACCCATAGCAGCGCCTTCGCCGCCGGGGCCGGAACCAATTACTATTGCATCATAATCGTAGGAATGTGGCATGGTAAGGCTTACCTGTTCTTATACATAAAAGCAACAGAATCATAACATCATCGAAGTAATAACCCAATTATCGTTGGGCTTTTTTCATACGAAATAGCATAAATAGCATGTAAACAATCATTAACAAAGCTGCGTAAGTCGATTCGTTTTAATCTCTGGTATAGTGCCAGCACGGCTTGTGGAAGGATTCAGTCATCGTGATGGGTGTTAGAGCGCAACAAAAAGAAAAAACCCGGCGTTCGCTGGTGGAAGCGGCATTTAGTCAACTCAGTGCCGAACGTAGTTTTGCTAGCCTGAGCCTGCGCGAAGTCGCACGCGAGGCAGGGATTGCGCCAACCTCCTTTTATCGTCATTTCCGTGATGTGGATGAGCTTGGGCTGACCATGGTCGATGAGAGCGGTCTGATGCTGCGTCAGCTGATGCGCCAGGCGCGCCAGCGTATCGCCAAAGGCGGCAGCGTTATCCGCACTTCCGTTTCAACTTTTATGGAATTTATCGGCAATAACCCGAACGCCTTCCGCCTGCTGCTGCGTGAGCGTTCAGGCACCTCTGCGGCATTTCGTGCCGCGGTCGCCCGCGAAATTCAGCATTTTATTGCGGAACTTGCCGACTATCTGGAAATCGAAAACCATATGCCTCGAGCCTTCACGGAAGCGCAGGCTGAGGCGATGGTGACTATCGTATTTAGCGCGGGAGCGGAGGCTCTGGACGTAAGCCTTGAGCAGCGCCGACAGCTGGAAGAGCGGCTGGTGCTGCAGTTACGGATGATCTCCAAGGGCGCGTACTACTGGTATCGCCGTGAACAAGAGAAGATGACACATCAGTCCGAATAAGGTGGTAGACGAGCAATGAAACAGTCAGGTCAAGATAAAGGTACGCTGCTGCTGGCGCTGTTGGCTGGCTTATCAATTAACGGGACGTTTGCGGCACTGTTCAGCTCCATCGTGCCATTCTCTATATTCCCTATTATTGCGCTGGTGCTGACGGTGTACTGCCTGCATCAACGTTACCAGAATCGTACGATGCCGGTCGGATTACCGGGCCTGGCAGCCGCCTGCTTTATTCTTGGCGTACTGCTGTACAGCACTGTGGTGCGCGCGGAGTACCCGGATATCGGCTCTAACTTCTTCCCGGCGGTACTGTCGGTGGCGATGGTCTTCTGGATTGGCGTGAAGTTGCGTAGCCGCAAGCAGGAACAGCAGTAAGCTGTAGGCCGGATAAGGCAACGCCGCCATCCGGCAAACTGCTCAGAAATTGCCGGATAGCGCTACGCTTATCCGGTCTACGTTCAGTCTTATTTCTTCGTTAACAGCACGCCGCATTCCATATGATGGGTATACGGGAACTGATCGAACAGCGCCAGGCGGGTCACATTGTGCGTCTGGCTCAACGTTTCCAGGTTCTGGCACAGTGTCTCTGGGTTACAGGAGATGTACAGAATGTTTGGATACGCCTGCACCATCTTCTCGGTTTCGCTGTCCAGCCCGCTACGCGGTGGGTCGACGAAAATTGTCTCGCATTGATAGCTTTTCAGGTCAATGCCCTGCAGACGGTTAAATTCCCGCACGCCGTTCATCGCCTGCGTAAACTCTTCTGCCGCCATGCGGATGATCTGTACGTTGTCTATCTGGTTGACGGCGATGTTGTACTGCGCCGCTGCCACCGACGGTTTGGCAATTTCTGTTGCCAGAACGCGGTTAAAGTTACGCGCCAGCGCCAGCGAGAAGTTACCGTTACCGCAGTACAGCTCCAGCAGGTCGCCGTGTGAATTCTGCGTAGCATCCAGCGCCCACTCCAGCATCTGAATGTTCATGGCGGCGTTCGGCTGGGTAAAGCTGTTTTCCACCTGACGGTAGATCATCTCTTTACCCGCAACCGGCAGACGTTCATCAATATAATCCTGGTCCAGCTCAATTTTGGTTTTGGTCGCGCGGCCAATCAGGTGCACGTTCAGCCCTTGAGCGCGCAGTGCGTCACGCAGCGCTTCGGCCTGCTCACGCCATGCGTCATCGAGCTTTTTATGGTACAGCAGCGAGACGACAGCTTGATTGCTCAGAGTGGTGAGGTAGTCAATCTGGAACAGCTTGTGGCGCAGCGCATGGTTATCGCGAACGCCGTCGAGCACGGCGCTCATCAGGGTGTTGATGAGCTGGCTTGCCGCAGGGAAAGCGTCTACGCGGATGCGGTTCTTGGTCTGCTGGTCGAACATGATGTGGTACAGGTCATCACCGTCATGCCAGATGCGGAATTCGGCGCGCATCCGGTAGTGGCTGACCGGCGAGCGAAACACCTCCGGCGCGGGAGCGCTAAACGGCGTCATCATTGTTTGCAGGCGAGTGACTTTCTCGGCGAGCTGAGCGTCGTACTGTTCGGTTGGGAGATGTTCGGGGGTCATGATGCATCCTGAATAATAAAAGTACGCGGGGATTGTAGGGCTTGTTCAGGGGATGTCCAGCGCCGATGACGGTGAAAATCATAAATAGCAGTCTGGACATCCATATGTAACTAAATGTAGCATCCTCGTACCGGTCCTGTGAGTTAAAAGGGAACCCAGTGTAAATCTGGGGCTGACGCGCAGCGGTAAGGAAGGTAAGAGATGAGCGCATTCAATGCAGACACTGCGGCATGCCGTGGGAAGTCATCGCCTCTTTATATAGCCTCCAAGCCCGAAGACCTGCCGGATGACGTCGCATGGGGTTTTATCGTCGCGAGCAACTGATAAAGCCTGCGGCATCCCTTTTCTATTTGGATGCTTTAAAAAATGATTAAAAAAGCTTCGCTGATGACGGCGTTATCCGTCACGGCATTTTCCGGCTGGGCGCAGGACAGCAATTCCGACTCGATGGTGGTAACCGCTAACCGCTTTCAGCAACCGGTCAACACGGTGTTGGCTCCTACCGATGTGGTCACGCGTGAGGATATCCAACGCTGGCAGTCTAAAGATCTCAATGATGTAATGCGCCGCTTGCCGGGAGTGGATATTTCGCAGACCGGTGGGATGGGAAATAGCTCTTCTCTATATGTGCGTGGCACCGAAGCGCGTCATGTACTGGTGCTGATTGATGGGATTCCAATGGCGCGACCGGGGATTTCCAACGGTGTCGATATTAGCCAGATCCCGGTCTCACTGGTGCAGCGTATTGAATATATCCGTGGGCCGCGTTCTGCGGTTTATGGTTCAGGCGCCATCGGCGGCGTGGTTAACATTATTACCATGAGTGACGTCGAGCGTTCGCAGATTAATGCGGGAATGGGTAGCAACGGCTACCAGACTTATGACGGTGCGATCAACAAGCGTTTCGGCGACACGATAGTGACCGCAGCGGGTGCGTATCAAACCACGAAAGGTTTTAACGTCCAGCCGGATTCACCTTACAGCGATGACAGCGATCGTGACGGTTATCGTAACAAGCTGTTCTGGGGCGGCGTGCAGCACAAGTTCGACGATAGCTTCTCTGGCTTCTTCCGTGGTTATGGGTATACCGCGAACAGCGATTACGATCAGGGATCGTACGGCTATGCAGGTGGCAATGATGAAGCTCAGAACTACAACCAGTCATGGGATACGGGGCTGCGCTACAGCTCCGGTATCTATTCTTCTCAGCTGATTGCTAACTATCAGCATCTTAAAGACTATAACTACAGCAACGACCTCGGTCGCTACGCCGGTGATGCCACGCTGGATGATATGGAACAGCGTTATATCCAATGGGGCAACAACGTTGAGGTTGGGCACGGCGCGATTAGCGGCGGCGTTGACTGGAAGCAGGAGAAGCTGACTTCCAACAGTACAACGTTATCAGATGTCTATAAACGTGATACCACCGGGCTCTACCTGACCGGGCAGCAGCAGATCGACGCCGTGACGCTGGAAGCTTCCGGCCGCGAAGATCACGATGAGCAGTTTGGCTGGCACGGTACCTGGCAAACCGCGGCTGGATGGGAATTTGTTGATGGCTATCGTGCTACGCTTTCCTACGGCACGGGGTTCCTGGCGCCATCACTGGGCCAACAGTTTGGTGCAACGCGATTTGCTTCTTCCTATGGTCCCGGGATTTCCTCTAACCCGAACCTGAAGCCAGAAGAATCAAAACAGTGGGAAGCAGGGATCGATGGTTTAACCGGTCCGCTGGATTGGCGTTTATCTGCATATCATTACGAAATCCAGAATCTGATTGATTATAAAAATAATCAATACATCAACGTGAAGTCGGCCACGATAAAAGGTCTTGAGTGGACGGGGAACGTGACGACTGGGCCGGTAGAACATCATCTGACGTTCCAGTACGTTGACCCACGTGATGATGACACCGATAAAGTATTGTATCGCCGTGCCAAGCAGCAGGTGAAGTACGAACTGACCGGCCAGGTTTATGACCTGGGTTGGAACGTGATGTATCAATACCTCGGTGAGCGTTACGATAATGACTATGACAACAATCGTGATGTGAAAATGGGCGGCGTAAGTCTGTGGGATATCGGATTGTCATATCCTGTCACCTCACACCTGACCGTTCGTGGTAAAATAGCCAACCTGTTCGATAAAGATTACGAGACAGCATATGGCTACCCAACTGCAGGACGGGAATACACCTTGTCTGGCAGCTACACCTTCTGAACCACGTCCTACCGTACTGGTGTTTGACTCCGGTGTCGGTGGGCTGTCGGTCTATGATGAGATCCGGCATCTCTTGCCGGATCTCCATTACATCTATGCCTTCGATAACGTCGCGTTCCCCTATGGGGAGAAGAGCGAGGAGTTTATCGTTGAGCGAGTTGTTGAAATTGTCACTGCGGTACAGGCACGCTACCCGCTTTCCTTAGCGGTGATTGCCTGTAACACGGCCAGTACGGTCTCTCTGCCTGCGCTGCGCGACAAGTTTGCTTTTCCGGTTGTGGGCGTTGTGCCGGCTATCAAACCGGCAGCGCGTCTGTCGGCTAACCGTATAGTGGGCTTACTGGCAACGCGGGGTACGGTCAAACGTCCTTATACCCATGAGCTGATTGCACGCTTTGCCAATGAATGTCGCATCGAGATGCTGGGCTCTGCTGAACTGGTGGAGTTGGCGGAAGCGAAGCTGCACGGTGAGCCGGTTCCTCTTGAAGAGCTGCGTCGTATTCTGCGTCCATGGCTGCGTATGCAGGAACCACCGGATACCGTCGTGCTCGGCTGCACTCACTTCCCTCTATTACAGGATGAGTTGCTGCAGGTCCTGCCCGAAGGTACTAGATTGGTAGATTCCGGTGCGGCAATTGCGCGTCGTACTGCCTGGCTGCTGGAACATGAAGCGCCGGATGCGAAATCCAGCGATGCGAATCTGGCTTACTGTATGGCGTTGACGACAGAAACTGAGCAACTTTTACCCGTTTTACAGCGTTACGGCTTTGAAACGCTCGAAAAACTGCCTGTTTCAGCCTGATTTGAGCAAAAAAGAGACGGTTGAAAAGTTTTTTTAAAACAGGGCTTGTCAACGTCTCAGAACTCCCTATAATGCGCCTCCACTGACACGGAACAACGGCAAACAAGCCGCCGGGTCAGCGAGGTTCTCCTGAGAATCTCGAGAGACGAAAGCGAAA
>NZ_JBKHUI010000036.1:0-6760 GCF_046569695.1 Kluyvera sp. 142486
TAGAGAATAATCACGTTGGGTGCGTTTGAACTCAGTCATCATCACGTTCTCCGGATTTAAGTCAGGAACGTGTCAACGCTATTCAGGACGGGTCATTGATATAAAAAAAGCCTCGCATTTGCGAGGCTTTTTTGTCGCCAGGAGTCAGCTTTAACGCCGACTCCTGGAGGGCACCGAACCGATTATCCCTTAATAGCTTTCACCAGGTAATCCACGATATCGCCGGTTTTAATCAGCTGTTTCTCGCCGTTACGACGGTATTTGTATTCGATATCGTCGTTGTCGAGGTTACGGTCGCCCAGCACGATGGTGTGAGGAATACCAATAAGCTCCATATCGGCGAACATCACGCCTGGACGTTCTTTTCGGTCGTCCATCAGCACTTCGATACCCTGCGCGCGCAGTTCAGCGTACAGTTTCTCAGCCAGCTCCTGAACGCGGTAGGACTTGTGCATGTTCATTGGCAGAATGGCAACCTGGAACGGCGCAATGGCGTCTGGCCATACGATACCGCGGTCGTCAAAGTTCTGTTCAATTGCTGCTGCCACCACGCGAGTCACACCGATACCGTAGCAGCCCATGGTCAGGGTCTGGTTACGGCCGTCTTCGCCCTGTACGGACGCTTTCATCGCTTCAGAGTACTTAGTACCCAGCTGGAAGATATGACCCACTTCGATACCGCGTTTAATCAGCAGCGTACCTTTACCGTCTGGGCTTGGGTCACCGGCAACCACGTTACGAATGTCAGCGACTTCTGGCGTCGCAACGTCGCGATCCCAGTTGATACCGAAGTAGTGTTTACCATCAATGTTAGCGCCGGCTGCGAAATCGCTCATGGCGGCAACGGTGCGGTCAATAACCACCGGAATTGGCATGTTAACTGGACCCAGAGAACCAGGACCAGCTTTCACCAGCGCACGGATCTCTTCTTCCGTGGCGAAGGTCAGCGGGCTGGCTACCTGTGGCAGTTTTTCTGCTTTCACTTCGTTCAGTTCGTGATCGCCGCGAACCAGCAGGGCAACCAGCGGAGACTTGCTGCCTTCAACCGCTTTCACCAGCAGAGTTTTCACGGTCTTCTCAATTGGCAGATTGAACTGCTCAACCAACTCGGCGATGGTTTTCGCGTTCGGCGTATCGACCAGGGTCATTTCCTGGGTTGCAGCAGCGCGTGGTTCTTTCGGCGCAACGGCTTCAGCGAACTCGATGTTTGCTGCGAAGTCGGAAGAGTCAGAGAAGATCACATCGTCTTCGCCGCTCTGCGCCAGCACCTGGAATTCGTGAGAAGCGCTGCCGCCGATAGAACCGGTATCAGCCTGTACTGCGCGGAAATCCAGACCCATGCGGCTGAAGATTTTGCTGTAAGCCGCGTACATCGCGTCGTAGGTTTCCTGCAGGGATTCCTGAGAGGTATGGAAAGAGTAAGCATCTTTCATCAGGAACTCGCGGGAACGCATCACGCCAAAGCGTGGACGCACTTCATCACGGAATTTGGTCTGGATCTGATAGAAGTTCAGCGGCAGCTGTTTGTAAGAACTCAGCTCGTTACGAATCAGGTCGGTGATGACTTCTTCATGCGTTGGGCCGAGTACGAACGGACGATCGCCACGGTCTGCAATACGCAGAAGCTCCGGGCCGTACTGTTCCCAACGACCGCTCTCTTCCCACAGTTCAGAAGGCTGAACTACCGGCATTAACACCTCGATTGCACCGGCGTTGTTCATCTCTTCACGCACGATGTTTTCGACTTTTTTCAGGACGCGCACGCCGGTCGGTAGCCAGGTGTATAACCCGGAGGCCAGCTTGCGGATCATCCCGGCGCGCAGCATCAGCTGGTGGCTGATAACCTCGGCGTCGGCAGGTGTCTCCTTCAGAGTGGAGAGCAGGTATTGGCTAGTACGCATGTTGTTACGGTTCCAGTTGAACGATCGAACAGGCTCAAGTCGAGCCTGGCACAAAAACAAAAGTGATTTAGTTTACCAGCGAGAAAGGGATGTCAAAAGAGAGCGCGGAGAAATTACCGGGCTTCCAGGGCAAAGACCTCAAATCCTGACGGTGTTACGCGCCAGCGGACGTTAAAGTCCAGCAGCCAGACGGCGTAGGTTTTCCCCTCTTCCTCGTTCTTACGATAGGCCGGACGCGGGTCCTGAGCCAGCACTTCGGCAATAAAACGACGTAAATGCGGGTAGCGTTTTTCCAGACCGATAAGCTGCTGAGCAATCTCATCACTGAAAGTGACGTTAACATCGGCCTGTGGCGCATCCTGGGCGTAGCTGGCGTGAGCGTCAGGAAGCGACTCGGCGAACGGCAGGTAGGGCTTTATATCGACTACCGGCGTACCGTCCACTAAATCAAGCCCGCCGAGTTCCAGAATGACGTGCTCTTTCTGGCAGCGAACGCCGCGCAGTTCAACCAGCGACATCCCGATAGGGTTTGGACGGAAGGTTGAACGGGTGGCAAAGACGCCCATCCGCGCATTTCCGCCGAGGCGGGGCGGTCGCACCGTGGGACGCCAGCCGCCTTCCATCGTCTGATGGAAAACGAACAGTACCCACAGATGGCTGAACGCTTCCAGGCCGCGTACGGCATCGGCCTGGTTGTAGGGTGGTAGCAGGTGCAACTCACCGCTGCAGCTTTTGACCAGCCCCGGCTGTCGAGGTACGGCAAACTTCTCTTTATAAGGAGAACGGATAACGCCTATTTGTTCAAAAACGAATGGGCTCATTGCGCGCTGACGTTAAGGGCTGAACCGACGCATACTGCCTGACGGTAGCAGCCTGGCGCACCGCTGGTGACTTCGCAGCTGTGCAACAGCACCGCATTGGCCTTCATTTTAGAGGCGTTAATCTGCATGCGTTTGCGTGCAGTTGGAATATTCGGTGGTGAATCCTGATTAGTGGCCTGGCATGAATCACCGGAGACTTCGCCCAGATCGCGGAATGGTTTACCGACCAGATCTTCAGCGTTGGTGATAATTCTCACCGGCGTAGCGCGTGGCGCTTTAGGTTTCGCGGTCTCCGTTTTCGCGGGGGTCGCAGTGCTTTGAATAGGTTCAACAGGAGATCTGTTTAGCATGGAACAGCCACCTAACAGGAGCGCTAATAAACAGACCGGTAAAGCACGCATAGTAATTCCTCTATAAAGGGTAGACCAGAGGGGCTATTGAATCAGGTGCTTGCATAAATGACAAGACGGGCATGCGCCCGTCTTGAAAGATACTGCTTAGCGGTAATGCGATTACCAGCCTTTAACAGCGCCGCCGTTAAAGATTTTGTTCGCTGCTTCGTACACTTCATCAGACTGGTAAGCCTGAACGAATTTCTTCACGTTTTCAGCGTCTTTGTTATCTTCACGGGTCACGATCAGGTTCACGTACGGAGAGTCTTTACCTTCAACGAAGATACCGTCTTTCGCTGGAGTCAGGTTGATCTGGCTGGCGTAAGTGGTGTTGATAACGGCCAGAGCAATCTGCGCATCGTCCAGGGAACGTGGCAGCTGTGGTGCTTCCAGCTCAACAATCTTCAGGTTTTTTGGGTTTTCGGTGATGTCCAGCGCGGTTGGCAGCAGACCCACGTCATCTTTCAGTTTGATCAGACCCACTTGCTGCAGCAGCAGCAGGGAACGGCCGAGGTTAGTCGGGTCGTTTGGAACCGCAATCTGGGAGCCTGGCTGCAGTTCGTCCAGAGATTTGATTTTCTTGGAATAGCCCGCGATTGGATAGACGAAGGTATTACCAACGGAAACCAGTTTGTAGCCACGGTCTTTGATCTGCTGATCCAGGTACGGTTTGTGCTGGAAGGCGTTGGCGTCGATGTCGCCTTTGCTCAGCGCTTCGTTTGGCAGAACGTAATCGTTGAAGGTAACCAGCTCAACGTCCAGGCCATATTTTTCTTTCGCGACTTTCTGCGCAACTTCAGCAACCTGCTGTTCTGCACCGACGATCACGCCGACTTTAATGTGGTTTGGATCTTTCTCGTCCTGGCCGCAACCAACAAGTGCCAGAGAACCAATCAGGGCCCCAACTGCCGCAAAGGTTTTAAAATTGAACGCCATGCTTATATCCTTAAACTTTTGAGTTGTGTTGTGTGTAACGCTATTTATGAGTGACTGCCCGAACGATACGATCGCCAGATACTTGAATTAAATAAACCAGAACGACCAGCAATACCAGTACTGTATTCATCACGACAGCATTATATCCAATGTAGCCATACTGATAGCCGATCTGGCCCAAACCACCTGCACCGACGGCGCCGCCCATTGCGGAGTAGCCAACCAGCGTAATCAGGGTGATGGTCGCTGCGTTCACCAGGCCTGGCAGCGCTTCCGGCAGCAGAACTTTACGAACGATCTGCATCGGTGTTGCGCCCATTGCACGGGAAGCTTCAATCAGCCCGGTTGGAATTTCCAACAGTGCGTTCTCCACCATACGTGCAATAAACGGTGCTGCACCGACCGTCAGCGGAACGATCGCCGCCTGCAGGCCGATAGAGGTACCAACAATAATGCGGGTAAATGGAATCATCCATACCAGCAAGATAATGAACGGGATGGAACGGAAGATATTCACCAGCGCAGAGAGAATGCGGTAGAGCTTGCCGTTCTCAATGATTTGCCCCGGACGCGTGGTATATAAAAGCACGCCGACCGGCAGACCAATCACGAAGCCGAAAAAGCCCGACACGAATGTCATCGCCAGCGTTTCCCAGACGCCACGCGCCAGTAACCACATCATGGCCTCAGACATAACCCAGTACCTCTACTTTTACATGGTGTTGCTGCAGCCAGGCGATGGCTGCTTGCGTATCTTCAGGCGTACCGTGCATTTCCGTCAGCATAATGCCGAACTTCACGCCGCCCGCGTAATCCATCTGCGCGCTAATAATGTTGTTGTTCACGTTAAAGCGACGTGCGGTTTCCGACAGCAGCGGAGCATCAACCGAATGGCCGGTAAACTCCATGCGCAGCATCGGTACGCTATCAGCAGTCTGTGCTTCTTTCAGACGCGCCTGGTAATCTTCTGGAATATCCAGATGCAGCGTGGACTGAATAAACTGCTGTGCCAGCGGGGTCTTCGGATGAGAGAAGACTTCGCTTACCGTATCCTGCTCGATAAGCTCGCCGTTGCTGATAACCGCTACACAGTCACAGATGCGCTTTACCACATCCATTTCGTGGGTGATGAGCAGAATCGTCAGACCCAGGCGACGGTTAATGTCTTTCAGCAGTTCGAGGATGGAGCGAGTGGTTGCCGGGTCCAGTGCGCTGGTGGCTTCATCACACAGTAGAACCTTCGGGTTGCTCGCCAGTGCACGGGCAATCGCCACGCGCTGTTTTTGCCCACCAGACAGGTTCGCCGGGTAGCTATCATGCTTGTCGCCCAGACCTACGAGGTCCAGCAGCTCAGTGACACGACGCTTCACTTCATCTTTAGGCGTGTTATCGAGTTCCAGCGGCAGCGCAACGTTGCCAAACACCGTGCGTGAAGAGAGCAGGTTAAAGTGCTGGAAGATCATGCCAATCTGGCGACGCGCTTTGGTCAGCGCCGCTTCGGACAGCGCGGTAAGTTCCTGGCCGCCAACCTGAACGCTGCCTTCTGTCGGACGTTCAAGCAGGTTGACGCAACGAATCAGCGTACTTTTACCTGCACCGGATGCGCCAATGACGCCATAAATTTGTCCCGCAGGCACGTGCAGGCTAACGTTGTTCAGCGCCTGAATGGTGCGGTGGCCCTGCTGGAACACCTTGGTGATATTCGAAAGTTTAATCATTAGATTATTTATTATCGGTTAGGAGTTATCCGTGGCATTTTCTTCTGCCAGAGACGGGCGATGACCGTCAACAAAACGGATGTTAAGGCATCTAGACGGCTAAATCAATCTGATTTATGCGATCGACGCTTTCTTGCCTGTCGAAACATGCGATACTAAGAACACATGCCTTATTCAGGAGCAACACGGTGGCAAAGTCTGTACCCGCTATTTTTCTCGATCGTGATGGCACGATTAATGTCGATCATGGCTACGTTCATGAAATCGATGAATTTGAGTTTATTGATGGCGCTATCGACGCCATGCGCGAATTAAAAGAGATGGGCTATGCGCTGGTGCTGGTAACTAACCAGTCTGGTATCGCTCGCGGGAAGTTTACCGAAGCGCAGTTTGAAACGCTGACGGAATGGATGGACTGGTCTCTCGCAGACCGCGGTGTCGATCTGGACGGCATCTACTATTGCCCACATCACCCACAGGGAACAGTAGAAGAATACCGCCAGGTGTGTGACTGTCGTAAACCGCATCCGGGAATGTTCAAATCAGCGCAGGAGTTTCTGCACATTGATATGGCTTCTTCTTATATGGTTGGTGACAAAGTAGAAGACATGCAGGCAGCTGCCGCGGCGAACGTAGGTACTAAAGTGCTAGTACGTACGGGCAAACCTGTCACCGAAGAAGCGGAAAAAGCCGCGAATTGGGTGATTAATAGCCTTGCAGACCTGCCTGCAGCTATCAAAAAGCAGAAATAAACGGCAAAAAGGTGAAAAGGTGAGCGGTTGAAAGAAAAATGCATTTTTCCTCTTGTCAGCCTGAATTAACTCCCTATAATGCGGCCCCACTGAGACGGAGCAACGGCAAACAAGCCGCCGGGTCAGCGAGGTTCTCCTGAGAACTTCGGCAGAGAAAAGCGAAATTAAACGCTTGACTCTGAAAGAGGAAAGCGTAATATACGCCACCTCGCAACAGTGAGCGAAAGCCGTGTTGCACTG
>NZ_JBKHUI010000037.1:0-4528 GCF_046569695.1 Kluyvera sp. 142486
GGGTGCGTTTGAACTCAGTCATCATCACGTTCTCCGGATTTAAGTCAGGAACGTGTCAACGCTATTCAGGACGGGTCAAATGGATAAAAAAAGCCCGGCTCAACACCGGGCTTTTTTATTGCTGGCTCAGAACGGGTAGTCGTTATAACCCATCTGTTCTGAAATCTTACGCGCAGCGGTATGCAGCATCTCAACATACTCATGCAGGCGTTCTTCAGAGAAGCGCAGCGTCGGGAAGGAGATACTCAAACCGGCGATAACCACGCCAAAGCGGTCGAATACCGGTACGCCGATACAACGCAAACCTTCTTCCTGTTCTTCGTTATCTTCGCCCCAGCCCTGCTTACGGACCTGCTCAAGAACGGTAATCAGTTCATCGGTGTTGGCAATCGTACGCTCAGTGCTGCACTTATACTCAACACCTTCGAGGATCTGACGAACCTCTGCAGGATCGCGCCAGGCCAGCAGTACTTTACCGATCGCGGTGCTGTACAGCGGGTTACGACGGCCCACGCGGGAATACATGCGCAGGTTGTACATCGAGTCGATTTTATGGATATAAACAATGCTGTCTTCATCCAGCGCACCCAGGTGAATAGTCTCTTTCGTCAGGCGAGAGAGTTCGCGCATCTGGATATCCGCACTGCGGATCAAATCAACGTTTTGCAGGGCACGAGCACCCAGCTCAAACAGCTTCAGCGTGAGTGAATACTTTTCGGATTCCCCTTCCTGGGCAACGTATCCCAATGACTTCATGGTTTGCAAAAAGCGATAAACGGTGCTTTTCGACATCATGACGCGTTGCGACAGTTCAGTAATACCAATTTCGCGTTCTTCGCCAAGTGCCTGCAGGATACCAAATACCTTAAGTACCGAAGAGACAGAATCTGGTTGTTTGTCCAAATCCGTTGCTGACATTTATCACCTCATCGCAACTGTTTTATAAAAATTAGAACCGGTTTTTATTATAATTTCGCAAAGCGTCTGTAGCAATGAAACTTCTGTGACCTGGTTACAAATCTGCGACATTAGGTCGAATAATCAATGCTAGAATCATTCTCTGGTTAATAATTCACGCAAAAACAAGTTTCTAACATGACTCGAAACCTGATCGATGGTCTGCCAACCCCTCAACGCTACGGCGCCATTCTGACTATTGTTATCGGCATTACGATGGCCGTTCTCGATGGTGCTATTGCCAACGTTGCGCTGCCGACCATCGCCACCGACCTGAATGCTTCCCCTGCGGCCTCCATCTGGATAGTTAATGCCTATCAGATTGCCATTGTTATCTCCCTGCTCTCCCTCTCCTTCCTTGGTGACATGATTGGCTACCACCGTATTTATAAAGCGGGTCTGGTGGTCTTCACCCTCGCCTCGCTGTTCTGCGCCTTCTCGAACTCGCTCGAGATGCTGACGCTGGCGCGTATTCTGCAGGGGTTTGGGGGCGCAGCGCTGATGAGCGTCAACACGGCGCTGATCCGTCTGATTTACCCGCAGCGTCAACTGGGACGTGGGATGGGTATCAACTCCTTTGTGGTGGCAGTGTCGTCGGCTGCCGGGCCAACGATCGCCGCGGCCATTTTGTCGCTGGCTTCCTGGCAGTGGCTGTTCTTTATTAACGTGCCGCTGGGGATTATTGCCTGGCTGCTGGCCGTACGCTTCCTGCCGTCGAACGGTACCCGTAGCCAGTCACAACGTTTCGACCTGCCAAGCGCGGTGATGAACGCCCTGACCTTCGGTCTGCTTATCACCGCACTGAGCAGTTTCGCTCAGGGGCAGTCTACCGAAGTGGTGCTGCTGGAAATCGTTGGGCTGCTGGTGATTGGTTTCTTCTTCGTGCGTCGCCAACTGCAGTTGCCGGTGCCGCTGCTGCCGGTCGATCTGCTGCGTATTCCACTGTTCTCACTCTCTATCTGCACGTCTATCTGCTCTTTCTGCGCGCAAATGCTGGCAATGGTATCGCTGCCATTCTTCCTGCAGTCGGTGGTCGGCCGTACCGAAGTAGAGACCGGTTTACTGCTGACGCCGTGGCCGCTGGCGACGATGGTGATGGCCCCATTGGCGGGGTATCTGATCGAACGCGTTCACGCCGGTCTGCTGGGGGCGCTGGGCATGGCTATTATGGCCTGCGGTCTATTTGGGCTGGCGCTGCTGCCGTCGTCACCGAGCGATATCGATATTATCTGGCGTATGTTGCTGTGCGGCGCTGGCTTCGGGCTGTTCCAGTCACCAAACAACCACACCATTATTGCCTCTGCGCCGCGTAATCGTAGCGGCGGTGCCAGCGGAATGCTCGGTACAGCACGCCTGCTGGGACAAAGTACCGGCGCGGCGCTGGTCGCGCTGATGTTTAACGCTTTCGGCAATGGCGGTACCCACGTGTCGCTGCTGCTGGCCGGTACGCTGGCGGTTGTCGCCACGCTGTTCAGCGGGCTGCGCGTCACCCAGCCACGCGCGCAAAGCTAATAACCGGTATTGTTATATCGCAACCGCCCGATGTTAAGCGTCGTATCTTGCCCGGGCGGTTTGACGCAAATCCCCCCTAACTTTTAAACGCGTTTAAATCACGCTAGCCAATCGGCGAATCCCCTGCTGCAAGACCTCCGGGGAATGATTGGCAAAACCAAGCAAAATGCCTTCCCGCGCCATTGGACGCTGACAATAGCGTTCAAAGGATTGAATTCCCATACCCAGTTGGCTGGCTTTCATTTCTACCTCCTTCCCCGTGCGTCCGTTGACTAACCAACACACCATATGGATCCCTGAGTCGGACGGATGTACCACCATTTTCCCCGGCAAATACGTGGCTATGGCCGCTGCTAATGCTCTCTTACGTTCATAGCATGCTTTACGTACCCGGCGGACATGGCTGGCGTAATGACCTTCGGCAATAAAACGCGCCAGTACGGCCTGCTCCAGATAGCCGGTACAGAGATCGGAGAAATACTTGGTCATCATAAACTGCTCGCGTAGTTCTGGCGGCACGACCAAAAAACCTAGCCGAAATTCCGGATACATCATTTTGGAAAACGTTCCGGAATAGATAACCCAATGATATTTATCCAGCCCCTGCAACGCCTGCAATGAGCGAGCGGCATAGCGAAACTCACTGTTGTAGTCATCTTCAAAGATCCACGCCTGCCGGGATTCAGCCCACTCCAGCAGCGCTAGCCGTCGGGAAAGGCTGAGCGTCCCGCTCAATGGAAACTGATGCGACGGGGCGGTGTAGACCAGTTTAGCGTTGGGGAAATGCTGCATCCCATCATGAATATCCATCCCCTGATCGTCAACTCTGACCGGTCTGACAATCGCACCTGTAGAGGTGAAGGCACCCCGGGCGCCATCATAACCAGGATCGTCTACCCACACTTCGCTACCTTTGGGCAGCAGCGCCCGGGCGGTGACATTCAGCGCCTGCTGGATGCCATTGACGATGATTATCTGGCTTTCATCGCAGTTAACGCCGCGAGTGGTCTGGATATAATGATTAATCGCGCGGCGCAGAGGTTGATAGCCACAGGCGTGCGTATGTAGGCCGAGCTCATGCCGGGACCGTCGCCAGACTCGCCCCAGCAGTCGCCCCCATAAATCATGAGGGAAAAGGTCGGTACACCCTACGCCCACGGCAAATAAGCGATTCATCCCATCGCTTTTCTGTCCTTCAGACCACAAGGGCCGCAGCGCCGCAATATCAGGATTGAGCGAACCGACTGCCGATACGGGCGGTGTAAATTCCAGCATCGGATAATGTCCATCAATGGTTTTGTCCGGAATGCTATCAGTCACAAACGTTCCCGCGCCTTTGCGCGTAATCAGATACCCCTCATCCAGCAAACGTTCAAAACCGGCAATAACAGAGTTGCGTGAAATCGCCATCATTTCAGCTAGCGCCCTGCTTGACGGTATTTTCGAACCCGCCGCTAAACGCCCTTCCAGAATGGCATGGCGGAGCACCTCGTAGACCTGATCTTTAATAATGCCGCCAGGTAGCAGCAGGTCCTGGAACAAGGGGGCAACCGGCTTTTTCATAGCAATTCACCGTGACAAAAGTGGACCCTATAAAGATACATAAAGTGGAACTTCATAGGAACCATAACGTCTTCTAACATAGCGTTACCGCATAAAGGTACGGCTATTTTTTGAAAAATAAGGAAGATTAATGAACGATAAAAAGGCGAGTAGTCACTTAGCGAAGGTCATCATCAGACCAGCAACGGAGAGTGACTATGCACAGTGGCTACCGCTGTGGAAACAGTATCAAACGTTTTATCGTGTCGATATCCCTGACACGGTAACTCAACAGACATGGCATCGTTTTTTAGATTCTGGCGAACCAATGGTTTGTGCCATCGCCGAATGTGGCGGCAAAGCGGTGGGTCTTGTTCATTACTTGTTCCACCGCTCAACCTGGGCCACAGAAGATTATTGCTATGACCCGTCCTGAATAGCGTTGACACGTTCCTGACTTAAATCCGGAGAACGTGATGATGACTGAGTTCAAACGCACCCAACGTGATTATTCTCT
>NZ_JBKHUI010000038.1:0-3883 GCF_046569695.1 Kluyvera sp. 142486
ATCGGATCTTACGCATAGCGATCTCCTCAGGGGACATAATCAGTATGTCGGAAGATCTCTAAAAGTGAATGGGTCGTTTTGCCGGGATACTTACAAATAGGTCACGGTCTTGTTGTTGATAGCGCCTTCCATACCTTTAACGATAAGGTCAGCCTCTTCGAAAAGGTCAGCCTCTTCGAACCATTCCATATGACGCAGCATTACATTAAAAAATAACACTAACATCATGAATTAATGAACAAAACAGTCATTTCAAATTCAAAAAAACAACCACTTCATGCCTTTCGTAACTTACTGATTATCAAAAACTTGATTTTAGTTTTGGGGAAAGTTATCGGTCCGATTACAAGGTTTTTTAAATCATGCGTACTTTTTCATAAAATCAACATGTTACAGTGTTTTTCGCCAATAACTCATAATTACATAATCAATATTACCAGTAAGTTATAAGTGCAATAACGTTCCAATGGCGAAGCTTTTCGAACCAGCAACACACGCTTCACATCACTGGGCAATCATCAAACTCTCCCGATCTGGCATCGTTGATGATGTACGTGATCACTCCAAAAACAGGGAGTGACCCCGTATACCCACCTTTATCTTCCGGTAGTTCTTCTCTTCGACCATTTTCTAGGTTGATCAGGTGTGGGGTTGGGTGCAGGCGATAACGCTTTACCCTGAACTCTCCCTCGATAGCACACACAAGAAGTAAGCCATCGAATGGAGAAAGCGAAGAGTCGACCACCAACAAGGCCCTTGCAAAACTCCTTCACGAAAATGAGAGCACGCGGCGCGCATAAAGTGAGTCGCAGTTGACTTACTGATAAGTAGCTTATCGAGGGAAATTCTTTTTCAGCGAAATCAGCAGCGGGTGATGAAAATCCCATGTCAACGCCCTATCACTGGATAAAAATACAACATACATACTGTGTACATAACCAGTAAAGAGGGAGTTAGCCAAAGTCGCGGAACTAGTTTATGACAAAGAGAATTTTTATGGTTTGAGGGGCGCGTGCCGGCGGCCCGCTAAACGTTGGTTTGGGAAAAACGGCAATAATGAACGTAGGGACTGAGAACTCTACTTAGGATTTAATTATGAAAAGTTGAAAGTTCGGTGCTTTCTTATAGAATGTCACCACTAACTATACTGGATGTTTACAAAATGCACTGTAAAGCGCTCGATGGATTACGTGGTTATGCAGCAATGTCGGTTATTATTTTTCATGCATTGTTACATTATAATAGTGACTTATGGGATCTTTTTTGCTCCCTACCCGTAAAAGATGAATATACAAAAAGCGGTCTTTGGCCTTTTTCTGTCGCTATAAGTATTTTTAATGGAAGGGCTCCAGTTATAATATTTTTCATCCTAAGTGGATATGTGTTATCTGCATCAATCTTGCGTTCAGGAGGTAGTTACATTCCATTCATTATAAAACGTGTAGGCAGAATATATCCTACAGTAATTGCAGCGATTTTATTGACGCTTGTGGTTGGGCTTGGAATAAAAAAATTTATACCATCATTTCCGCTGCCATCACTTGAAAATGTCATAAAAAACTCATTGCTAATTGATAGTTCGGTTCTTCATGTAACATGGACTTTGACGGAAGAAATGGCATTTGCTTTGATTGTTTATCCATTGTGCTTACTAGTTAAGCGCTATGGAATATTGGTTCTTTTTGTTGCTTTGTTTTATTCCATTGCGGCAATCGAAAGACCATCGCTTACTCTAAACATTCCATGGCTGAACATATCATTAATATTTTTTATTTGTGGCATGTTGCTAAATACAAACCTGGCAAAATCCATCTTTTCTAATAAGCAAAAATACCTTGCATTAGCTTTCATCTCTGTATTTACGATAGGGAGAATTTACCAAGAATTTTCACCCAATTACATTCTGACGCAAGCTATTCTTTGCACCACTGTCATTGGAATTATCATATATAACAAAGATGGTAGGATTGTAAGGTTTCTAGAAAATAGATTCTCATTACTTATAGGTAAAACTAGTTACAGCCTGTACCTTTTTGCTGTTCCTGTTGGGCTGATAGTATACGCGGTACTAGATTATAGCGGCAGTCATCGCATTGCTTTTGGAATATTTGCTGGCTTTATTATCCTAGCAATATCCATTCCTCTGTCCATGATAACCTATAATTTTATTGAAAAGCCTTCTATTAAAATCACTAGAGCCATTTCAAAATTACCGATACTCAATAGAGTGGCTAAGACAACTAATTGATATGGGTAGACTATGCCCGTCACTGACGGACATAGTATTTCATGTCTATTCATTGAGGTTGGAACGGCCAGTCAATATTCGACACAGTTGACGTATTTACGCCGTCAACTGTGTCGATGTAGTCCAGCGTAGCATTCACTTTCGCTGACTCAGTAGCAGTCAGCGTACGGCCCATCAGCAGTGAAATCGACTGCTGGGTCGACGCTATCAGCGATTGTTTTTGGTGCTCAGCCTGCTCAATCAGTTTCTCTAGAATAAGGACTGACTCAGGGCGATCAACCCAGCAAAGCGCCCCATCAACCATGCTAACCATTTTTCCGGATGGTTCATTGCCACCATTAAATTTCGCCGCACCTTCGTCGCTAATCTCAATACCGTCAGTTGGCCATACACCGGCAGAGGCGTAAAAGTCATAAAACTCAACTGGAAAAATTGCATTCTGCGATGGGAAATGTACAGAATTTTGTTTCATCATAATTTTCCTATAGCTAAATACCCCATCGACACAGTTAATCCCTGACCTGATGGATTTACTACGTTTATATTTGCTTGTGTGATACTGCTTGCGTTAGCAACTGCGATGTCTGGTGTTCTGTGGTTGAGTAAACAATAGGGATAAGACAGTAATTTGCTGAAGTAAATGGAATTTGGAATGTAGATACAAACGCGCCATTACTAGACTGACCAGATCCCCATTGAACAATATACCCACTCGGTAATTTGAAATGGTTGGTTCCTGATGCAAATGCTGACATATCTGGGATTTGACCAGTTCCGGTACCCACACCTTTTGTAACCGCTGTTCCCAAACCAATCTTTGAGATGACTCCAGCAGCATTAGTTTGCGCCAGGATTTCGCGGGCAAAAGCGGTAAGGTCAGCTAAGGCTGCAGATTTCGAACCAGTGAAATAAGGGAGTTTGTTAGCGGCACCAACCAAAGCGGCAAACGCGCCTATTGAATCAGTGTTTGCAGCAAACATCAGCTTCAACACCTTAAAAAACTGACCACAATCCGCTTTATCCAGGGTTATGCCACCAGATTCCACCAACCCAGCCAACTCTTCCTGTATAGCATCGAAATAATCGTCATCAAGGTCCGTCGCTGGAACGCCTGTTTGCGGGTTACCGCGGGAAAAACCATTCTTTCCCGCGCCGAATTTATCTTTCTGCGCAGTTGGTGTGTCAATGCGATGCATAATGTCTCCGGTTAAGGATATTTGAATACGACGTAGGTATGGGACGGGCAGAGCTTATTGATAACGCATTCAGCTACCGTGTCGCCCCAGTAACGGATAGGGGTTTCGCAATCATCCGTGCAGGTCATCCACGTTACATCAGAGGTTGCTGGCATGTTCACCTGCCAGTAATAACGCCATTCAGTGGAGTACGGGGCGTAAATACGAAAGAACTGCTGGGACATAAATCGCAGAGACAAACTGATAGCTATCATGACGACCGCGGCAAAGACTGGATCACCGTTGCTATTTAGGCGGATTTAAGCCGGGGTTTTGATAAACTTTTGATAACCGTTCGAAAGCTAACAATAAATATCCTCCGGCATAGCCGGAGGTTTTTCTGATGCGCCTATAAGGCTCTCTTACCAGCCGCGCCCTAACAGGCGCATACGATCTGACA
>NZ_JBKHUI010000039.1:0-1312 GCF_046569695.1 Kluyvera sp. 142486
TGACCCGTCCTGAATAGCGTTGACACGTTCCTGACTTAAATCCGGAGAACGTGATGATGACTGAGTTCAAACGCACCCAACGTGATTATTCTCTATCCTTTAAAATAGCCGTTGTTGAACAGGTTGAAAAAGGCGAGATGACCTATAAACAGGCCCAGCAGCGGTATGGCATTCAGGGGCGCTCCACCGTTCTTGTCTGGCTGCGTAAATATGGCCGGCTTGACTGGAGCCCCGGACTTCCTGACCTGGTGAAGAGGAAACTGCCTATGGCTCAGACGACTGTCCCGCTTACACCCGAGCAAAGAATCAGGGAACTTGAAGAACAGCTTGAGCTGGCAAACCAGAAAGCTGAGTTTTTTGAGTCGGTTATCAATGTCCTGAAAAATGATTATGGGGTGAGCATCGTAAAAAAGCGGCCCGGCAAGTCCTCGCGCAAAGTCCGGTCCCCAAAATAACCGTTACGCGTGCGTGCCAGTTCCTGGGGCACAGCAGACAGGCATGGTACCAGGACAACACAAGGCGCAGAAAACGGCAGGAACATCATGCTCAGGTTCTGGAGTTTGTTGCCCGCATCAGGTGTCGTCAGCCGAGAATCGGTACGCGTAAACTGCACTATCTGCTGAATACTCAGGCCGATAAAACGCTGAATATCGGGCGGGATCGTCTGTTTAACTTGCTGGATGAATACCGGCTCCTGGTGCCGGTGAAACGGGCATATCACAAAACCACTAACAGCCATCATCGCTTTCACCGGCATCCTAACCTGCTGAAACCCGGTCCTGAACAGGTTACCGCCCTTGAGCCGGAGCAGGTCTGGGTTGCCGATATTACTTACCTTCCACTACGTAGCGGCACGGCCTATCTGAGTCTGGTCACCGATGCCTGCTCCAGAAAAATCGTGGGTTACCATGTCGGGGAAAACCTGCAGACAGAAAACGTGGTAAAAGCGTTCAGACAGGCGCTGAGGCAGAGAAAAACGACAGGTCCGCTGGTACATCATTCTGACAGAGGGCTGCAATACTGTTCAGCGCTCTATCAGTCAGTCCATGAAAGAAACGGAATAACCTGTTCAATGACCGATGGTTACGACTGCTACCAGAATGCACTGGCTGAGCGAGTAAACGGTATCCTGAAAAATGAGTTTTTACTCTCGCGTCCAGCCGATCTGGCACAAGCCAGAATGATGGTAAAAGAGTCGGTGGGAATTTATAACCATGAACGGCCACATCTGGCCCTGAAGTACAAAACGCCCGATGACGTTCATCAGGCGTTTTATCGACAGAAAACTGTCAACCTATATCAGGACTAGTCA
>NZ_JBKHUI010000040.1:0-1294 GCF_046569695.1 Kluyvera sp. 142486
TGTATGACCGGATACATAGGTGACAGATCAGACCGGGAACATAGGTAACACTTTTCAGTCTATCCGGACCACACTCTGGGTTTTCCGGTCGTAGTAAGCAAGCGTTATTCCATTGAAGATGATGGCCTCCAGGCCATCATCTTGTTCTTCCAGCATCACGTGTTCACCTGTCAGGGCTTCACTCAGGAACACCGTTCCCTTTTTACCCATATACAGCGTTCCCCTCGACTTCACCTTATGGACTGTCGCACCTGACGGATAAACGTATTCCGGTACCCTGCCATCCCACTGCCGCTGCGACGGTTCCCACACCCTTCCGGGAGGGACCCCACACAGTGCTTCATGCGGCCTTTCCTGATTAAACTCTTCCCGGTAATTGCTGAACCACTGCTGCTGCTCTTCCATCGTCATGAACGTATTGCCACATTCCACTGCCCTTTTCAGTGAACGGTGCATTCGCTCATGGCGACCATTTTCCTCCGGATGCCCCTTTCTGATGCGCTCCGGCCTGACCCCCAGCTTTATTAGCCAGACCGCGAGACGGCTTAACCCGGCTATTCCTGTTCCGGCAAAAGGCTGTCCGTTGTCTGTTCTGAGCACCTCCGGCAGACCATATTCCAGGAACGCATCCGTCAGGCACGCTCTGACAAACGGCTCGCTCTCCCGGTCCGTTCCACGACAGCTCAGGAGATACCTGCTGTGATTATCCGTCAGCGTGAAGGGATGGCAGTATTCCCGGTTCAGCAACCTGAACTTGCCTTTAAAATCCGCGCTCCAGACCTGATTATTCTCACTGATGGCAGTCAGGGGCTGGCGGTTTCCCGGCGTTCTGCGCCTGCGCTTTTTATCCGGGACCAGGCCTTCGCGCTTGAGGATATCGCCGATAGTGCTGGATGCCGGTACGGCAAAATCGACACCATGATTGAGACACCACATCCGCAGTTTTTTTGGCCCCCAGTCAGGGTGCTTTTGTCGCAGTGCGGTCAGATAACCGACGATATCTTCCGGAACCGTCCGGGAATGGGAGTATGGCGCACGGGAGCGGTCAGAGAGGGAGGAGAGGTCAGTGGGGTCGAAACGTTCAAGCCATTTATAGCCGGTTTTGCGGCTGATGCCGAAGAGACGGCACAGGGCTGAAAAGGATTCCGTACCTGCATGGCAGGCACGGATAAAATCAAGGCGTTGCATAGGTCGGGTCTCAGTCCAGGGCATAGCGAGTCTCCTCTTCTATGCCAGTTATAACTGTTACCCATGTATCCGGTCTAAAGTGTTACCTATGTTTCCGGTTCATACC
>NZ_JBKHUI010000041.1:0-1208 GCF_046569695.1 Kluyvera sp. 142486
TGTAAGTATCCCGGCAAAACGACCCATTCACTTTTAGAGATCTTCCGACATACTGATTATGTCCCCTGAGGAGATCGCTATGCGTAAGATCCGATTCACCGAGCACCAGATCATCGCCGTCCTGAAGTCCGTCGAAGCGGGCAGGACCGTCAAAGATGTGTGTCGTGAGGCCGCTATTTCCGAAGCCAGCTACTACAACTGGAAGGCGAAATATGGCGGGATGGAAGCTGCTGATATCAAAAAAATCAAAGACCTTGAGGACGAAAATCGTCGTCTGAAGCAGATGTTTGCCGATCTCAGCCTTGAATGTCGGGCACTGAAAGACGTTATCGAAAAAAAGCTTTAAAACCAGCGATAAAGCGGGAGCTCGTCAGCTATCTGACGGCAAAGTTTGCCATGAGCATCCGCCAGGCGTGCAGGACATTATCGCTGAGCAGGACGGTGTATTTTTATCAGCCCGATACCCGGCGTGATGAACCGGTGATCCTTGCGTTGACTGAACTGGCAGAACGCTATCCGCGATACGGTTTTAAGAAGCTGTTTCAGGTGCTACGCAGGCAGGGTAACGCCTGGAATCATAAGCGTGTTCACCGGATTTACTGCGTACTGAAGCTGAATTTTCGCCGCAAAGGCAAGCATCGTCTGCCGGTACGAAACCCTGCGCCACTGGCAACCCCTGAGGCACTTAATCAGAGCTGGTCCATCGATTTTATGCACGACGCGCTGGTGTGTGGCAGACGCTTCCGTACCTTCAATGTGGTGGACGATTTTAACCGGGAAGCCCTGGCGATAGAAATCGACCTGAATATCCCGGCCCAACGTGTCGTCCGGGTACTGGACAGGATAGTGGCAAACCGCGGATATCCACTGAAGATGCGTATGGATAACGGACCAGAACTGGCGTCGCTGGCGCTGGCACAATGGGCGGAAGAACACGGGGTAATGCTGGAGTTTATCAGGCCGGGCAAACCGACGCAGAATGCCTTTATCGAACGGTTTAACCGGACGTACCGGACAGAAATCCTGGATTTTTATCTCTTCAGGACCCTGAATGAAGCGCGGGAAATAACTGAGCGATGGCTGGCTGAATATAACAGTGAGCGACCCCATGAATCCCTGAATAACCTGACGCCAGAAGAGTACCGGCTGATGGCTGAAAAACCGGAAATCTCAAAAAGTGCGTGGAACTAAAACAGGTGTGCTTACAC
>NZ_JBKHUI010000042.1:0-978 GCF_046569695.1 Kluyvera sp. 142486
CACTTCACCTACATATCAGCGTGCCTTCTCCCGAAGTTACGGCACCATTTTGCCTAGTTCCTTCACCCGAGTTCTCTCAAGCGCCTTGGTATTCTCTACCTGACCACCTGTGTCGGTTTGGGGTACGATTTGATGTTACCTGATGCTTAGAGGCTTTTCCTGGAAGCAGGGCATTTGTTACTTCAGCACCGTAGTGCCTCGTCATCACACCTCAGCGTTAATAAGCGTCCGGATTTACCTAAACGCTCCGCCTACATGCTTAAACCGGGACAACCGTCGCCCGGCTAACATAGCCTTCTCCGTCCCCCCTTCGCAGTAACACCAAGTACAGGAATATTAACCTGTTTCCCATCGACTACGCCTTTCGGCCTCGCCTTAGGGGTCGACTCACCCTGCCCCGATTAACGTTGGACAGGAACCCTTGGTCTTCCGGCGTGCGGGTTTTTCACCCGCATTATCGTTACTTATGTCAGCATTCGCACTTCTGATACCTCCAGCATCCCTCACGAGACACCTTCGCAGGCTTACAGAACGCTCCCCTACCCAACAACACATAGTGTCGCTGCCGCAGCTTCGGTGCACAGTTTAGCCCCGTTACATCTTCCGCGCAGGCCGACTCGACCAGTGAGCTATTACGCTTTCTTTAAATGATGGCTGCTTCTAAGCCAACATCCTGGCTGTCTGAGCCTTCCCACATCGTTTCCCACTTAACTGTGACTTTGGGACCTTAGCTGGCGGTCTGGGTTGTTTCCCTCTTCACGACGGACGTTAGCACCCGCCGTGTGTCTCCCGTGATAACATTCTTCGGTATTCGTAGTTTGCATCGGGTTGGTAAGTCGGGATGACCCCCTAGCCGAAACAGTGCTCTACCCCCGAAGATGAGTTCACGAGGCGCTACCTAAATAGCTTTCGGGGAGAACCAGCTATCTCCCGGTTTGATTGGCCTTTCACCCCCAGCCACAAGTCATCCGCTAATTT
>NZ_JBKHUI010000043.1:0-912 GCF_046569695.1 Kluyvera sp. 142486
TTCACGAGGCGCTACCTAAATAGCTTTCGGGGAGAACCAGCTATCTCCCGGTTTGATTGGCCTTTCACCCCCAGCCACAAGTCATCCGCTAATTTTTCAACATTAGTCGGTTCGGTCCTCCAGTTAGTGTTACCCAACCTTCAACCTGCCCATGGCTAGATCACCGGGTTTCGGGTCTATACCCTGCAACTTAACGCCCAGTTAAGACTCGGTTTCCCTGCGGCTCCCCTATACGGTTAACCTTGCTACAGAATATAAGTCGCTGACCCATTATACAAAAGGTACGCAGTCACACCCCGAAGGATGCTCCCACTGCTTGTACGTACACGGTTTCAGGTTCTTTTTCACTCCCCTCGCCGGGGTTCTTTTCGCCTTTCCCTCACGGTACTGGTTCACTATCGGTCAGTCAGGAGTATTTAGCCTTGGAGGATGGTCCCCCCATATTCAGACAGGATACCACGTGTCCCGCCCTACTCATCGAGCTCACAGCACATGCAATTTTGTGTACGGGGCTATCACCCTGTATCGCCGGCCTTTCCATACCGTTCCACTATCACACATGCTGATTCAGGCTCTGGGCTGCTCCCCGTTCGCTCGCCGCTACTGGGGGAATCTCGGTTGATTTCTTTTCCTCGGGGTACTTAGATGTTTCAGTTCCCCCGGTTCGCTTCATTACGCTATGTATTCACGTAATGATAGTGTGTCGAAACACACTGGGTTTCCCCATTCGGAAATCGTCGGTTATAACGGTTCATATCACCTTACCGACGCTTATCGCAGATTAGCACGTCCTTCATCGCCTCTGACTGCCAGGGCATCCACCGTGTACGCTTAGTCGCTTAACCTCACAACCCGAAGATGTTTCTTTCGATTCATCATCGCGCTGCAAAAATTTGAGAGACTCAAACACAC
>NZ_JBKHUI010000044.1:0-720 GCF_046569695.1 Kluyvera sp. 142486
CCGGGTTGCGGACAGTGTCTGGTGGGTAGTTTGACTGGGGCGGTCTCCTCCTAAAGAGTAACGGAGGAGCACGAAGGTTAGCTAATCCTGGTCGGACATCAGGAGGTTAGTGCAAAGGCATAAGCTAGCTTGACTGCGAGAGTGACGGCTCGAGCAGGTGCGAAAGCAGGTCTTAGTGATCCGGTGGTTCTGTATGGAAGGGCCATCGCTCAACGGATAAAAGGTACTCCGGGGATAACAGGCTGATACCGCCCAAGAGTTCATATCGACGGCGGTGTTTGGCACCTCGATGTCGGCTCATCACATCCTGGGGCTGAAGTAGGTCCCAAGGGTATGGCTGTTCGCCATTTAAAGTGGTACGCGAGCTGGGTTTAGAACGTCGTGAGACAGTTCGGTCCCTATCTGCCGTGGGCGCTGGAGAATTGAGGGGGGCTGCTCCTAGTACGAGAGGACCGGAGTGGACGCATCACTGGTGTTCGGGTTGTCATGCCAATGGCATTGCCCGGTAGCTAAATGCGGAAAAGATAAGTGCTGAAAGCATCTAAGCACGAAACTTGCCCCAAGATGAGTTCTCCCTGACTCTTTAAGAGTCCTGAAGGAACGTTGAAGACGACGACGTTGATAGGCTGGGTGTGTAAGCGTAGCGATACGTTGAGCTAACCAGTACTAATGAACCGTGAGGCTTAACCTTACAACGCCGAAGATGTTTTGGCGAAGAGA
>NZ_JBKHUI010000045.1:0-713 GCF_046569695.1 Kluyvera sp. 142486
TTGTGCACAGAAAACCCCCAGCTAGGCTGGGGGTTCCGGAAAGCTTTCAGCTTTAAGCCAGTTATTAAAACCCCTTTTGATTTGTTAAAACACCTTGCGGTCTGGCAACTGCAAAAGTTCAACAAGAAATCAAAAGGGGGTCCCAATGGGGGACGAAAAGAGCTTAGCGCACACCCGATGGAACTGTAAATATCACATAGTTTTTGCGCCGAAATACCGAAGACAGGCGTTTTATGGAGAGAAACGCCGGGCAATAGGCAGCATCTTAAGAAAGCTATGTGAATGGAAAAACGTGAATATAGTGGAAGCAGAATGCTGTGTGGATCATATCCACATGCTTCTGGAGATCCCGCCGAAGATGAGTGTGTCGGGTTTTATGGGGTATCTGAAGGGTAAAAGCAGCCTGATGCTGTATGAGCAGTTTGGAGACCTGAAATTCAAATACAGGAACAGAGAGTTCTGGTGTAGAGGGTACTACGTCGACACGGTGGGTAAGAACACGGCGAAGATACGGGAATACATAAAGCACCAGCTTGAAGAGGATAAAATGGGCGAGCAGTTATCGATCCCATATCCGGGTAGCCCGTTTACGGGCCGTAAGTAGCGAAGTCTGATGCAAATGTCAGATCGTATGCGCCTGTTAGGGCGCGGCTGGTAAGAGAGCCTTATAGGCGCATCAGAAAAACCTCCGGCTATGCCGGAGGATATTTATT
>NZ_JBKHUI010000046.1:0-632 GCF_046569695.1 Kluyvera sp. 142486
TGACTGGGGTGAAGTCGTAACAAGGTAACCGTAGGGGAACCTGCGGTTGGATCACCTCCTTACCTTAAAGAAGCGTTCTTTGAAGTGCTCACACAGATTGTCTGATGAAAATTAGCAGTAAAAATCTCTGCAGGCTTGTAGCTCAGGTGGTTAGAGCGCACCCCTGATAAGGGTGAGGTCGGTGGTTCAAGTCCACTCAGGCCTACCAAATTTTACCTGATTCTGCGTTGTGAAATAACTCACATACTTCAGTATGCTTCGTTATTCCACGCCTTGTCTCAGGAAAAATTGTCGGTACAGAGATTAGCATTTTGCGATGGGGTTATAGCTCAGCTGGGAGAGCGCCTGCCTTGCACGCAGGAGGTCTGCGGTTCGATCCCGCATAGCTCCACCATCCTTTACTGCAACAAACCCAAGAAAACTTCAGAGTGTACCTGAAAAGGTTCACTGCGAAGTTTTGCTCTTTAAAAATCTGGATCAAGCTGAAAATTGAAACAGCACACTGAACTCTGTTCTCCGTAATAAGAACAGACTGAAGTGTGTTTGAGTCTCTCAAATTTTTGCAGCGCGATGATGAATCGAAAGAAACATCTTCGGGTTGTGAGGTTAAGCGACTAAGCGTACACGGTGGA
>NZ_JBKHUI010000049.1:0-438 GCF_046569695.1 Kluyvera sp. 142486
GGCCGGGAACTCAAAGGAGACTGCCAGTGATAAACTGGAGGAAGGTGGGGATGACGTCAAGTCATCATGGCCCTTACGAGTAGGGCTACACACGTGCTACAATGGCATATACAAAGAGAAGCGACCTCGCGAGAGCAAGCGGACCTCATAAAGTATGTCGTAGTCCGGATTGGAGTCTGCAACTCGACTCCATGAAGTCGGAATCGCTAGTAATCGTAGATCAGAATGCTACGGTGAATACGTTCCCGGGCCTTGTACACACCGCCCGTCACACCATGGGAGTGGGTTGCAAAAGAAGTAGGTAGCTTAACCTTCGGGAGGGCGCTTACCACTTTGTGATTCATGACTGGGGTGAAGTCGTAACAAGGTAACCGTAGGGGAACCTGCGGTTGGATCACCTCCTTACCTTAAAGAAGCGTTCTTTGAAGTGCTCACACA
>NZ_JBKHUI010000050.1:0-434 GCF_046569695.1 Kluyvera sp. 142486
GTAACAAGGTAACCGTAGGGGAACCTGCGGTTGGATCACCTCCTTACCTTAAAGAAGCGTTCTTTGAAGTGCTCACACAGATTGTCTGATGAAAAGTAAATAGCAAGGCGTCTTGCGATTGAGACTTCAGTGTCCCCTTCGTCTAGAGGCCCAGGACACCGCCCTTTCACGGCGGTAACAGGGGTTCGAATCCCCTAGGGGACGCCACTTGCTGGTTTGTGAGTGAAAGTCGCCGACCCCAGTATCTCAAAACTTACCTTCGGGTGACGTTTGAGATATTTGCTCTTTAAAAATCTGGATCAAGCTGAAAATTGAAACAGCACACTGAACTCTGTTCTTCGTAATAAGAACAGACTGAAGTGTGTTTGAGTCTCTCAAATTTTTGCAGCGCGATGATGAATCGAAAGAAACATCTTCGGGTTGTGAGGTTAAGC
>NZ_JBKHUI010000052.1:0-255 GCF_046569695.1 Kluyvera sp. 142486
CCCGTCGCCGGTCACATCATCAATAACGATGGTCACCTCCGGCGCACTCAGATCACGGACCACCCCGGTGTCGTCGGTGTCGCTGCCCCTGTTATCCGCCGCGTCGTAGCCGTTGACGCTGACCTCAATCTGCGTGCCGTCCTGCAGCAGCTCCGTCGGCACCTTCACCGACCAGCTCAGATCCGCCTGCACCGTCGCGGTAAAGGTCTGGTCACCGATGGTGATTTGTACTTCATCCCAGCGCACCACGTCCTC
>NZ_JBKHUI010000053.1:0-243 GCF_046569695.1 Kluyvera sp. 142486
TATAATGCGCCTCCACTGACACGGAACAACGGCAAACAAGCCGCCGGGTCAGCGAGGTTCTCCTGAGAATCTCGAGAGACGAAAGCGAAAATAAATGCTTGACTCTCAAGCGGGAAAGCGTAATATGCACATCCCGCGCCGCTGACAAAAAGCGAAGCGGCACTGCTCTTTAACAATTTATCAGACAATCTGTGTGGGCACTCGAAGATACGGATTCTTAACGTCGCAAGACGATAAATGAAT
>NZ_JBKHUI010000054.1:0-239 GCF_046569695.1 Kluyvera sp. 142486
TGACTGGGGTGAAGTCGTAACAAGGTAACCGTAGGGGAACCTGCGGTTGGATCACCTCCTTACCTTAAAGAAGCGTTCTTTGAAGTGCTCACACAAATTGTCTGATAAATGATGAACTTCTGAATGTACTTTCGAGTGCATTAAGAAGTTTTGCTCTTTAAAAATCTGGATCAAGCTGAAAATTGAAACAGCACACTGAACTCTGTTCTCCGTAATAAGAACAGACTGAAGTGTGTTTG
>NZ_JBKHUI010000055.1:0-229 GCF_046569695.1 Kluyvera sp. 142486
CCGCTGGCAACAAAGGATAAGGGTTGCGCTCGTTGCGGGACTTAACCCAACATTTCACAACACGAGCTGACGACAGCCATGCAGCACCTGTCTCACGGTTCCCGAAGGCACTAAAGCATCTCTGCTAAATTCCGTGGATGTCAAGAGTAGGTAAGGTTCTTCGCGTTGCATCGAATTAAACCACATGCTCCACCGCTTGTGCGGGCCCCCGTCAATTCATTTGAGTTTT
>NZ_JBKHUI010000056.1:0-217 GCF_046569695.1 Kluyvera sp. 142486
TTTCACTTCTGAGTTCGGCATGGGGTCAGGTGGGACCACCGCGCTACAGCCGCCAGGCAAATTCTGTTTATCAACACGCCTCAGCATGTCGATATCATCTGTAATCAAGCTGAATATCAATGTCTCTTCGCCAAAACATCTTCGGCGTTGTAAGGTTAAGCCTCACGGTTCATTAGTACTGGTTAGCTCAACGTATCGCTACGCTTACACACCCAGC
>NZ_JBKHUI010000057.1:0-213 GCF_046569695.1 Kluyvera sp. 142486
TACGCCCAGTAATTCCGATTAACGCTTGCACCCTCCGTATTACCGCGGCTGCTGGCACGGAGTTAGCCGGTGCTTCTTCTGCGAGTAACGTCAATCACTAAGGTTATTAACCTTAATGCCTTCCTCCTCGCTGAAAGTACTTTACAACCCGAAGGCCTTCTTCATACACGCGGCATGGCTGCATCAGGCTTGCGCCCATTGTGCAATATTCCC
>NZ_JBKHUI010000058.1:0-211 GCF_046569695.1 Kluyvera sp. 142486
TCCACCGTGTACGCTTAGTCGCTTAACCTCACAACCCGAAGATGTTTCTTTCGATTCATCATCGCGCTGCAAAAATTTGAGAGACTCAAACACACCTCAGTCTGTTCTTATTACGGAGAACAGAGTTCAGTGTGCTGTTTCAATTTTCAGCTTGATCCAGATTTTTAAAGAGCAAATATCTCAAACGTCACCCGAAGGTAAGTTTTGAGAT
>NZ_JBKHUI010000059.1:0-204 GCF_046569695.1 Kluyvera sp. 142486
TTTGGAGCGGGAAACGAGACTCGAACTCGCGACCCCGACCTTGGCAAGGTCGTGCTCTACCAACTGAGCTATTCCCGCTTGGGTGTGTCTACTGCGACTACTTTCAAATTTTGGAGCGGGAAACGAGACTCGAACTCGCGACCCCGACCTTGGCAAGGTCGTGCTCTACCAACTGAGCTATTCCCGCTTGGGTGTGTCTACTGC